>NZ_CP097636.1:2757964-3115929 GCF_023573145.1 Aquincola tertiaricarbonis
CTTTCCCGGCGCCTGCCGCTTTGACGACGTGCAACCCTGGACCGGCCTGCGCCCCGCCACCCCCAGCGGCCGCCCGCAGGTGGGCCCCACCCGCTGGCCCGGCCTGTGGCTGAACGCCGGCCACGGCGCGCTGGGCCTGACGCTCGCCTGCGGCAGTGCCAGCCTGCTGGCCGATTTGATGGCCGGCGAGACGCCGCCACTGAATCCTGAACCCTTTCGCGTGACGGCCTGAGACGGCCGAGCAGCGCAGGCAGCGCCCCGCTTTTCAGCCCGCTACGCCGCCGCGGGGGCGCCGATGATGCGGCCATGCCCCGTGTCCTCCTGCTGCGCAGCGATGCGCCCGCCAAGCCCTCGCCCGGCCAGCCGTGCAACGGCTGCGGCGTGTGCTGCGCGGCCGAACCCTGCCCGGCCGGCATGCTGGTAAGCCGGCGCCGCACCGGCCGCTGCCGCGCGCTGCGCTGGGCTGGCGAGCGTTACCGCTGCGGCCTGGTGACCGAACCGGCGCGCCACCTGCCCCGGGCACTGCGCTGGCTGGCGCCGGTGCTGCGCCGCCTGGCGCTGCGCTGGATCTCGGCCGGCAGCGGCTGCGACAGTCTGGCGGTGGTGGAGCCGGGCAACGGCTGACGCAGCGAGCTTGGGGTACCACTCAAGCTGCTGCGGCTGCCGCGGCCCCGAACGCCTCGATGAAATCCGCCACCGGCTGCGGCGAGCGCAGACCCTGCGGCAGCAGCGCGCGCACCTCCACCGGCACCTCGGGCAGCAGCGTGCGCACATGCAGGCTGCGGCTGCGGCTGTCGTGCGCGGTGAACGAATCGATGATGGCCGGGCCGAAGCCCTGCTCGGCCAGCAGCATCGCGATGTGGTGGGTCTGCACCGTGATGCCGGCGGCCGGCGTGTGGCCCATCCGGGTCCACTGGTCGGCCAGCATCGCGCCCACCGGGTCGCGTTCGTCGATGCGGATGAAGGGCGTGCGCACCACGTCTTCCAGCGCCACCGTGGTGCGGCGGTCGGCCCGTTCGCCCTGCGGCGTGACGCACACCAGCCGGCCCACGGCCACCCGCTCTTCATGCAGCGCGGGGTGCGAGACGTTGCCGTAGACGATGCCCACGTCACCCTCCTGCAGCGCGATGGCGCGGGCGATCTCGCGGGTGTGCAGCGTCTGGATGGACACCGGTCGCTGCGGATGCCGGCGCTTGAAGCGCTTGAGCGCGGCGGGCAGCACATGCACCGCTAGCGAAGGCACGATGAGGATGCGCAGCTCGCTGTCCTCGCCGCTGCCGAGCGCGCTGGCGATGCGCCGCACCGATTCCAGCTGCGACATCAAGCGCTGCACCTCGGGGTAGAGCGACTGCGCCTCGCGCGTGGGCACCAGCCGGTTGCGCTGGCGGGTGAAGAGCGCATAGCCCAGCTGCAGTTCGGCATGCTGCAGCGCCTGGGTGACGGCCGGCTGCGTGACATGCAGCAGCCGCGCCGCCGCGCTGGCACTGCCGGTGAGCATGATGGCGTTGAAGACCTCGATGTGCTTGAGCTTCATGCCCCTAGCCTGCCAGCTGCCGCACCCGCTCGATGGCCAGCGACGCGGCGGCGGTGCGGGTCTCGACGCCCAGCTTTTCGTACACCCGCTCCAGATGCTTCTTCACGGTGGCGGCGCTGGCGCCCAGGATGTCGCCCACGTCGCGGTTGGTCTTGCCCTTGACCACCCAGTACAGCACCTCGGCCTCGCGGGCGGTGAGCTTGAAGGCCAGCATCATGCCTTCCAGCATCGCGGCGTCGTTGGCCTCGCGCAGCACGATCAGCCATTCGTCCTCGCCGGTGCTTTCATGCAGCGTGAAATGCAGCCGCCGCGCGCCCTGCACCAGCGAGCCGGCCTGCGAGCCAACGCCCGCCGCTGCGCCCGCCGCCACCTGCTGGCGCACCCAGTCCAGCAGCGGTGGCGGTGTCCACGGGCTGTCGCCGCCGAACCACTGCTGCAGCATCTGCCGCGCCAGCGCGGTCTGCCACACCAGCCGGCCATCGCTGGCGCGCACCACCAGGCTGGCGTGGCCGAAGGCATCGAGCGCGCTGCGGGCCTGGTGGGTCTGGCGCGCGTTGTTCACATGGGCGGCCAGCCGGGCCAGCACCTCGCGCGGGCGGATGGGCTTGGCCACGTAGTCGATGCCGCCGGCCGCGAAGGCCGCCAGCACATGCTCGGTCTCGGTCAGGCCGGTCATGAAGATGATGGGGATGGCCGCGGTGGCCGCATCGGCCTTCAGCCGCCGCGCCACCTCGAAGCCGTCCATGCCCGGCATCACCGCGTCCAGCAGCACGATGTCGGGCTGCGCCTGCGCGGCGCGCTGCAACGCGGCCTCGCCGTGGGTGGCCACCAGCACGGTGTAGCCGCTCTCGTCCAGCGCGTCGTGCAGCATCGAGAGGTTGTCGGGCTGGTCGTCGACGATCAGCACCACGTCGCCCGCGCTGCGGTCAAAACCGGAGGTGTCCATGCTCATGAAACGGAAGCGCTGCCCAATGCATCGCGCAGCGCAGTGTGCATCGCATCGAGCTGGAAGCCCTGCGCCAGCGCCCGCATGCGGGCGACGAAGCGGGCCGAATCCGCATGCGCGGCCTCGATCTCGTCGAGCTTGCGAGTGATGCCGCGCACGTAGCCCAGGCTCACCAGCTTGTCCAGCGCCTCCAGCTCGGCACGCGGCGGCAGCGGCACCTGGCCGCCTTCGGCCACCAGCATCACCCGCGGCACGGATGAGGCGGCGGCCGCGTCGATCCACTGCAGCTGCAGCCGGCGGCCCAGCCAGTCCAGCAGCTCGCCGATGCGTACCGGCTTGACCATGAAATCCTCGGGCGTGATGCCGACGTCGTTGTCCAGGCCCTTGTCGAAGGCATTGGCCGAGACGATGGCCGCGGGCGCGGCACTCAGCCCCTGGGCGCGCAGCCGGCGCAGCGTCTCCCAGCCGTCGATGCCGGGCATGGCCAGGTCCATCAGGATGGCGTCGGGCGCCAGGCCTGCCACGCGGGCCAGCGCCTCTTCGCCCGAAGCGGCCTGCGCCACTTCAAAGCCCAGCGGCTCCAGCACGCTGGCCAGGAAGCCGCGGTCCACCTCTTCGTTGTCCACCACCAGCACCTTGCGGCGCGCGCCCACGTAGCCGGTGCGCCGGCGCGGCGCTTCGGCAGGCCGGGTCAGCTCGGCCCGCATCTCGGGCAGGAAGAGGCGGATGGTGAAGCGGCTGCCGACGCCGGGCTCGCTGTGCACCCGCATCTCGCCGCCCATCAGGTCGGTCAGCATCTTGGCGATGGTCAGGCCCAGGCCGGTGCCGCCGCTGGCCGACATGCCGGCGGCCGAACCGCGCATGAAGGGCTCGAACACCCGCTCCAGCTCGGCTTCACTCATGCCGGGGCCGGTGTCCTCGATCTCGAAGCGGGCCAGCTCACGCGCCCAGCTGACGCGGAAGCTCACCCGCCCCTGCGCGGTGAACTTCACCGCATTGCCCAGCACGTTGATCAGGATCTGCCGCAGCCGCTTCTCGTCGGCCCGCACCACGTCGGGCAGGCTGTCGGCGATCTGCGGCTCGAAGGCGATGCCCTTGCCTGCGGCCTGCAGCTCGAAGAGGCGCGCCAGCTCATGCACGCATTCGCGAAAGCGCATCGGCTGCGGGCTGAGGCTGAACTTGCCGCCTTCGATGCGGGCGATGTCCAGCGTGCCTTCGATCAGGCTCAGCAGGTGGTCGCCGCCGCGGCGGATCACGCTCACCGCGCGCTTGCGGTGCTCGGGCATGTGCTCGTCCTCGTCCAGCAGCTGGGCATAGCCCAGGATGCTGTTGAGCGGCGTGCGCAGCTCATGGCTGATGGTGGTGATGTAGCGGCTCTTGGCCTGGTTGGCCGCATCGGCGGCACGCTTGGCCTGCTGCAGCGCGGCGTCGGTGCGGCGGTGCGATTCGGCCTCGCGCTGCAGCGCCTGCGTCTGCTCGTGCAGCGCCTGGGTCTGGCGGTTGGATTCTTCCTGCGCCACCTGCCGGCTCTTGTGCGTGAGCACCAGCCACCACGCCACGATGCCCGAGATGAGCAGCAGCGCCGCGAAGGCCTTGATGAAGCCCAGGCGCAGCGCGGGCTGCACCGCCACGCCGGCCTCGCCCAGCAGCCGCAGCTCATGCGCGTACAACGCGCCGAACAGCAGGCCCAGCACCGGCACCACCATCAGCATCACCATCAGGTAGTGGCCCAGGCCCGAGTCGATGGACGGCCACAGCGCCCGCGGCATCAGCTTGCGCAGCAGCGCCGTCCATTGCGCCGACAGCCGCGCGTCGGGCTTGCACAGGTCGCCGCAGCGCGCGTCCAGCGAGCAGCACAGCGAGCAGATCGGCCCCTGGTAGGCCGGGCAATGGGCCATGTCGTCGTGCTCGTAGTCGCGCTCGCAGATGCAGCAGCGCTGCAGGCCGTAGTGCTTCAGGGCCGCGGGCTGCGCCGCGCGCTCTTCCCCCGCCACCGGCACCAGCCGGAAGATCCGCCGCCCCGGCACCACCGGCGGCGGCGGGCCGGCGCCGTCGTGCCGCGCCAGGTAGTAGCGGCCGCCGGTGGCCCAGGCGATCAGCGGCGACACGACGAAGGCCGTGACCATCGCGATGACGGCCGAGAAGGCCTGCGCCAGCTCGCCGAAGGCGCCCATGTGCGCCGCCACCGACAGCACCGATGCGATGCCCATCGCGCCCACGCCCACCGGGTTGACGTCGTACAGGAAGGCGCGCTTGAACTCGATGCCGCGCGGGCTCCAGCCCATGGGCTTGTTGATCACCAGGTCGGCCACCACCGCCATCATCCAGCTGATGGCCAGGTTGGAGTACAGCCCCAGCACGTGGCCCAGGGCCTGGAACACGTCCAGCTCCATCAGCATCAGCGCGATGAGGGTGTTGAACACCACCCACACCACGCGCCCCGGGTGGCTGTGCGTCAGCCGCGCGAAGAAGTTGCTCCAGGCCAGCGAGCCGGCATAGGCATTGGTGACGTTGATCTTGAGCTGCGAGATGACCACGAACAGCGCCGTGGCCGCCACCGCCCAGCCGTAGTGCGGAAACACCAGGTTCCAGGCGTTCACGTACATCTGGTTGGGGTCGACCGCACGCTCGACCGGCACCATGTGCGACACCGCGATGTAGGCCAGCAGCGTGCCGGCCAGCATCTTGACCACGCCCAGCACCACCCAGCCCGGCCCGCCCACCAGCACGCCGGCCCACCAGCGAACCTTGGCCCGCGGCGTGTCGGGCTCGGGCATGAAGCGCAGGTAGTCGGCCTGCTCGCCCATCTGCGTGATCAGCGCAATGCCCACCGTGAGCGCCGCGCCGAAGCCCAGCAGGCTGAAGGCCGGCGTGTCGTTGGCGCCGCCATAGCCCGACAGCTCACCCAGCACGCCCGGGTAGGCATGGAACACGTAGATGAAGGGCAGCACCAGCATCAGCAGCCACAGCGGCTGCGTCCATACCTGCAGCCGGCTGATCATGGTCACGCCGTGGGTGACCAGCGGAATGACCACCAGCGCGCAAATCAGGTAGCCCCAGGCGGGCGGTATGTCGAAAGCCAGGTCCAGCGCATAGGCCATCACCGCCGCTTCGAGCGCGAAGAAGATGAAGGTGAAGCTGGCGTAGATGAGCGAGGTGAGCGTGCTGCCGATGTAGCCGAAGCCGGCGCCGCGGGTCAGCAGGTCCATGTCGACGCCGTAGCGCGCCGCGTAGATGCTGATGGGCAGGCCGGCCGCGAAGATGATCAGCCCCGTGCACAGGATGGCCCAGAAGGCATTGGCGAAGCCGTACTGCACCAGCAGCGTGGCGCCCACCGCTTCCAGCACCAGGAAGGAGGCGGCGCCGAAGGCCGTGTTGGCCACCCGCCATTCCGACCATTTGCGGAACGAGCGCGCGGTGAAGCGCAGCGCGTAGTCCTCCATGGTCTCGCTGCCGACCCAGCTGTTGTAGTCGCGGCGCACCTTGACCACCCGCTGCGGCGCATCGTCCAGGCGCTGCGGCGGCGCGGTCCCACTGTCGTCCTTCATGGGCATGGACCATCAAGAAACGCACCAAGCCGCGGCACTGGCATCCATCCTGCTGAAAGAAGTCCCATGGAACTCACGCCCCGCGAGAAGGACAAGCTCCTGATCTTCACCGCCGCCTTGCTGGCCGAACGCCGCAAGGCCCGCGGCCTCAAGCTCAACTACCCCGAGGCGGTGGCGCTGATCAGCGCCGCCATCATGGAAGGCGCCCGCGACGGCAAAAGCGTCGCCGCCCTCATGAGCGAGGGCAAGACCGTGCTCACCCGGGCCGACGTGATGGACGGCATCGCCGAGATGATCCCCGAGATCCAGGTCGAAGCCACCTTCCCGGACGGCACCAAATTGGTGACGGTGCACCAACCCATTGCATAGCCCCACCCGCGGGCGCACCGTTGTGGCGCCTGCGTGGGCTTGCTGCTTCTAGAAGAAGGACTGCCTGATGACCCATCGCCCCCGCCGCGCCGCCCTGCTGGGCCTGGCCGCCGCCGCCCTGCCGCTGATCGCCAGTGCCCACGTGGGCCAGGATGGTGCAGCCCATCACGGCCTGCTCGCCGGCCTGCTGCACCCGTTCACCGGCCTGGATCACCTGCTGGCCATGCTGGCCGTCGGCACCTGGGGCGCTTTGTCGCTGCCGGCCACGGCAAGCGACGGCGGCCGGCTGCAACGCCTGGGCACCGCGGCCCGGCTGCCGCTGGTGTTCGCCGCGCTGCTGCTGGTCGGCGCGCTGGCCGCCGCTGCCGGGCTGCGCCTGCCGGCGGTGGAGCCGATGATCGCTGCCTCACTGCTGGTGCTGGGGCTGCTGGTGGCATTGCGCAGCCGGCTGCCGGCCATGGCGGCCTCGGCCCTGGTGGGCGGTTTCGCGCTGTTCCACGGCGCGGCACATGGCACCGAGCTGGGCGGCGCCGCCGCGCTGGCCGGCATGGTGGCTGCCACGGCCGTGCTGCATGCGGCCGGCCTGGCTCTGGGCTTTGCGCTGCGTGACCGCGCGCCCTGGCTGGGCCGCCTGGCCGGTGGCGCCACCGCGGTGGTGGGCGCCGGCCTGCTGCTGGCTTGAAGGGGCGGACGATGGTGCCCGGTGAACTGCTGATCGACGACGGCGAACATGAACTCAACCCCGGCCGGCGCACGCTGACCGTGGTGGTCGAGAACGCCGGCGACCGGCCGATCCAGGTCGGCTCGCACTACCACTTCGCCGAGTGCAACGGCGCGCTGCAGTTCGACCGCGACGCCGCGCGCGGCATGCGGTTGAACATCGCGCCCGGTACCGCGGTGCGCTTCGAGCCCGGGCAGCAGCGCACGGTGGAACTGGTGGACTACGCCGGCGCACGCACGGTCTACGGTTTCCGTGGGCTGGTGCAGGGCCAACTCTGAAGGGGCGCAACAACATGGCACGCATCGGACGACGCGCCTACGCAGAGATGTTCGGCCCCACCGTGGGCGACCGCCTGCGGCTGGCCGACACCGACCTCGTCATCGAGGTGGAGAAGGACTACACCCTGGCCGCGGGCGGCCACGGTGAAGAAGTGAAGTTCGGCGGCGGCAAGGTGATCCGCGACGGCATGGGCCAGGGCCAGGTGCCCAACGGTCCGGGCGCCCACGAGGCAGCCGACTGCGTGATCACCAACGCGCTGATCATCGACCACTGGGGCATCGTCAAGGCCGACATCGGCATCAAGGGCTGCCGCATCGCCGCCATCGGCAAGGCCGGCAACCCCGACGTGCAGCCGGGCGTGGACATCGTCATCGGCCCGGGCACCGAGATCATCGCCGGCGAAGGCATGGTGGTCACGGCCGGCGCCATCGACAGCCACATCCACTTCATCTGCCCGCAGCAGATCGAAGAAGCGCTGATGAGCGGCGTGACCACGATGATCGGCGGCGGCACCGGCCCGGCCACCGGCACCCTGGCCACCACCTGCACCCCCGGGCCCAGCAACATCGCCCGCATGCTGCAGGCGGCCGACGCCTTTCCGATGAACATCGGCTTCTTCGGCAAGGGCAACGCCAGCCGGCCCGAGGCGCTGCACCAGCAGGCCGAGGCCGGCGTCATCGGCATGAAGCTGCACGAGGACTGGGGCACCACGCCTTCGGCCATCGACAACTGCCTGGGCGTGGCCGAGCTGCACGACATCCAGGTGGCGATCCACTCCGACACGCTGAACGAGTCCGGCTTCGTCGAGAACACCATCGCGGCCACCAAGGGCCGCACGTTGTGCGCCTTCCACACCGAAGGCGCGGGCGGCGGCCATGCGCCCGACATCATGAAGGTGGTGGGCGAGGCCAACTTCCTGCCCTCGTCGACCAACCCGACGATGCCCTACACGGTCAACACCATCGACGAGCACCTGGACATGCTGATGGTGTGCCACCACCTCGATGCGTCCATCGCCGAGGACCTGGCGTTTGCCGAAAGCCGCATCCGCCGCGAGACCATCGCCGCCGAGGACATCCTGCACGACCTGGGCGCGATCAGCATGTTCAGCTCCGACAGCCAGGCCATGGGCCGCGTGGGCGAAGTGCCGCTGCGCTGCTGGCAGACGGCGCACAAGATGAAGCAGCAGCGCGGCGCGCTGCCCGGCGACAGCGAGCGCAACGACAACACCCGCGTCAAGCGCTACATCGCCAAGCTCACCATCAACCCGGCGATTGCGCACGGCGTGTCGCACGAGGTGGGCTCGATCGAGGTGGGCAAGTGGGCCGACCTGGTGCTCTGGCGCCCAGCCTTCTTCGGCGTCAAGCCCAGCCTCATCCTCAAGGGCGGCTTCATCGCCGCAGCCGCGATGGGCGATGCCAATGCCTCCATCCCCACGCCGCAGCCGGTGCACTACCGGCCGATGTTCGGCAGCTATGGCGGTGCGCTGCACCGCACCTCACTCACCTTCGTCAGCGCGGCTTCACTGGCCAACGGTGCGGCCGAGAGCTATGGCCTGCACAAGCCGCTGGCCGCGGTGAAGGGCTGCCGGGGCGTGACCAAGGCCGACATGGTGCACAACAGCCTGACCCCCCGCATGGAGATCGACGCCCAGACCTACACCGTGCGCGCCGACGGCGAGCTGCTGACCTGCGAGCCCGCCAAGGTGCTGCCGATGGCACAGCGGTATTTCTTGTTCTGAGCTATTCGGACAGCTTGCGAAGGGCATCGCTGCGTTGCTGCATCAAGCGGCGCGCCTCGGACATCTGGCTGTCCAACAAGGTCGAGGCACGCCTCAGCGTGAGGCGCCCCTGCTCCTCGGTCAGACACACGCTGTCCCCTGCTTTCCGCTGCAGGCGCGCCAGCAGATCGTCAGGCAACGCAACGCCCAGTGAGTCGTCGATCGAGATGAGTTTGAGGGCCGTCATGTCAGGCTGCGGGATTGAAGTGACGGTTGTTAGTATTTCCGCTTTCCCTCACCGCCCACAACCATGCTCACCGTCAACAAACTGATGCCCCAAGGCCGCGGCCTGGCCGCCGTGTTGCTCAAGCGCGCCGCCAGCGTGGCGCTGGACTGGGACGTGCGGCAGAAAAGCCGTTTCGATGCCACCGACAGCCAGGGCCGCACGCTGGGCGTGTTCCTGCCGCGTGGCACGGTGGTGCGCGGCGGTGACGTGCTGGTGGCCGAGGACGGCTCGCTGATTCGCGTGGAAGCGGCGCCGCAGCCGGTGCTGGTGGTGCGCCATTGCAGCGAGCACGGCACGCCCTTCGACCTGCTGCGCGCGGCCTACCACCTGGGCAACCGCCATGTGCAGCTGCAGCTCACGCCCGACCACCTGAAGCTGGAACCCGACCACGTGCTGGCCGACATGCTGCGGTCCATGCACCTGATCGTCACCGAGGCGAACGAGGGCTTCGAGCCGGAAGGCGGCGCGTACGCGGCAGGTGGGCACGGACACGCCCACGGCCATGACCATGGGCACTCGCACAGCCATGACCACGGCCACGCGCATGACCATGATCACGCGCACGACCACGACCACGACCACAGCCACGCCGCCGCGCCGGCGCCCGCCTGCAAGCCCATCGCCATCCCCATCGCCGCTGCGCCCACGCCGCACGTGCACGGCCCTGGCTGCGGGCACGACCACGGCCATTCGCATTGAGCTCCGCCGCCCTGCCCGCGCCGCTGCCCGCGCCCGCGCTGCTGCAGCTCATCTGGCTGGCCTCGCCGGCGCTGCCGGTGGGCGGCTTCAGCTACTCCGAAGGCCTGGAAGCCGCGGTCGATGCCGGCCTGGTGACCGGTGAAGCCGCCGCCCGCGACTGGCTGGTGGACCAGCTGACGCTGGCACTCGGCCGCGCCGACCTGCCGGTGCTGGCCCAGGCCTTCACCGCCTGGCAGCGGCACGACGTGGCCCGCATCACCGCACTCAACGACTGGGTGCGCCACACGCGTGAAAGCCAGGAGCTGCGCCAGCAGGCCGAGCAGATGGGCCGCTCGCTGGTGGAATGGCTGCGCAACAGCGACGCGCGCGACGACCCGCGGCTGGCGACGCTAGCAGCGCTGGCGCCCGCGCCCACCTGGCCGGTGGCCTTTGCGCTGGCCGCCGCCCGCAGCGGCGCACCGGCCGAGGCCGCGCTGCAAGCCCATGCCTTCGGCTGGGCCGAGAACATGGTGCAGGCCGCCCTCAAGGCCGTGCCGCTGGGCCAGAGCGCGGGCCAGCGCATCCTGCAGGCATTGCTGGAGCGCATCCCTGCCGTGGTCGAGTCCGCCCTGGCCTGCACCGATGACGACCGCCAGGCCTTCACGCCGATGCTGGCCATCCTCTCGGCCCGCCACGAAACCCAGTACTCCCGCCTCTTCCGTTCCTGAACGCCTTCTGCCTGAAGCAGCACCCCACCATGAGCACCGCCCTGCACCACATTCCCCGCCGCACCAAGAAACTGCCGCCGCTGCGCGTGGGCGTGGGCGGCCCGGTGGGTTCCGGCAAGACCACGCTGGTGGAAATGCTATGCAAGACGATGCGCGAGAAGTGGGACCTGGTGGTCGTCACCAACGACATCTACACCAAGGAAGACCAGCGACTGCTCACCGTCGCCGGCGCGCTGGAGCCTGAACGCATCATGGGCGTGGAAACCGGCGGCTGCCCGCACACCGCCATCCGCGAAGACGCCTCCATCAACCTGGAGGCGGTGGACCGCATGCTGGACAAGTTCCCCGATGCCGACATCGTGTTCATCGAGTCGGGCGGCGACAACCTGGCGGCCACCTTCAGCCCTGAGCTGAGCGACCTGACGATCTACGTGATTGACGTGGCGGCGGGCGAGAAGATTCCGCGCAAGGGCGGCCCCGGCATCACTAAGAGCGACCTCTTCGTCATCAACAAGACCGATCTGGCGCCGCACGTGGGCGCCGACCTGGGTGTGATGGAAGCCGACACCCGGCGCATGCGGCCCAACCGCCCGTTCGTGATGACCAACCTGCGCACGCACGCCGGGCTGGCCGAGGTCATCGATTTCATCGAAACCAAGGGGCTGTTGCGCGGAGCATGATGGCCGGTACGCTCTTCGTGACATAGGCCGCCCGGCGGCGCCGGGGCACGCCGACAGGCATGCCCGGTGCCTAGCATCAGCGGCCTTCACCCCTTACACGAGGAGAATTCCATGGGTCTGATGTCCTTCATCAAGGAAGCCGGCGAGAAGCTGTTCCACATCGGCGAAGCCAAGGCGGCCCCCGCCAGCGCACCCGCTGCGGTGGACGTGGCGGCGCTCAACGAGAAGGCCAGCGCAGCCATCGCCAACTATGTGCGTTCGCAGAACTTGTCGACCGATGGCATCGACATCCAGTTCGATGGCGCCACCAACACGGTGACGGTCAGCGGCACGGTGGCCGACCAGGCCACCAAGGAAAAACTGCTGCTGTGCTGCGGCAACGTGCAGAACGTGGCCGGTGTGAACGACCTGCTGGTGGTCGCCCAGGCGGCCGAGCCCGAATCGCAGTGGTACACGGTGGTGTCGGGCGACAACCTGTCGAAGATTGCCAAGCAGTTCTACGGCAACCCGAACAAGTACCCGGTCATCTTCGAGGCCAACAAGCCGATGCTCACGCACCCGGACAAGATCTACCCGGGCCAGATGCTGCGCATTCCGCCGGCGGCCTGAACGACTTTCACGCTCTCAGTCCCGCCGGGCCGCCCCAAGGGACTGAGATCCCCCTCGGGGGGGCGCGAGCGCAGCGAGCTTGGGGGCCGCGTCTCAGTCAGGCGACGGCGCGCCGGTGCACATGCACCACCTGCGTGGCGGCCTGTACGGGCGCGGCCGCAGCCACCGCGTCGTCGAACACCTGGCGGGCGCAGTCTTCGCAGCAACCGCAGTTGCGGGCGATGCAGGTGTCGTCCTGCAGCATTTCAAAGTCGGCCACGCCTTCGCGCACGGCGCGTTGGATGTCGCGGTCAGAGATTCGGTGGCACAGGCAGACGATCATGGCGGAGGCAGCAGTGAGCTGACCGCCAGTCTACAAGAATGCGAATCCTTCTCGTTTGTAAAAACCTACGGATTCTGCGGCTTCAGCTGATCTCGCCCACCGCCAGCTGCAGGTAGTTCTGCTGGCCGATCTTGTCCACCAGGTCGAGCTGGGTCTCGATGTGGTCGATGTGCTCCTCGGTGTCGGACAGGATATCTTCCAGCAGCTCGCGCGAGACATAGTCGCGCACCGATTCGCAGTAGGCGATGGCGTCCTTCAGCAGGCCGTGGGAGCCCTTCTCGATCTGCAGGTCGCAACGCAGCACTTCCACGGCGTCCTCGCCGATCAGCAGCTTGCCCAGGTCCTGCAGATTGGGCAGGCCCTCCAGCATCAGGATGCGGTCCATCAGCCGGTCGGCGTGCTTCATCTCCTCGATGGACTCCTCGTACTCCTTCTTCGCCAGCTTCTCGAAGCCCCAGTTCTTCAGCATGCGGTAGTGCAGAAAGTACTGGTTGATGGCGGTCAGCTCGTTCTTCAGCTGGGCGTTGAGGTACTCGAGGACCTTGGGGTCGCCTTGCATGCATCTTCTCCTTGTGGGCGCAAGTGCGGATTGTGCGCGCCGGGCCGTGCCCGCAGGCTGCAAATCCCCCGAGTCGTGGTCTTGCTGCGAATCATTTGCAGGGCGCGTGCGGGTTTGCGGCGCTACAGTGCCCGCCTCACGAGGAGACCGGTTCCATGCTCATCAACTGTGTCGTCTACCAGGACGGCAAGAAGCTCGCGGACATCAGCGTCGATGACATCAGCGACTACGTCACGCGGGACGACTGCTTCGTGTGGGTGGCGCTGCTCGACGCCACCGACGCCGAATTGCGCCAGATGCAGCAGGAGTTCGGGCTGCACGAACTGGCGGTGGAAGACGCCCGCCACGGCCACCAGCGGCCCAAGGTCGAGGAATACGGCGACATGGTGTTCGCCGTGATGCATGCCGTGGAGATCGAGCCCACCGGCGACCTGCGCGTGGGCGAAGTGAATGTGTTCGTGGGGCCCAACTTCGTGCTGTCGGTGCGCAACCGCAGCTCGCAGGGCTTTCTGGGCGTGCGCGGCCGGGCCGAGCGGGAGGCCCACCTGCTGCGCCACGGCTCGGGCTTCGTGTTCTACGCGCTGATGGACGCGGTGGTGGACCGCTACTTCCCGGTGATCGACCAGCTGGAAACTGAGCTGGAAGAGATCGAGAACCGCATCTTCGACCGTGGCCGCGGCCGCGCCAACATCGAGAACCTGTACGGCCTGAAGCAGCGCATCCTGATGCTCAAGCATGCGGTGGCGCCGCTGATGGAAGCCACCGGCAAGCTGAGCATGGGCCGGGTGCCGCGGGTGTGCGACAACACCCGCGAGTACTTCCGCGACGTGTACGACCACCTCACCCGCATCAACAGCACGCTGGACACCTTGCGCGAAACCATCGCCACCGGCATCCAGGTCAACCTGTCGATGGTGACGATCGAGGAGTCGGAAGTGACCAAGCGGCTGGCGGCCTGGGCCGGCATCTTCGCGGTGGCCACCGCCTTCGTCGGCGTCTGGGGCATGAACTTCGAGCACATGCCCGAACTGAAATGGCAGTACGGCTACCCGCTGGCGCTCGGCATCATCGTCGCGGCCTGCGGTTTCACGGCCTGGCGGTTCCGCCGCGCCGGCTGGTTGTGACAGCGGCCGGGTGCGGACCGCGCCCGGCCTGCCCTGGTGAGAGGCCTGGTTACAGGCCCATGAGTTGCCTACGGCTGACGGTGCGCCCGGCGCCCGCCTCTACACTGCGCGCCAAATTCAGCCGTCCACGATGAACGCACCTTCTTCTCCGCCCTCGGGCGCCAAGCCGAACCGACTGGCCCTGCCGCTGTTGGCAGGCACCCTGGCCGCCGCCGGCCTGCCCGCCGCCGCCCAGCAGGTGCCGGCCACCGTGGCTGCGTCGGCACCCGCCCCCAGCGTGCAACGGTTGACGATGGCCGACTGCGCCGCGATCGGCCCCGCCGCCGATCGCCTGGCCTGCTACGACAACCTGGCCGGCCGTGCACCGGCCGACCCGGCGCCCGCGGCACCGGTGGCACCGCCCACGCCGGCCGACGGCTCGGCCGTGCCCGCCACCTCGGTGCTGGCGCCCAAGGACACGCCGCTGGCCCCGGCCAACAGCCCGGCGGGCGAGCAGAGCCTGCTGTCCAAGTACTGGGAGCTGGACCCGCAGGACAAGCGCGGCACCTTCAATTTCGTGGGCTACCGGCCCAACTACGTGCTGCCGGCGCGCTACACCGACCGCATCAACCGCAATCCCAGCTCGCCCACGCAGGCAGCGGTAAACCAGCCCAACGCGCGCCGCGTCGAGGCCAAGTTCCAGGTGTCTCTGCGCACCAAGGTGGCCCAGGGGCTGGTGTTCCCGAATGCCGACCTGTGGCTGGCCTTCACCCAGCAGGCCACCTGGCAGGTGTACACCGGGGCCGATTCCAAACCCTTCCGCAACACCGACTACGAGCCCGAGGCCACCTACGTGCTGGCCACCACGCCGGGCCTGCGCAGCCTGCCCTTCGGCTGGCAGTGGCGCTACACGCAGCTGGGCATCGCGCACCAGTCCAACGGTCAGTCCGACCCGCTGTCGCGCAGCTGGAACCGGGTGTACCTGGGGGCCGGCTTCGAGCGCGGCGACTGGTCGTTCAGCACCCGCTTCCTGCGGCGGCTGAAGGAGTCGATCGAGGACGACAACAACCCCGACCTGGTGGACTACCGCGGCCGTGGCGAATTCCAGCTTAACTGGGCCTCGGGGCTGTCCACCGCCTCGCTGCTGTACCGCACCACGCTGAAAAACAGCCACTACGGCGCGCTGCAGTTCGAGTACACCTACCCGGTGTTCAAGCAGCAGCCCAACGGGCTGCGCTGGTACCTGCAGATGTTCAGCGGCTATGGCGAAACGCTGACGGACTACAACTTCCGCCAGACCAGCCTGGGGCTGGGCGTCACCTTCCTCCAGTTCTGACGTAGCCCCCAAGCTCGCTGCGCTCGCAGCCCCCCGGGGGGGCGCAGGTTCCTTGGGGCGGCCCGGCGGAACCTCCTCGCCATTGCTCAGCGAATGGAGCCCAGCGAGCGCAGCGCCTTCACGGCGCCTTCGCCCATGGCCGCGCCGAAGCGCTTGGCCAGGCGTTCGGCCACGTTTTCCTTGGGCGTGTAGTCGATCACCTCTTCGGCCTTGACCACCTCGCGCGCCACGTAGTCGAGCGAGCCGGTGTGGTCGGCCAGGCCCAGCTTGATGGACTCTTCGCCGTTCCAGAACAGGCCCGAGAAGGTGTCGGGCGTTTCCTTCAGCCGGTTGCCGCGGCCTTCCTTGACCACCGCGATGAACTGCTGGTGGATCTGGTCGATCATGGCCTGGGCCAGCGCACGCTGGCGCTCGGGCAGCGGCGAGAACGGGTCCAGCATGCCCTTGTTTTCACCCGCGGTGATCAGCCGGCGCTCCACGCCCAGCTTGTCCATCAGGCCGGTGAAGCCGAAGCCGTCCATCAGCACGCCGATGGAGCCGACGATGGAGGCCTTGTCCACGTACACCTCGTCGGCACCGACGGCGATGTAGTAGGCGCCCGAGGCGCAGATCTCCTCGACCACCGCGTAGACCTTCTTGCCGTGCTTGGCCTTCAGGCGGCGGATCTCGTCGTACACCATGCCGGCCTGCACCGGGCTGCCGCCCGGCGAGTTGATGCGCAGCACCACCGCCTTGGCATTGACGTCCTCGAAGGCGGACTTGAGCGCGGCATTGATGTTCTCGGCGCTGGCCTCGGTGTCGGCGGCGATCTCGCCGCGCACTTCCACCAGCGCGGTGTGCGGGCCGGTGGGCGCCGCATGCTGCACCCGCTGCACGAAGAGGGCGTACAGCACCGCCAGCGCGACGGCCAGCCACACGATGCGGAAGAACACGCGCCAGCGACGGTCGCTGCGGCGCTCACGCAGCAGGCCGTCGGCCAACTGCTCGACGGCCGATTCGAGGTGGGTGGTGCGCAGCGTGTGCGCGGCAGCGGGCGGCACCGGGGCGGGTGCGGGCGTGGGGGCAGCGCTGGAAGGCGGCAGCGGTTGTGCCGGCGGCGCGTCGTCTTGGGGGATCATGCAGGGGCGCTTTCGGAGGGCGGCGCGTCGAAGCTGACGGGCCGGATGTCGCGTGAAGGATACCAATACACCTGGCCGTCACGCTCTTGCAGCGTGATGGCGGTGAGCTTGCCGCGGCCGCAGGGGCCGCCCGCGCAGCGGCCGTCGGCCGGCTCGTAGGCAGCGCCGTGGATGGAGCACAGGATCCAGCGGCGGTCCATGTCCAGGAACTGGCCTTCCTGCCAGTCCATCTCGGTGGGCACGTGCACGCAGCGGTTGACGTAGCCCACCACGCGGCCATCGAAGCGCAGCGCGAAGCCGCGGGCGGGCGCGCCGTACAGCAGCAGGTCGAACACCCGCGCCTGACCCCGCTCGGCCAGGTCGGCCGAAGCGCACAGGTGCTGCGCCGGCAGCTCGGCGGCCGCGGGCGGCAGGGCGGCCTCAGGCATGCTGCAGCAGCCAGTCGTGCAGTTCGCGGGTGGAGTGCGCGACGAACAGCGGCTCGAAGGCCTCGAAGGCCTCGGGCTCATGCGCGCCGTAGCTCACCGCCACGCTGGGCACGCCGGCATTGGCGGCCATCTGCAGGTCGTGGGTGGTGTCGCCGATCATCAGCGTGCGCTCGGGGTCGGCGCCGAACTCGCGCATCAGCTCATGCAGCATCAGCGGGTCGGGCTTGGAGGCGGTGCGGTCGGCGGTGCGGGTGCCGTCGAACATCTCCACCAGGCCGGAATGGGCCAGCGCCTCGTCCAGCCCGCGCTTGCCCTTGCCGGTGGCCACGGTCAGCCAGTGGTGGCGGGCCTTGAGGTCGTTCAGCATCTCCAGCGTGCCGGGGAACAGCAGCACCTCGTGCTGGCGCGCGAACCAGTGATGGCGGTAGCGCGCGCCCAGCTCGGGGTAGCGCTCGGCCGGCAGGCCGGGCACGCAGTGCTGCAGGGCGTCGTGCAGGCCCAGGCCGATGACGTAGGCCGCGTCGGCATCGCTGGGCACCGCCACGCCGATGTCGCGCGCCGCGCCCTGGATGCACTGCACGATCAGCGCGGTGGAATCGAAGAGCGTGCCGTCCCAGTCGAAGGCGATGAGGTCGAAACGGCGGGGTCGGAGGGCTTTCTGGGTCATAGGCTCGCCAGCAACTGCTGGCACTCGGTGGGCAGGTCGGCAGCCAGCTCGATGCGCTGGCCGGTGGCAGGATGGTCGAACGCCAGGCGCCGCGCGTGCAGGAACATGCGCCCGAAGCGCAGCGGGCCGCGCGCCACCTCGCGGTTGAGTTCGAAATCGCCGTACTTCGGGTCGCCGACGATGGGATGGCCCTCGTGCTGCAGGTGCACCCGGATCTGGTGCGTGCGGCCGGTCTTGATGGTCACGTCCAGCAGCGAGAAGCGCGCGTAGGTGGCCGCCACCTTGACCAGCGTGATCGAGCGCTTGCCTTCGTCTTCGCCCACGGCGGTGCGCACCCGGCGCTCGCCGGCAGCGTCCAGGAACTTGTGCAGCGGCACATCGATGACCTTGCGGCTGGCCGGCCAGGCGCCGATCACCAGCGCCGCGTAGGTCTTGCCGGTGTCGCGGGCGCGGAACTGGTCCTGCAGCGCGGTCAGCGCGCTGCGCTTCTTGGCCAGCAGCAGGATGCCGGAGGTTTCCTTGTCCAGCCGGTGCACCAGTTCCAGGAACTTGGCCTGCGGCCGCGCGCGCCGCAGCTGCTCGATGACGCCGAAGCTCACGCCGCTACCGCCGTGCACCGCCACACCGGCCGGCTTGTCGATGGCCAGCAGGTGATCGTCTTCGTACAGCAGCGGAAATTCGCGCGGCGGCGCGGCGGGCGCGTCCTGCCGGTCGGGCAGGCGCACGGGGGGCACGCGCACCTCGTCGCCCAGTTCCAGCCGGGTGTCGGCGCCGGCGCGGCCCTTGTTGACGCGCACCTCGCCCGAGCGGATGACGCGGTACACATGCGTCTTGGGCACGCCCTTGAGCACCCGCAGCAAAAAATTGTCCAGCCGCTGCCCGGCCGAGTTTTCGTCGATGACCAGCCGTTGCACGGCAGGCGCGTCGGCTTTTGTTTCTATAATCCGCGCGACCACGTTGGTGCTGCTAGTGCTTGAGTCGTAAAAGTTTACCCGGGCGCCCCTCCACCAACGCGGCCAGTGGGCGAAAGCCCGAAAACCAGGTGATGCAACGTAGTGCGCCCGCGGCGGGCCCGGTCCCCAAGTGACCCGGCAGCCCCGGGGGTTCCGCGGAAGAGACACCGTCGAAGAACCCACCCGAGCGCGGCCGATGTAGGTCGTCGCAACGGCAAGAACAAGGTTTCCTGGTGCCTGGCCCTCAACGGCCAGGCCCACGCGTCCAGTGACCCAGCGCATGCTGTCGCCGTCATTCCCCTCCAGCCGCCGCCTGCGGTCCCGCGCCTATCCGGCCGGGGCCCCTGCCGTGCTGCCGCCGTGCGCCGCACGGCGCGCCCGGGAAGTCACGCCGCCAGCACCTTCGCCGGAGCCTGCGACGCACGCGCCAACGCTGCACCGCTGATCGCATCGCGATCACCACCGCAGTCCAGGGCGATTCCTTCCGGTTCCAAACGAGTGCTCGTGCATCGGTGAGTCGCCTTCCTCGCGGAAGGGGACGTGTCACGTTTGGAGTGCACATGAAGCGCATGCTGATCAACGCCACGCAGCCGGAAGAGCGGCGTCTGGCGATCGTCGACGGGCAGAAACTGCTCGACTTCGAAACAGAACTGGAAGGGCGCGAACAGCGCAAAGGCAATATCTACAAGGCCGTCGTCACCCGCGTCGAGCCTTCGCTGGAAGCCTGCTTCGTCGATTACGGCGAGGATCGCCACGGTTTTCTGCCGTTCAAGGAAATCTCCCGCTCGTATTTCAAGGAAGGCGCGGACGTCAAGAACGCCCGCATCAACGAGGTCATCAAGGAAGGCCAGGAACTGCTGGTCCAGGTGGAAAAGGAAGAGCGCGGCAACAAGGGCGCCGCACTCACCACCTTCATTTCGCTGGCCGGCCGCTACCTGGTGCTGATGCCCAACAACCCGCGCGGCGGTGGCGTCAGCCGCCGCATCGAGGGGGAAGACCGCGAAGAGCTGAAGGAAAACCTCGAGCAGCTGGAATACCCCAAGGGCATGAGCCTGATCGCCCGCACCGCGGGCATCGGCCGCTCCGCCGCCGAGCTGCAGTGGGACCTGAACTACATGCTCAAGCTGTGGACCGCCATCGACGGCGCGGCACAGGCGGGCAAAGGCGCGTTCCTGATCTACCAGGAGTCGTCGCTGGTGATCCGCGCGATCCGCGACTACTTCACCGCCGACATCGGCGAGATCCTGATCGACACCGACGACATCTACGATCAGGCGCAGCAGTTCATGAACCACGTGATGCCGGAGACGGCCAATCGCGTGAAGCGCTACCGTGACGACGCGCCGCTGTTCAGCCGCTTCCAGATCGAGCACCAGATCGAGACGGCCTTCAGCCGCACGGTGAACCTGCCCTCGGGCGGCGCCATCGTGATCGACCACACCGAAGCGCTGGTGTCCATCGACGTCAACTCGGCCCGCGCCACCCGCGGCAGCGACATCGAGGAAACCGCCACCCGCACCAACCTGGAAGCGGCCGATGAAATCGCCCGCCAGATGCGGCTGCGCGACCTGGGCGGCCTGATCGTGGTCGACTTCATCGACATGGAGGAGAGCAAGAACCGCCGCGAGGTGGAGACGCGCCTGCGTGACGCGCTGCGCTTCGACCGCGCCCGGGTGCAGCTCAGCGCCATCAGCAAGTTCGGTCTGCTGGAACTTAGCCGCCAGCGCCTGCGCCCCGCGCTGAGCGAAGGCAGCCACATCACCTGCCCGCGCTGCAACGGCACCGGCCACATCCGCGACACCGAAAGCTCCGCGCTGCAGATCCTGCGCATGGTGCAGGAAGAGTCGATGAAGGAAAACACCGCCGCCGTGCATGTGCAGGTGCCGGTGGAGGTGACCAGCTTCCTGCTCAACGAGAAGCGCACCGAGATCACCAAGATCGAGCTGAAGCAGCGCATCACCGTGCTGCTGGTGCCCAACAAGCACCTGGACACGCCCAACTACCGGCTGGAGCGCCTGCGCCACGACGACCCGCGCCTGGAGGGCCTGCAGGCCAGCTACACGATGGTCGAGGAGCCGGACGACGAGGTCGGCATCACCCGCCGCCGCGACGCCAACGAGAAGAAGGCCAAGCAGGAGCCGGTGATCAAGGGCATCCTGCCCGAGACCCCCGCCCCCATCTCGCCGCCCAAGCCCGCCCCGGCGCCCGCGCCGGTGGTGGCCGCACCCGTGCCCGCCCCGGCCCCGGTGCCCGTACCTGCGCCGGCCCCGGCCAGCGGCGGCTTCTTCGGCTTCCTCAAGAAGCTGTTCGGCATCCCGGAAGCGGCGCCTGCGCCGGCCCCGGTGGCCGCGCCGGTGGCAGCACCGGCCACGCCCACGCCTGCGGGCGACAAGCGCGAAGGCCGTGACGGCCGCCGCGGTGGCCGTGGTGAGCGTGGCGAACGCGGTGACCGCAACGAGCGCGGCGGCAACCGCGGCGAGCGTGGTGAGCGTGGTGAGCGCCGCGATGGCAAGCCGGCAGAAGGCCGCACGGCCGACGCCAACGGCCGTGGCGGCCGCGGTGAAGACCGTGCCGACCGCAGTGCCGAAGGCCGTGGCGACAACCGCGAAGGCCGCAATGGCGAACGCCGCGAGGGCCGTCAGGGCCGCCGTGAGCGGGCCGAGGGTGATGCACCGCGCAGCGCCGAAACCGTGCAGGCCTTTGCCGCCGGTGAAGCCGTGGAAGGCGCCGCCCGCCCGCCGCGTGGCGAACGCAGTGAGCGTGGTGAGCGTGGTGAACGTGGTGAGGGCCGCCGCGGCCCGCGCCCCGAGCGTGACGTGAGCCTGGCTCCCGCCGAGGCTGCCGACGTGCAGGCGGCGCAACCGGCTTTCGTCGACAGCCAGCCGGCCGATGGCGCCGAGGGCGACAACGCCGAGCGTGACGGCCGCCGTCGCCGCCGCCGCCGTGGTGGCCGTGGCCGTGAAGAAGGTGCCGAGCTGCCGGAAGGCGTGCAGGCTGCCGAAGCCAAAGTCGCCGTGGTGCCGGCCGAAGGCGCCGTGGTGCCGGCCGAAGCGACCGGTGAGCCGGTGGTGGTGGCTGCCGCCGACGTGGTGGGCGACGTCGCCACCGCCGACCCGGCCAGCGCCGATGCCCCGGCCGGTGAAGGCCGCCGCCGCCGTGGCCGTGGTGAGCGCAACCGCCGCGAAGATCGCGACGAGACGCTGGAAGCCGGCGTCGCCGCCGAGCCGCCGCTGCCCATCAGCGCTGGCGTGCAGCCGGCCGACAGCGTCGAGACCGAGGCACCGGCTCCCGCGCCCGCAGCCGCCCCGGTGATGGCCTACCTGCCCGCCGCCGATGGCGAGACGCTGCCGGTGGCCGCCGCCACCGCGCCGGTCGCCGCACCGGTGGTCGCTGAGGAAGCCCCGGCGCCCGCCGCTGTGGCAGCCACGCCGGCCCCTGCGGCCTACACGCTGCCGATGGCCAGCCTGGCCGAGCTGGCGCAGTCCGCCGGCCTGGAGTGGGTGAACTCCGACGCCGACAAGGTGCGGGCCGCCAAGGAAGCCATGGCGCGTGAGCCGAAGCCGGTGCACGTGCCGCGTGAGCCCAAGCCGGTGGTCGTCATCGACGAAGGCAAGCTGACGCTGGTGGAAACGCGCAAGGACCTCGGGCAGATGAAGATGCCCTTCGACGCCTGATAGAAAAACACAACGCGCCGAAAGGCGCGTTGTTCATTTCAGGCCTGCGTCAGCTCAGGGCAGCCGCGTGATCGCATGCAGGTAGTCGGGCCAGTGCATCAACTCGTCCCAGGGGATGGGCGCGGTCTGTGCCAGCAGCGCCAGGCGGCGGTCGTCGCTGGCGGCATCAGGCTCCCAGCGGCCCTGTTCCTGGGCCTTCAGCAGGCCGTCCAGCAGGTCGTCCACCGGCGCGCCGCCGTCCACGATGCTCTGGTTGCACAG
This sequence comes from Aquincola tertiaricarbonis, assembly GCF_023573145.1. Taxonomy (GTDB): domain Bacteria; phylum Pseudomonadota; class Gammaproteobacteria; order Burkholderiales; family Burkholderiaceae_C; genus Aquincola; species Aquincola tertiaricarbonis_B. The sequence continues at coordinate 2,780,484 of NZ_CP097636.1, forward strand.
CAGCAGCAGGTCGCAGCCGGCATTCAGCGCGGCGATGCCGCCTTCCAGCGCACTGCCCGCCACGCGCGCGCCTTCCATGCTCAGGTCGTCGCAGCAGATGGCGCCCTGGAAGCCCAGCTGGCCGCGCAGGATGTCCTGCAGCCAGCGGCGCGAGAAGCCCGCCGGCTGGCTGTCCACCTTCGGAAAGGTGACGTGCGCCGGCATCACGCTGCTCAGGCTGGTGGACAGCCAGTCGTAGGGCTTGGCGTCGTCGGCCAGGATGGCCTTGAGCGAGCGCTTGTCCACCGCGTTGGCATGGTGCGAATCGGCCTTCGCATACCCGTGCGCCGGAAAGTGCTTGCCGCAGTTGGCCATGCCGGCGCGCAGCAGGCCGTGCATCAGGCTCTTGGCCAGCAGCGCCACCACGCGCGGGTCGCGGTGGAAGGCGCGGTCGCCGATGACGGCGCTCTGGCCATGGTCCAGGTCCAGCACCGGGGTGAAGCTCAGGTCCACACCGCAGGCGCGCAGTTCGCTGCCCAGCACATAGCCGCAGGCGGTGGCGGCGTCGGTGGCACGCATCGCGTCCTGCATCCACAGCTCGCCCAGCGCGCGCATCGGCGGCAGGTGGGTGAAGCCATCGGTGCGAAAGCGCTGCACGCGGCCGCCTTCATGGTCCACCGCGATCAGCAGGTCGGGCCGGAGGGACTTGGCCTCGGCGGCCATGGCGGTGAGCTGGTGGCGGTTTTGCCAGTTGCGGCCGAAGAAGATCAGGCCACCGGTCAGCGGATGCTGCAGGCGGCGGCGGTCGTCGGCGTTGAGTTCGGTGCCGGCCACGTCGAGGATGACGGGCGCATGGGTTTGAGGGCTGTGCATCCGGCCATTGTCGGCCAGCCGGCACGGGTGTTCAGCCCTCGGCGCGTTCCACCACCACAAAGGCGGCGGCGTAGTCGGTCTCGTCGGTGATGGACACATGCGCGCGCAGGCCGCGCGCCGCGAACCAGGTGGCCAGCTCGCCGTGCAGGCGGATCTCGGGCTTGCCGCTGGCGGCCTTGACCACCTCGCAGGCGCGCCAGGTCATCGGCATGCGCATGCCCATGCCGATGGCCTTGGAGAACGCCTCCTTGGCCGAGAAGCGCGTGGCCAGATAGCTGATGCCGCGCGCTTCCACCTTGGCGAAGCGGGCGCGGAACACCTCGATCTCATGCGGGCCCAGCACCTTCTCGGCAAAGCGCTGGCTCTTGCGGTCGAGCGTGCGCGCGATGCGCCGCACGTCGCAGATGTCGGTGCCGATGCCGTAGATCACCCGGGGTAGGCTGCGGCGATGCAGCGCTGGTAGTCGCGGATGGTGGCGGTGTAGCCCAGCTCCAGCGCATCGGCGATGAGCGCATGGCCGATGGACACCTCCTGCACGCCGGGCACGGCGCGCAGGAAGTCGGCCAGGTTGTCGCGGTTGAGGTCGTGGCCCGCGTTCACGCCCAGGCCGGCGGCCAGCGCCGCTTCGGCAGCGGCGGTGAAGCCGGCCAGCACCTCGGCCTGGCGCGGCGTGCCCCAGGCGCTGGCATAGGTCTCGGTGTACAGCTCCACGCGGTCGGCGCCCACCTCGCGGGCCAGCTTCATGGCCTCGGGGATGGGGTCCATGAACAGGCTCACGCGCACGCCCAGCGCCTTGGTCTCGGCGATCACAGGCGCCAGCCGCTCGATGTCGGCGGGCAGCTGCCAGCCATGGTCGGAGGTGAACTGGCCTTCGGCATCGGGCACGAAGGTGGCCTGCGCAGGCCGCACCACCCGCACGAAGTCCATCAGGTTGTGGAAGGGATTGCCTTCGATGTTGTATTCGATGTGCGGCCAGTCGCGGCGCAGCAGCTCGGCCAGCTCATGCACGTCGCTGCCGCGGATGTGGCGCTCGTCGGGCCGCGGGTGCACGGTGATGCCGTTGGCCCCGGCCTGCAGCACGATGCCGGCCGCCCGGGTGACGCTGGGAATGCCCAGGTGGCGGGTGTTGCGCAGCAGCGCCACCTTGTTGAGGTTCACCGACAAGGCGGTGGGCGCCAGCCGGCCAGCGGCCTCGGATGCGATCAGCGGGTTCATCGTGGGGCGCGGGCACTGTCGACGAGCTTCTGCACATCGAGCATCACCTGGCGCGTGCGTAGTTGCGGTGTGCCCAGATGATAGTGAAGCAGCGCCCGCAGCGCCCCGCGCAGCGGGCCCAGCGGCACCGCGCAGGCCTGCTGCAGCGCGGGCAGGCTGCCATGCTCCAGCGCAGCCTGCAGGCCGATGAGGTGGCCGCCGGCAAACGGACCATCGGGCGCCTCGAGCACGCCGGCCTCCGGCTGCAGCGCATAGCGCGCCGCCGGGTCCACCGTTTCCTGCGTGTGGCTTACCAGCGCCAGGTCGGGCAGCAGACCGATCTGCTGCAGCAGCGTCAGCTCGAAGGCGCGCAGCGCCGCCTGCGCGCGCTGGTCGTCGGGCCCGGCCACCGCGGCCAGCGTCTGGGCATAGGCATCGAAGAGGCGCGGGTGCGGGTCGTGGCGCGCCAGCAGCTTGAGCAGCAATTCGTTGAGGTAGAAGCCGCTGAACAGCGCATGGCCGCGCAGCACCGCCGCCGGCCCGGCCCATTCGGCGCCGCGCAGGTTCTGGATGTCCGACGCCTCTTCGTGCTTGGGCGGCTTGCCCAGGCCGACGTTGAGCCGCTGGAAGGGCAGCAGCACCGGCCGCAGCTGCGAATAGGGCCGCTTGGCGCCCTTGGCCGCCACCACCACCCGCCCGAGATCGCGGGTGAACAGGTCGATGATGAGGCTGGACTCGCTCCAGTCGTACTGGTGCAGGACGTAGGCGGCGTGGGTCTTCAAGCGGGGACTGCTGGGCTCACTCGTAGCCGTAGGAACGCAGGTGCTCTTCGCTGTCGGCCCAGCCGGACCGCACCTTCACCCACAGCTCCAGGAACACCTTGCAGTCCATCAGCCGCTCCAGCTCCTGGCGGGCCTCGCTGCCGATGCGCTTCAGGCGTTCACCGCCGTCGCCGATGATCATGCCCTTGTGCGCGTCCCGCTCCACGATGATGGTGGCGGCGATGCGGCGAAGGTGGCCCTCTTCCTCGAACTTGTCGATCACGACGGTGGAGGTATAGGGCAGCTCGTCACCGGTGAGGCGGAAGAGCTTCTCGCGGATCAGCTCGGCGGCCAGGAAGCGGTCGGTGCGGTCGGTGAGCGCGTCTTCTTCGTAGAACCAGGGCTGCTCGGGCAGGTAGGGCCGCACGATGCCCAGCAGGCGCTCCACCTCGGGCATCTTCTGCGCGCTCATCGGCACGAACTCGGCGAAGTTGCGCCGCTCCTGCATGCTCTTGAGCCAGGGCATCATCTCGGCGCGGCGGGTCACCGCGTCCAGCTTGTTGGCCACCAGCAGCACCGGCTTGTTCTCGGGCAGCAGCGCCAGCACCTTGGCGTCGTCCAGGCCGAAGCGGCCGGCCTCCACCACGAACAGCACCACGTCCACGTCGGCCAGCACGCCCTGCACCGTGCGGTTGAGCGTGCGGTTCAGCGCGGTGCTGTGGCGGGTTTGAAAGCCGGGCGTGTCGACGAAGACGAACTGCGCCTCCTCCAGCGTGCGGATGCCGGTGATGCGGTGCCGGGTGGTCTGGGCTTTTTTGGAGGTGATGCTCACCTTCTGGCCCACCAGCGCGTTCATCAGCGTGCTCTTGCCCACGTTGGGGCGGCCGACGATGGCCACCAGGCCACAGCGTTGACCGGAGGGCTCGCCGTGTTCGCCGCCCTCGCCTTCGGATGCGCCTTCAGGCGTTGCAGCGGTGTCGTTCATCATGTCTTTCTAGGATCGGAGCGGGCCGCCGGGGCGGTCGGACGCCTTCAGGGCCTCGAGCATGCGGCGGGCCGCCTCCTGCTCGGCGGTGCGGCGTGACTTGCCCTCGCCCTGCTCCACCAGGCCGAGCGCGGGCACGCCGCATTCGACCTCGAAGGTCTGGGCATGCGCCTGGCCGCGGGTGGCCACGATGCGGTAGGCCGGCACCGGCAGCTTGCGCGCCTGCAGCCATTCCTGGAGTTCGGTCTTGGCGTCCTTGCTCCAGCTGTCGATCTCGGTATTGGCGATCACGTCGCCGAAAAGGCGCCGCACCAGGGCCTGCGCCGGTTCGAAGCCGCCGTCCAGGAAGGTGGCGCCGATCACCGCTTCCAGCGCATCGGCCAGGATGGAGGCGCGTTGGGCGCCGCCGCCGCGGGCTTCACCGTCGGACAGGCGGATCACCTCGGGCAGGCCCAGGGCCAGCGCCACGCGGTGCAGGCTTTCTTCGCGCACCAGGTGGGCCCGCACGCGGGTCAGGTCGCCTTCGTCCGAGTCGCCGAAACGCTCGTACAGCATGGCCGAGACCGCGGTGCTGAGCACCGCGTCGCCCAGGAATTCCAGCCGTTCGTTGTGGTCGGCACCGGCGCTGCGGTGCGTCAGCGCGCGGCCCAGCAGCTTCTGCTGCGTGAAGCGGTATCCCAGGCGCTGCTGCAGCGCGTCGAAACGTGCATCGACCATAAGGCGGTCCTCAGTTCGAGCGGCCCTCGTACTTGATCAGCAGGTACACCGGCGCCACCAGTTCGATCTGCTTGTCATACGCAAACCGGATCACGATGCGCTCGTTCTCCTTGGTGATGTCGAGGTCCTTGCCACTGATGGTGGAGATCGAATACTCGATCTCCTTTTGCTTGTCGAACGCGGCGCGCAACTCGGGCACGGTGGTGGCGCCGCTGTCGACGATCTTGTTCACGGCCCGCTTGATCGTCAGGTACTCGTTGACGGTCGGGAACACGCGCATGACGATCAGCGCGCCGAAGCCGATCACGATGGCCCAGAACAGCAGGCCGATCAGCGTGATGCCACGCTGGCGGGTGCGGTGGTGTGCGATCGTCGACATGGTCAGTGGAATGCGCCGATGCGCCCGAGGTTCCCGAAGTTCATCCACACGAAGAAGGCGCGGCCGACGATGTTCTCATCCGGCACGAAACCCCAGTAGCGCGAGTCCTGCGAGTTGTCGCGGTTGTCGCCCATCATGAAGTAGTGCCCCGCCGGCACCTTGCAGGTGACGCCTTCGGCGGTATAGCTGCACTGGTCGCTGTACGGGAAGGCGTGTGAACCCGGGATGAAGGCCGGCCGGTCCTTGTCGTTCAGGATCTGGTGTTCCACGTTGCCCAGCTTCTCGGAGAAGTGCTGCGCGTAGCGGCGGCTGTCCTCGTCGTAGAAGTCGGGCAGCGGCGTCACCGGCACCGGCTGGCCATTGATGGTCAGGCGCTTGTTGATGTAGGCCACCTCGTCACCGGGCACGCCCACCACGCGCTTGATGTAGTCCACGCGCGGGTCCACCGGGTAGCGGAACACCACCACGTCGCCCCGCTGCGGCTCGTTCAGCGGGATGATCTTCTTGTTGATCACCGGCAGCCGGATGCCGTAGTGGTACTTGTTCACCAGGATCAGGTCGCCCACCAGCAGCGTCGGGATCATCGAGCCCGACGGGATCTTGAAGGGCTCGAACAGGAACGAGCGCAGCAGGAACACCGCCAGGATCACCGGGAACAGGCCCGCGGTCCAGTCCAGCCACCAGGGCTGCATCAGCAGCTTGCGGCGGGCTTCGGTCACGTCGACGTCGTGCTTGTCGATGCCCGAGCGCTGCAGCTCGGCGCTGCGCTCGGCAGCCTGCTCCGTCAGCGCGGCGGCGGCCGCGGCGCGGGCCGGCTGGAAGCGCAGGCGCTCGGCCAGCCAATAAGCCAGCGTCACCACCGTCAGCACGAACAGCAGCAGCGCAAAGTTGCCCACCCAGAACCCGAGGAACCAGCCCCCGAGGTAAATCGCGAGCAGGCCGTACAACAAACCGGTCAGAGGTCCCATCAATCGTCCACTTGTAGGATGGCCAGAAACGCTTCCTGCGGCACCTCGACGGAGCCGATCTGCTTCATGCGCTTCTTGCCGGCCTTTTGTTTTTCGAGCAGCTTGCGCTTGCGGGTGATGTCCCCGCCGTAGCATTTTGCCAGCACGTTTTTACGCAGCGCCTTGATGTTCTCGCGCGCGATGATGTTGGCGCCGATGGCCGCCTGGATGGCCACGTCGTACATCTGCCGCGGGATCTGCTCGCGCATCTTGGCGGCCACGGCGCGGCCACGGTACTGGCTTTGCGAACGGTGCACGATCATGGCCAGCGGGTCGACCTTGTCGCCGTTGATCAGGATGTCCACCTTCACCACGTCGGCGGCGCGGTACTCCTTGAACTCGTAGTCCATCGAGGCATAGCCCCGCGACACGCTCTTGAGCTTGTCGAAGAAGTCCAGCACGATCTCGGCCAGCGGGATCTCGTAGGTGAGCATCACCTGCTTGCCGTGGTAGGCCATGTTCAGCTGCACGCCGCGCTTCTGGTTGGCCAGCGTCATCACCACGCCCACGTAGTCCTGCGGCATGTACAGGTGCACGGTGACGATGGGCTCGCGGATCTCGCGGATGCGGCCGGGGTCGGGCATCTTGCTGGGGTTTTCCACCTGCAGCACGGTGCCGTCGTTCAGCTCCACCTCGTAGATCACGCTGGGCGCGGTGGTCACCAGGTCCTGGTCGAACTCACGCTCCAGGCGCTCCTGCACGATCTCCATGTGCAGCAGGCCCAGGAAGCCGCAGCGGAAGCCGAAGCCCAGCGCCTGCGACACCTCGGGCTCGAAGCGCAGCGAGCTGTCGTTGAGCTTGAGCTTCTCGAGCGCGTCGCGCAGCTGGTCGTACTCGCTGGCTTCAGTGGGGTACAGGCCCGCGAACACCTGCGGCTGGATTTCCTTGAAGCCGGGCAGTGCCTCGGTGGCCGGGCCGGCGTTGTTGGGCAGCTTCTTTTCCAAGGTGACGGTGTCGCCCACCTTGGCCGCGGCCAGCTCCTTGATGCCGCAGATCACGAAGCCCACCTCGCCGGCGTTCAGCGCCTCGCGGTTCTCGCTCTTGGGCGTGAACACGCCCAGGTGCTCGATCGGGTAGACAGTGTTGGTGGCCATCAGCCGGATGCGCTCGCCCTTGCGGATCTGCCCGTCGACCACGCGCACCAGCATCACCACGCCCACGTAGTTGTCGAACCAGGCGTCGACGATCATCGCCCGCGGCGGACCTTCCGGATTGCCCTTGGGCGCAGGCATGCGGGTGATGACGGCTTCGAGGATCTCGTCGATGCCCATGCCGGTCTTGGCCGAGCAGGGAATGGCGTCGGTCGCGTCGATGCCGATCACGTCCTCGATCTCGGCCTTGGCGTTGTCGGGGTCGGCCGACGGCAGGTCCATCTTGTTGAGGACCGGCACCACCTCCACGCCCAGGTCGAGCGCGGTGTAGCAGTTGGCCACCGTCTGCGCTTCGACGCCCTGGGATGCATCGACCACCAGCAGCGCGCCTTCGCAGGCGGACAGCGAACGGCTGACTTCATACGAGAAGTCGACGTGCCCCGGCGTGTCGATCAGGTTGAGGTTGTACACACGGCCGTCGCGGGCCTTGTACTGCAATGCGGCGGTCTGCGCCTTGATGGTGATGCCCCGCTCGCGCTCGATGTCCATCGAGTCGAGCACCTGCGCTTCCATCTCGCGGTCGCTCAGCCCCCCACAGCGCTGGATGATGCGGTCGGCCAGCGTGCTCTTGCCGTGGTCGATGTGGGCAATGATGGAGAAATTGCGGATGTGGTCCATGGACACGAAGTTGGCTGCTGCTGTCACGGCAAAGGCCTGCCGTGCGGGCGCCGGGCGCCGAGCCGCACATAAAAAAAAGGCACGTCCAAAGAGGAGACGCGCCTTCCAACAAAACGTATGGCAACTGCTTGTTGGGCCTTCATTGTAGCCAAAAGGACTTGGCTGGAAACCGCGCCGTTGCTGGATTTCTTCGTTGCAGGTCGCCAACAGCGCAATTCTGTACACAGCTTATCCACAGGTGGCTGTGGATGTTCTGGGGACAGAACGGGAACCTTGGACTTGTGCGCGGAACGGCCGCCAAAGCGGCTCAACAACAATGCATTGTAGCTGTCGCGGGCAGCAATCCCGGCCGCTTTGCGGGGTGAAAGTCAGCGAGTACTAACTGCCGGATGCCCGTGTCCAACCTGCCGGCGCCGGGGTTTTTCCGCATCCCGGAAAGCCCCGCCGCCGCCGTCGGATGTCGGGTTCATTTGCTCGGCCGGATCACTGCGTAGTTCGTCCACTCGCCACGGCGCACCAGCACGCTGACCGGCTTGGTGCGGTCGAGCTTGGCTACCGCGGCATTGAACTGCCTGGCGTCCACCACCTCGACGTTGTCCACCGACAGGATGACATCGCCTTCACGCAAGCCGGCCCGGGCCGCGGCACCTTCGGCCAGCTCCACCCGCACGCCGCCACGCACCTTCAACTCCTTGCGCTGCGCCTCGGTCAGGTCGGACACCGTCAGGCCGATGGCCGTCTTCGGCGCCGAAGCCGGCGACTCGGCCTTGGCCACGCGGCGCGCCTGATCAGGCTCCAGCTCGGCCACGGTCACCGCCAGGTCGCGCGTGGCGCCGCGGCGGTACACCTGCAGCGTCGCCTTGGCGCCTGGCTTGGTGTTGCCGATGATGCGCGGCAGGTCGCCGGACTTGTCGACGGTGCGGCCGTCCACCTTGGTGATGATGTCGCCCGCCTCGATGCCGGCCTTCTGCGCCGGGCCGCCCTCTTCCACGCCCTGCACCAGCGCGCCGGCCGGCTTGCCCAGACCGATGGACTCGGCCACGTCCTTGGTGACGGGCGCGATGGTCACGCCAATGCGGCCCCGCACCACGCGGCCGGTGGCGCGCAGCTGGTCGGCCACGCGCATCGCTTCGTCGATGGGAATGGCGAAGGAGATGCCGGCGAACATGCCCGAGCGGCTGTAGATCTGCGAGTTGATGCCCACCACCTCACCGCGCAGATTGAGCAGCGGGCCGCCCGAGTTGCCGGGGTTGATCGCGACGTCGGTCTGGATCAGCGGCAGGTAGTCGCCGGTGTCGCGCTGCTTGGCGCTGACGATGCCGGCGGTCACGGTGTTCTCGAGGCCGAAGGGCGAGCCGATGGCCATCACCCATTCGCCCACCTTCAGCTTGTTCACGTCGCCGGTCTTGACGAAGGGAAAGCCGGTGCCGTCGATCTTGACCACGGCCACGTCGGTGCGCTTGTCGGAGCCGATGATCTTGGCCTTGAACTCGCGCTGGTCGGTCAGCGTGACGATGACCTCGTCGGCGCCTTCCACCACGTGGGCATTGGTCATCACGAAGCCGTCGGCGCTCAGGATGAAGCCCGAGCCCACGCCACGCTGCTGCGGTGCGGATTCTTCATCGGGCGCGGTGGGCGGGCCGTTGCGGCGCGGCGTGTTGGGCAGCGGGATGCCGAAGCGCCGGAAGAACTCGCGCATCTGGTCGTCCATCTCGCCGCCGCCCTGGGCGCTGCGCACCCGCTCGGTGGTGCGGATGTTCACCACGGTCGGGCTCATGCGCTCGGCCAGTTCGGTGAAGTCGGGCAGCTCCCGCGCCTGCGCCTGGCCGACGGCGGGCACACCCGCCAGCGACAGCGCACACAGGCCCGCCGCAACAGCCGCACGCCAGTCAGGCCTGCGGACGGCAATGTTCAATCCCATGAAGACTCCCGAACTCGTTGTCTTGGTCTGCGGTTCAACGGCGCTCCAGCGCCTTGCCGAACTTCTTGAGCGTGGCCAGCGGCACGTCGCCCATCGCGGTGACCCACCAGTCGCCATGACGCTCCATCAGCGTGTGGGTGGCGCCGATCGAGGTTTCGACGGCCTGGCGGTGCCGCTCCGCACTGTAGGGCTCGATGAATACCGACACATGGGTGAGGCCGTCGGAGTACACCGCCTGCAGCATGTCGGCCGGGCCGGCGGCCTGGTCGTTCGGGCTGGCCGCGTCCAGCGAGCGCTTGACGCAACGGATCTGCCGGAAGCCCTTGACCGGGCTCTTGAGCTGCCAGCCTTCGGCTTCCAGCCTGGCCGGCGTCAGCACCGGCTTGAGCACACGGTAGCCGTCCAGCATCTTCATCGCCTTCAGCACCGCGTCGGGCTGCGGCTTGACGCCGATGGTCACGTCGGTGAAGGCGGCGCTTTCCAGCACGCGGCCATCGCCGCCGATCACATCGGTTCGCAGCAGCAGGCCGGTGGCCTTGTCGGCCCACAGCCGCTGCGCAAAGCGCTCCGTGTCGCGCGGGCGCAGCAGGAACACCGCGGTGTCGTGGCCGGCGATGCGGTCATCGCCCTCCGGCACCAGTTCGTAGCGGTCGAAGATCTGTTCTTCGCTGGACTTCAGCAGCGAAGGGAACGGCGCCAGCGGGTCGCGCTGCTCCACCGAAGCCAGGCGGCTGCCCGGCCACAGCGTCTGCACCACCTCGTTGTGGCGCAGCACCTGGCGGCGCTCGCCGTCCAGGCCGTCGATGCGCTCGTAGGTGTGCGGCCCTTCGCAGTAGTGCGCGATGCGCGAGCTGGTGACGGCACCGCCGGCAGTAACCACCATGGTGCCCTGGTAGTTGCGCTGGCTGGCGGCGCCGTGGATGCGGGCCAGCCAGGCACGGGCATCGGTGGCCGGCGCCGTGGGTGCGCTGGCCGTTGCGGCGGCCGCCCAGGCGGAGCCGCCGGCCGCGGTGGTCAGCAGGACGAGAGCGGAGTTGACGACTCGACGGCGAACCACGGACACGCTCAGCGCTCAGATCCGGCCGGTGCCGCGACGCGCACCGACACCGCCGGCATCGCCAGCACCGAACTGCTTCCGTACTGCTTGTGCGCCGCCAGGTACCGGTCCAGCCGGGCATCACGGATGAGGCGGCCGTTGGCCACCGGCACCGACACCGGCACGGCCGTCGCCTGCGCAGGCGGCAGCGTGGCCACCACCGGCTGGATGCCGGCCGTGGCCGGCGCACCCGCGATCACAGCGCCACCCGGCGCAGTGCCCGGCACCTCCGCCACGCGAGTGACCACCAGCACGCCGGCCACGGCCATGAAACCGGCGGCCACCGCCGTGGGCGCGGCCCAGGCGCGGCGCCAGAAGCTGCGGCGGCCGGTGCCGGCCCGGCCCGCGGGACCGCCGTTGGCCGCCCGGCGCGGCGCCGCCAGCGGCTGCGGCAGTTCGATCTGCGGCGCCTGCTGCGGTGCGAGGACCACGGGCTCCGCCGCCAGACGGGTGCGCAACGCCGCCAGGAAGGCTTCGTCGCGCTGCGGGCGGTGGGCCAGGTCCTCGGAGCGCAGCACGTCACCGATCAGGTGGTACGCGTACCAGTCGGCCCGCGACTGGCCATCCTCTCGCCACGCGGCGCAGGCGCGCGCCACCGCGCCGTCATCCGCGGCGCCGTCCATCAAATCCGACAACGCCTGCCGACGTGTCTGTTGATCCAGCCGATCCACCATTTCCGACTCCAGTGTGCTGTCGTGGGGGCGCGCTACCAGCGCTCGCCCTCGCGGGTGCCCAACAGCGGGCGAAGACGTTCCGCAATCGCCTCGCGCGCCCGGAAAATCCGCGAACGCACCGTGCCGATCGGGCAGTTCATCACTTCAGCGATTTCCTCGTAGCTCAGACCTTCGATCTCGCGCAGGGTGATCGCCTGGCGCAAGTCTTCAGACAAAGCTTCGATGGCTCCGTTCACCGTGGCGGCAATTTCTTTCGTCGCCAGCACGGCTTCCGGGGTCTCGCCATCGCTTAGTTCGTTCTCGACGCGCGAAGTTTCGTCCTCGTCTTCCCGACCTGACAGCGCATTTTCGGAGACCAGCGGATCCCGCTTCAGATCGACCAGCGCCTTCTTGGCGGTGTTGACCGCGATGCGGTACAGCCAGGTGTAGAAAGCGCTGTCGCCGCGGAACTGCGGGATGGCCCGGTAGGCCCGGATGAAGGTTTCCTGCGCGATGTCGGGCACTAGGTCCACATCGCGCACCATGCGGCCGATCAGCCGCTCGATGCGCCGTTGGTACTTCACCACCAGCATCTCGAACGCCTTGACATCGCCGTTCTTCACACGGTCGATCAAGAGGGCGTCGGCGTCCGCTGCGTTGGTCATTCAGGCTCTTGGGTGGCCTACATCCGCAGCGCGGAAGGGGTCCGGGGTTCAGGGCGGCGGGAATATACCGCAGTGCGCAATCCGTGCCAGCCCGCACGGGCGCCAGCCCGGGATACTGGCAAATGGGCGGCCCGCCCGCCGCGGCGACCGGACGGCATGAAGTGCAGCAAGATCCAGGGGCCGAGGTCGATGACCACCGCCACCTGACCGTTGCTGCCGCCCCAGTGCCATTCGGCGCCGTCCCAGGCCAGCACACCGGCAGGTGCCGGCAGCAGGCGATGGGAAAGGCCGGCACCGGCCAGACCCGCCATCCCGGCCATCACCGCGACGACGAGCACCGGCAGCTCGGCCATCAGGCCCAGCCAGGCTGCCAGCACCGCGGCAGCCGCCGCACAGCTGACCGCCGCGGCGATGCGCCAGCCCAGGTCATCACCCACGACGACCTGCACCGCGGGTGCCGATCGCATGGTGGGCGCGCCGCAGTGCCGGCGCCGTCAGGCGCGACGGAAGACCAGCGTGCCGTTGGTGCCGCCGAAACCGAAGTTGTTCTTCACCGCGACGTCGATCTTCATTTCCCGAGCTTCGTTCGGGCAGTAGTCGAGGTCACACTCCGGATCGGGGTCGACGAGGTTGATCGTCGGCGGCACCACCTGGTGGTGCAGTGACAGCACGGTGAACACCGATTCGATGCCACCGGCGCCGCCCAGCAGGTGACCGGTCATCGACTTGGTGGAGCTGACCACCAGCTTGGACGCGTGATCGCCGAACGCCTTCTTGATGGCATTGGTCTCGTTCACGTCGCCCAGCGGCGTGGACGTGCCGTGCGCATTCAGGTACTGCACCGCCGAAGGATCGATCCGCGCATTGCGCAGCGCCGCCAGCATCGACCGCTTGGGGCCGTCGACGTTGGGCGCGGTCATGTGGAACGCGTCCGCTCCCATGCCGTAACCGATCAGCTCGGCGTAGATCTTGGCACCGCGGGCCTTGGCGTGCTCGTACTCCTCGAGCACCAGCGCGCCGGCGCCCTCGCCCAGCACGAAGCCGTCACGGCCCTTGTCCCAGGGGCGGGACGCGGCGGTGGGGTCATCGTTGCGGGTGGACAGCGCACGCGCAGCGGCAAAGCCACCGATGCCCAGCGGGGACACCGTGGATTCGGCACCGCCGGCCACCATCACGTCCACGTCGCCGTACTCGATCAGGCGAGCTGCCTCGCCGATGCAGTGCAGGCCGGTGGTGCAGGCGGTGACGATCGCCAGGTTCGGGCCGGTGAAGCCGTACTTGATGGACACATGCCCCGAGATCATGTTGATGATCGATGCGGGCACGAAGAACGGGGAAATCCGGCGCGGGCCGCGTTCGGTGTAGTCCTGATGGGTCTGCTCGATCATCGGCAAGCCACCGATGCCCGAACCCACCAACACCCCGATGCGCTCGGCCGTCTGCTCGTCGAGCGCTTCCCCGGTGGGAATACCCGAGTCCTGCACGGCCTGCATGGAGGCGGCCATCCCGTAGTGGATGAACGTGTCCATGTGCCGGGCTTCCTTGCCGGGGATGTAATCCTCGATGTTGAAGCCCTTGACCTCACCCGCGAAGCGGCAGGCCATGGCCGACGCATCGAACTTGGTGATGTTGGCGATGCCCGAACGGCCGGCCACCAGGTTGGCCCACCCTTCGGCCACGCTGTTGCCCACCGGGCTGACCAGCCCCAGGCCCGTGACGACGACGCGACGACGAGTCATGGAAACCGACTCAGGCCTTCTGGTGATTGACCGCGTAGTCGATCGCCAGCTGCACCGTGGTGATCTTCTCGGCCTCTTCGTCGGGGATTTCGATGCCGAACTCGTCTTCGAGGGCCATCACCAGTTCGACCGTGTCGAGCGAGTCGGCACCCAGGTCGGCCACGAAGGCCTTTTCGTTGGTGACGTCCGACTCGGGCACGCCGAGTTGTTCGGCAATGATCTTCTTGACACGGGCTTCGATATCGCTCATTCGCTCCTCCTGGAACATACAAAACGGCCCGGAGTTTACGCGCCCTGCAGGCGGGGCCTGCGGGGGGCGTCCGGTCGGGCCGACCCGGTCCATCAGTTCATGTACATGCCGCCGTTGACATGCAGCTCGCTGCCGGTGATGTAGCCGGCCGCGGGGGACGCCAGGAACACGACCGCATCGGCCACTTCCTGCACCTCGCCCAGCCGACCCAGCGGAATCTGGGACAGCAGTGCGGTCTTCTGCGCTTCGGGCAGCACTTCGGTCATGTCGGTGGCAATGAAGCCGGGCGCGACGCAGTTCACGGTGATGCCGCGGCTGCCCAGCTCACGAGCCAGGGCACGCGTCATGCCAGCCACGCCGGCCTTGGCGGCGGCATAGTTGGCCTGGCCGGCATTGCCGGACGCGCCCACCACCGAAGTGATGTTGACGATGCGGCCGTAACGCTGCTTCATCATCGTGCGCATCACGGCACGGCTGGTGCGGAACACGGCCTTGAGGTTGGTGTCCAGCACCGCGTCCCAGTCCTCGTCCTTCATGCGCATGGCCAGCGTGTCACGCGTGATGCCCGCGTTGTTGACGAGGATGTGCAGGCCACCGAATTCCTTGGTCAGCGCGTCGATGGCCGCTTCCACGGCCGCCGCGTCGTTGACGTTCAGCGCAATGCCTCGGCCGCCATGCGGCGCCAGTGCTTCGGTGATGGCGGCAGCGCCGGACTCGGTGGTGGCGGTGCCGATCACCTTGACGCCCTGGGCAGCCAGCGCGCTGGCGATACCGCGGCCGATGCCGCGCGACGCGCCGGTCACCAGCGCCACCTGTTCGTTGAAGCTCTTCATGCCACCAGCCTCTTGGCCTCTTCCAGCGACGCGGGGTCGAACACGGTGGTGGACTGCACCTCCGGCTCAATGCGCTTGACCATGCCGGCCAGCACCTTGCCCGGACCGCATTCGATGATGACCTGGGCGCCTTGGGCGCGCAGCGCCTGCACCACCTCCACCCAGCGCACGGGGCCGAAGGCCTGCTCGTACAGCGCCTGGCGGATGGCCTGCGGGTCGGTTTCGATGGCCACGCGGATGTTGTTGACCACCGGCATCTGCGGCGCCAGCAGCGGCGTGGCCGCCAGGCGCTCCTTCAGCCGTTCAGCCGCCGGCTTCATCAGGCTGGAGTGGAACGGCGCCGACACCGGCAACGGCAGCGCGCGCTTGGCGCCCTTGGCCTTGAGCACTTCGCAGCCCTTCTCGACACCGGCCTTGGTGCCGGCGATCACGGTCTGCTTGGGATCGTTGAAATTGACGGCTTCCACCACCTCGCCGCTGGCCTGCGCGGCCTCGGCACAGCCCTCGCGCACGGCGGCGGCGTCCAGGCCCAGGATGGCGGCCATGGCGCCGGTGCCCACCGGCACGGCTTCCTGCATGGCCTGCGCGCGGAAACGCACCAGCGGCAGCGCATCGGCCAGCGTCAGCGCACCAGCGGCTACCAGCGCGCTGTACTCGCCCAGCGAATGGCCGGCCACCCACGCGGGCTTCAGGCCGGTTTCAGCCAGCCAGGCGCGGTAGCAGGCAATGCCTGCCACCAGCATCACCGGCTGGGTGTTGGTGGTGAGGTCGAGCTGTTCCTTGGGGCCGGCCTGGATCAGGCGGGCGATGTCCTCGCCCAGCGCCGCGGAGGCTTCTTCCAGCGTCTGGCGCACGGCGGGGTGGTCGCCCCAGGCGTCGAGCATGCCGACGGCCTGCGAGCCCTGGCCAGGAAAGACGAACGCAAACGATGTCATCGCGTGACTCTCGAAAGATGGAGGCGGCGGTGCTCAGAAATCGAGCAGCACGGCGCCCCAGGTGAAACCACCGCCGACGCCTTCCAGCATCAGGGTGTCGCCGCGGCGGATGCGGCCGGAACGCACGGCGCTGTCCAGCGCCAGCGGAATGGACGCAGCGGACGTGTTGCCATGCTCGTCGACGGTGACGATGACCTTGTCGGCGCTGAGCTTCAGCTTGCGCGCCGTGCTCTGCATGATGCGGATGTTGGCCTGGTGCGGGATCAGGAAGTCGATGTCGGACGCCTCGCGGCCGGCCTTGGCCAGCACCGAGCGGGCCACGTCTTCCAGCACACCGACGGCCAGCTTGAACACCGCCGGACCGTCCATCTTGAGCAGCGGATCGCCCAGGATCGCCCCACCCGACACATGGCCCGGGGTGCAGAGGATGTCCAGGTGGCGGCCATCGGCATGCAGCTCGCTGGCCACCAGGCCGGGCTCGTTGCTGGCTTCCAGCACCACGGCGCCGGCGCCGTCACCGAACAGCACGCAGGTGGTGCGGTCGTTGAAATCGAGGATGCGCGAGAACACCTCGGAACCCACGACCAGCGCCTTGCGGGCCGCACCGGTGCGGATCATCGAATCCGCCACCGTCAGCGCATAGACGAAGCCCGAGCACACCGCCTGCACGTCGAAGGCCGGGCAGCCATGCACGCCCAGCTTGTTCTGCAGGATGGTGGCGGTGGAGGGGAACACCATGTCCGGCGTGGACGTGGCGACGATGATCAGGTCGATGTCGGCCGCGGTGCAGCCGGCTGATTGCAGCGCCGCCAGCGAGGCATGCAGCGCCAGATCGCTGGCGGCCACCTCGGGCTCGGCGAAGTGGCGCGCCCGGATGCCGGTGCGCTCGACGATCCAGGCGTCGGAGGTTTCCAGACCCCGCTGCGCCAGCTGGGCCGCCAGGTCGTCGTTGGTGACGCGCCGCGGCGGCAGGTAGCTGCCGGTGCCGGCGATGCGGGAATACCGAGGTGTGGATGAATTCATGCGGCTTGGACGGTGTCGTCGGCACCGCCGGCGACCGGCTGGGCATTCAACGCCTGCAGCGTGTCGAGGATGCGGTCGTGGACCCGGTCCAGCAGTCGGTTGCGGGCGGCATCATACGCCCGGGTGAGGGCCTGCTCGAAACCGAAGGCATCGGCCGAGCCGTGGCTCTTGAAGACCAGGCCACGCAGGCCCAGCAGCGCGGCACCGTTCAGCCGGCGCGGGTCGACGCGGGTCTTGAAGTGGCGCAGCACCGGCAGCGCGATCAGCGCCGCGAACTTGGCAAAGGGTGTGCGGGTAAATTCCTGGCGGATCATGTCGCCCAGCATCGAGGCCAGGCCTTCGGCCGTCTTCAGCGCCACGTTGCCGACGAAACCGTCGCAGACGACGATGTCGGTCGTGCCCTTGAAGATGTCGTCACCCTCCACGTTGCCGTGGAAATGCAGGTGGCCACGGGCCGCCGCCTCGCGCAGCAGCTCGCCGGCACGCTTGATGGTATCGCTGCCCTTGATGACTTCTTCGCCGATGTTGAGCAGGCCCACGCTGGGGTCGGCCTTACCGCTGACGGCACCGACCAGCGCACTGCCCATCACCGCGAACTGCAGCAGGTGCTCGGCGCTGCAGTCCACATTGGCACCCAGGTCGAGCACGGTGGTGAAGCCGTCGAGCCGATTGGGCATGACCGTGGCGATCGCCGGGCGGTCGATGCCGTCCAGCGTCTTCAGCACGTAGCGGGCGACCGCCATCAGGGCGCCGGTGTTGCCGGCCGACACGCAGACGTGCGCCAACGGCTCCGCACCCTCACCGGATGCCTTGAGCTGGTTGATGGCCACACGCATCGACGAGTCGCGCTTGCGACGCAACGCCACCTCGACGGTGTCGTCCATCAGCACGGTTTCGCTCGCGTGCACGCAGGTGACGCGCGGCCACGAGGCCGCAGGCGCCAATGCCTCGGGTGTACCTACCAGCACCAACTCCGCCTGCGGATGCGCCGCAAGAAAAGCCTGGCAGGCCGGCAGGGTGACGCTGGGACCATGGTCGCCGCCCATGCAATCGACGGCGACTCGCACGCGCGACAGTGGCGTCAGGGCGGATTGGGACAAGGACATCGCCGGCTGGGCAGTGGGACCGGGTGGCAGCCGCATGCGCCGGGCGCAGCTACAGCCACACTGCCGACGCCGCGACGCGCGCGCCGGCCACCGAAGCCAAGACGCCGGACATGCAAGGCACGCCCGGCACCGCCATCATCAGGTGTCCGACTTGGTGCGCAGCACCTTGCGGCCACGGTAGAAGCCGGTCGGGCTGATGTGGTGACGCATGTGCGTTTCACCGGTGGTGGGCTCGATCGCGATGCCCGGCACGGGCAGCGCGTTGTGCGAACGGTGCATGCCCCGCTTCGAGGGCGACTTCTTGTTTTGCTGGACGGCCATGAGGTTCTCCTGGTGGCGCCAGCAAGTTACGGGCGGCGCCTTCGCGAAAAGCCGATGATCATAGCACGACCCGCGGGGGCCGTCACTCTGGCTTGTTGCCGCGCTTGAGCTGGGCCAGCGCGGCGAAGGGATTCACCTTCTCCTGCGGCGGCAGTTCCTCGGCCGAAGGTTCGGCCACCATCGGCAGCGGATCGGGGCATTGGTCGTGGCTGGGCACCAGCGGCAGCGCCAGCAGCACCTCGTCCTCCACCAGCTCCTGCAGGTCGAGCCAGCGCGGCAGCGCCAGCACGTCGTCGTCGCTGTCGGCGTCCAGCTGGGCGGCAAGTTGCTCGTCGCCCACGAAGCGCAGCCACTGGTCGACTTCCACAGGAATGGCCACCGGCGCCAGGCAGCGCTGGCATTCGCGCGGCACCTGGGCCTGCGCCTGCAGGTGCAGCCAGACCTGGGGCTCGCCGCCCTTGACCGGCCGTCGCTCGCCGTGGGCAGACCAGTGGACGTCTGGCAGCGGCGCGCCGTCATCCGTGGCGGGCGCATCCTCGGCCACACGGGCCAGCTCGCTCAGCGGCCAGCGGCCGGACAGTTCAGCGCCCTGCGCCGCAAAAGCCGCCACATCCAGGCGGCGGGGATCATGTTCTCCGGGCTTCATGCAGCCAGTGTAGACCGGGGTCCGCACGGGGCCGATGGGACAATGGCCGCATGGACGAACCCCGCCCCGCCCTCATCCTGGGCTCCACCTCCCCATACCGCCGCGAGCTGCTGGAACGGCTGCGGCAGCCCTTCTCGGTGATACGGCCCGACGTCGACGAAACGCCCGCAGACGGCGAAGCACCCGATGCGCTGGCGATGCGCCTCGCCCTGGCCAAGGCACGCGCCGCCGCAGCCACCGCCCGCACGCAACATGCCGACGCCATCGTCATCGGCTCCGACCAGGTGGCCGACCTGGACGGCCAGCCGCTGGGCAAGCCCGGCACCCATGAACGCGCCACGCAGCAGCTGCAGCAGATGCGCGGCCGCACGGTGCGCTTTCACACCGCCGTGAGCGTGCTGCGCCCGAGCACGGGCTTCGAGCGCACGCTGATGGCCACGGTGACGGCGCGCTTCCGCCCGTTGCAGGACGAAGAGATCGCGCGCTACCTGGCGGCCGAGCAGCCCTACGACTGCGCCGGCAGCGCCAAGGCCGAGGCGCTGGGCATCACGCTGCTGGAGGCCATCGAGTCCGACGACCCCACCGCGCTGATCGGCCTGCCGCTGATCCGCACCTGCGCCCTGCTGCGCGAAGCCGGACTGCCGCTGCCATGACGGGCACCTTGTACCTGGTGCCCAACACGCTGGACTTCGGCACCGGCGATGCCCAGCAGCCGCCCGACATCGAAAACACGCTGCCGCTGGGTGCGCTGAAGGTGGCGGCCGCCCTGCCCCACTGGGTGGCCGAGAACGCCAAGACGACGCGCAGCTTCCTCAAGCGCGTGGGCCAGCGGGTGCCGCTGAGCCGGCCGCTGCAGGAGATCGGCATCGTGGAACTGCCGCGCCCGCCCAAGGGGGGCGCGGCCGTGGCCGCACCCAACCTGGCGCCGCTGCTGGCACCGGCCTTGGCCGGGCATGACCTGGGGTTGATTTCGGAGGCCGGCCTGCCGGCCGTGGCCGACCCCGGCGCCTTGCTCGTGGCGGCGGCGCATGCGGCCGGCGTGCCCGTGCGGCCGCTGTCGGGCCCCACGTCGCTGCTGCTGGCGCTGTCGGCCAGCGGGCTCAATGGCCAGAGCTTCGCGTTCGTCGGCTACCTGCCGGTGGAAGCCGGCGCGCGCATCGCCCGGCTGCGTGAGCTGGAAGCCGTGTCGCGCAAGCAGCAGCAGACGCAGCTGATGATCGAAACGCCTTACCGCAACGGCGCCTTGCTGGCGGCCATGCTGCAGGCGCTGTCGGCCGGCACGCGGGTGTCGATCAGCGTCGGGCTGACACTGGAAGGCGGCTGGACGCGCACGATGACGGTGGCCGACTGGAAGCGGCAGGCGGTGAGCCTGCCGGATCGGATTCCGGCGGTGTTCTGCCTTCTGGCCTGACGTTGGCCCCCAAGCTCGCGGTGCTCGCGGCCCCCCAGGGGGGCGCAGGTTCCTTGGGGCGGCCCGGCGGAACCTGACGTTGCCGCCGAACGGTAGGCGTCTTGGTCAGGCCTTCTGGCCGCCGCCCAGCAAGGCCGCCACCTTGCGCTTGGTGCGGATGTTGGGCGTCAGGCCCCGCACCGCGGGCACGGCAGCCGCCGCGCCCTTTTCCCAGGCGGGCGGCGAATCCGAGGTGCTGGGCTCGTAGGGCTTGTCGAAGAAGGGATCGGCTGCCGGCGCCGACGAACCGTAGCGGCGGGTGGGCGCCGCTGCACGCTCGTAGCTGCGCTCGGCCGGCGCACGCTCACGCGGCGCCGCATCGTCCAGCTCGCGCGGACGGAAACGGCGCGGGCGGTCGTCTTCCAGCTCAAAGGGCTCGAGGTCGATCTTCTTCTTGATCAGCTTCTCGATGTCACCGATCAGCCGCGCGTCGTCGCGCGTGACCAGGGTGACGGCAATGCCCGAGGCGCCCGCCCGGCCGGTGCGGCCGATGCGGTGCACGTAGTCTTCGGCATTGAAGGGCACGTCGAAGTTGAAGACGGCCGGCAGGTCGGCGATGTCCAGGCCGCGCGCGGCCACGTCGGTGGCCACCAGCACGTCCACTTCACCGCGCTTGAAGGCTTCGAGGGACTTCAGGCGCTCGTCCTGCGACTTGTCACCGTGCAGCGCCGCGGTCTTGAGGTCGTCGCGCTCGAACGAGCGTGCCAGCCGGGCCGCGCCCAGCTTGGAATTGACGAACACGATGGCCTGCGAGAGCTGGCGGTCGCGCAGGATCTGGCGCACCACACGGCGCTTGTCATCGTCGGCCACGCTGTAAAAGCGCTGCTCCACGTTGGTGGCGGTGGCGTTGGGCCGGGCCACTTCCACCAGCACCGGGTCCTGCAGGTAGCTTTGCGACAGCTTCTTGATCTCGGGCGAGAAGGTGGCCGAGAACAGCAGCGTCTGCCGCTGCTTGGGCAGGAAGCTGAGGATGCGCTGCAGGTCGGGCAGGAAGCCGATGTCCAGCATGCGGTCGGCTTCGTCCAGCACCACGTACTCAACCTGGTTGAGCACGCAGTTCTTGGCCTCGATGTGGTCGAGCAGCCGGCCCGGCGTGGCAATCAGGATCTCGACGCCGGCCTTGAGCTGCAGCGTCTGCGGCTTCATGTCGATGCCGCCGAACACCACCGCTGAGCGCAGGTTGGTGTGCTGGGCGTACGACTTGACGTTGGCCGCCACCTGGTCTGCCAGCTCACGGGTGGGCGCCAGCACCAGCGCGCGCACCGGATGCCGCGCGGGCGACATCGAGGCGTTTTCATGCCGCAGCATCTTCTGCAGCAGCGGGATGGAAAAAGCCGCCGTCTTGCCCGTGCCGGTTTGCGCGGCCCCCATCACGTCGCGGCCGGCCAGCACCACCGGAATGGCCTTGGCCTGGATGGGCGTCATGGTGGCGTAGCCCTGGTCGGCCACGGCACGCAGCAGCTTGGGATCGAGCGGGAGGGTGTCGAAGCGCGCCGGGGCTTCGGGTACGGCGGTGGTCTCTGTCATTACCCAGCATTATCCCCGCTTGACAGACATTGCGCGCTTAACGGCGCAAAACCAGCCAACGCGGCGACCGGAAGCGCACGATGCGCCAGTACAGCGACACATAAGTGACGCCGAACAGAAGGATGAAGAACCCCAGCACCGGCGTGCTGTGCCACCACAGCACCGAGGGGATCAAGGACATCATGCACAGCAGCCACAGGTAGGGCGAGGTCATAGAGTTGCGGCGCGTGATTTCACGGGCGCTGCGGCTGCCCACCGCCCAGCGGATGACGCGGCGGTAGATCAGTGAATGCAGATGGATGCCGTCAGGCAGGCCGGGCGACACCTCACGCAAGAAGCGGCGGCGGTAGATAGAAAACAGCGTCTCGAACACCGGATAGATGCAGATCAGCAGCGGGAACATCGGCGACACGGTGGGGTTGCGATAAAGCAACAGAATCGCCAGCTCCGACAGCAGAAAACCCAGGAAATAGGCCCCACCGTCGCCCAGGAAGATCAGGCCCGCCGGGAAATTCCAGATGAAAAAGCCCAGCACCGCCCCCACGCCTGCCAGGGCCCACAGCATCACGAAGCGGTCGTCCACCTGGAAGGCGACGTAGCCCACGGCCATCAGCATCATCACCACGCACATCGACGACAAACCGTTGAAGCCGTCGATGATGTTCACCGAGTTGGCAACGCCTGCCACCACGAACACCGTGATCAGCGCCGCCCCGATGGGAAAAGCCACCACCCAGTCCAGGCCGGGCAGGTCGGTGCGCACGATGGCGGCGTCCAGCAGGTAGACGGCCAGCCCCGCGGAGATGCCGGTGGCGATCAGCCGGTTGCGCGGCGACACGCGCTTGGTCAGGTCCTCGATCAGGCCGGCACCAAACGCTGGCAGGCCGCAGGCGACCAGCAGCACACTCATCCACAGGTATTCAGGCGCGGTGAACGCGATGGCACCCACCGCAGCCACGACGGCCGCGAAGATGCCGACGCCGCCGACACGCGGCACCGACTTGGCATGGAATTTCTGGGGGCCGGACAGGTCGTGGTCGGCCGTGAGATGAGCATGCTTGTGGGCGGAACGGATCACGAGCAGCGTCACCAGGCCCGCGACGGCAAAGCCCAAGAGCAGGATCAACATGGCGCGCGAGTGTAGCGATGCGGTGCACCAACTTCTTGCAGTAACACAAGGGAAAAATGCACCTTGCCCCCTCCCAGGGCCGGGGGAGGCCCCCGTTAGAATTCCGCGCCGCAGCCGTCCGCGCGCGCTGCCGCCCTGTTTGGGGCACCGAGACACGAAGGTATTTCATGACCGAATTGATCCCGCGCCGTCAGCCTGCCTGGCGCGCGCCGATGGGCGCCCTGGTGGCGGCCATCTCCCTGGCCTTCACCGGGTTGAGCAGCCAGGCGCAGGTGCAGACCACGCAAATGCTGCAGCAGTACCAGAGCGGCCAGAGCAATGCGCAGCAGCAACAGCAGCAGCAGCAGCAGTCGATCAACACCGGCAACGATGCCAGTGGCCAGGACAGCGGCGGCCCGGTGCGCCTGCGGCAGAGCAATTCGTCGCAAATCAACAACAACCAGAACGGCGGATTCAGCAACCGCAACGCCCGCGAGCAGGACAAGCCCTATCGCCCGGGTGAGTTCGAGCTGTTCGTCAACAAGCTGGCCAACACGCTGCCAGTGCTCACGCCGGACGGCAAGATCACGCTGGACGACACCTCGGTGCGCCGCTTCGGTGC
This sequence comes from Aquincola tertiaricarbonis, assembly GCF_023573145.1. Taxonomy (GTDB): domain Bacteria; phylum Pseudomonadota; class Gammaproteobacteria; order Burkholderiales; family Burkholderiaceae_C; genus Aquincola; species Aquincola tertiaricarbonis_B. The sequence continues at coordinate 2,804,043 of NZ_CP097636.1, forward strand.
GGAGCTGGTGACGCCCGAGCTGGCCGGCGACTACGCCGCCGACTTCATGCCCCAGGTGCCGCAGGACTACCTGATCACCCCAGGCGACGAGATCGCACTCACCATCTGGGGCTCGGTGGATGCCGACCTGCGGCTGACGGTGGACCGCGCCGGCCGGCTGAACATTCCGCGCGTGGGCTCGGTGCTGGTGGCAGGTGTACGCTATGGCGACCTGCCCTCCCTGCTCAACCAGCGGGTGGCCCAGGTGTTCCGCAACTTCCAGCTCAGCGTGTCGCTGGGGCAGCTGCGCAGCATCCGCATCTATGTCACCGGGTTCACCACCAAGCCGGGTTCGTACACCGTCAGCAGCCTGTCGACCGTGGTCAACGGCCTGATGCGCGCGGGCGGCCCCTCGGCGGCCGGCACCTTCCGCAACATCGAGCTGCGCCGCGCCGGCAAGCTGGTGAGCACGCTGGACCTGTACGACCTGCTGATCAAGGGCGACCGATCTGGCGACCGGGTGCTGCAGCCCGAAGACGTGATTCACATCGGCGCCGTGGGCACGCAAACCGCCGTGATTGGCAGCGTCAACAAGCCCGCCATCTTCGAGCTGAAGAAGGGCGAAACGGTGGACGACGTGCTGCGCATGGCCGGCGGCCTGACGGCCGTGGCCGACCGCGGCCGCCTATCGGTGGAGCGTCTGGACGAACGCATCGGCGCCCGCGTGGCCCAGCTGCGCCTGCCCGAAGACCTGAAGCAGACGCCCGCCAACGGCGACGTGCTGCGCGCCTTCAGCGCGGTGGAAGCCACCCTGCCCCAGGACAAGCAGAACAAGCGCGTGCGCATCGAGGGTGAAGTGGCCCGACCGGGTGACTACATCCTGCCGCCCAACAGCTCCATCACCGACGCGATCCGCGTGGCGGGCGGGCTGACGCCGAATGCCTATGTGTTTGGCACCGAGTTCTCGCGGGAGAGCGTGCAGAAGACGCAGCAGGAGAACTATGAGCGGGCGCTGCGGGATCTGGAGACGGAGTTCGCGAAGAAGACCAGCACGCAGCGGGCGCTGACGGCGGACGAGGCGACTGCCCAGGCGACCCAGAGCACAGGCGCCTCGCGCCTGATCGAGCGGCTGCGAGCGGTGCGACCGACCGGTCGCATCGTGCTGCAGTTGGACCCGAACGCAGCGCAACTGCCTGAGCTGGTGGTGGAAAACGGCGATCGCATCTACGTGCCCGCAGTACCCACCACCGTCGGCGTGTTCGGCAGCGTGTTCAATGGGGGCAGTTACCTCTACAGCGGCGATCGCAAGGTGACGGACTACGTGAAACTGGCTGGGGGCCCAACCCGCGGTGCAGATGACGGCAGCGCCTTCGTGCTGCGGGCCAACGGCAGCGTGGTGAGCGCTCGGCAAAGCAGCGGCTTCTTCTCGGGCGGGGACTTGAACGTTCCCGCCTTACCGGGCGATACCGTGTTCGTGCCGGAGGAACTGAACAAGACCACGTTCATCCAGGCGGCCAAGGAATGGACGCAGATCCTTTACCAGTTTGGTCTGGGCGCGGCTGCGTTGCAGACGCTGAAGAATTGATGGGCGACAACATGCAAACACAAGACGCCCGCACTGTTTGGCCAAGCGAGGATCACCATAACGAAGCTGATGACATCGGAGCGCTTGAGCTCGGCATCATTTTGAAGTCACGCTGGAAGGTGTTGGTCTTCGTGCCAATCCTTGCTGGCGCCATCGCCTACGGCGGAGCACACCTCATTGCGCCGACCTTCACCGCTCAGACTACCTTTCTCCCCCCGCAGCAGCAGCAGAGCTCTGCGGCTTCAGCTCTCGCGTCGTTGGGAGCGCTCGCTGGATTGACTGGTGGTGCCGGTGTCAAGACGCCGGCCGACCAGTATGTTGCATTCATGCAGAGCGCTACTGTTTCCGACCGCATCATCGAGCGCTTCGATTTGATGCAGGTGTATGAGTCAAAGCTGAGGACTGATGCCCGGAAAACCCTGGCAGAGAAAGCAAACATCAGCGTTGGCAAAAAAGATGGTCTGATTTCTGTCACCGTGGATGACGAGGACCCTCAACGTGCCGCAGCCATTGCAAACGCCTACGTCGAAGAACTCCGCCGCCTATCAGCTTCTCTCGCAGTCACCGAAGCGCAGCAGCGCCGGGTGTTTTTTGAGCAGCAGTTGGCTCAGACAAAGGAACGCCTGACCGCTGCTCAGCGTGCGTTGGAGGCCAGCGGCTTCACTGAAGGGGCGCTGCGTTCTGAACCGAAGTCCGCCGCTGAGTCGTACGCCCGGTTGCAAGCGGAGGTCACAGCGGCCGAAGTTCGGTTGCAGACCATGCGCAGCGCCTACAACGAGAATGCGCCGGAGTTTCGAACAGCGCAAGATCGCCTTGCTGCCTTGCGCTCGCAACTGGCGAAAACAGAGAAGGTGCGCAGAAACAGCGACGACAACGACTATGTCGGCAAATACCGCGAGTTCAAGTATCAGGAGACGCTGTTCGATCTGTTTGCGCGCCAATACGAGCTGGCTCGCGTTGACGAAAGCCGCGAAGGTGCGCTAATTCAAGTGGTGGATGCAGCCACGCCGCCGGAGCGTCGGAGCAAACCCAAGCGCAGCATGATTGCGGCGGGCACTGCCGTGGCCGTCGGTTTGTTGCTCGCAGTGATCGTGCTGTTCCGCCATATTTCTCGCCTGACGCCGATTTCGCCTCAAAGGGCCGAGCGCCTGGCAGCGCTGAAGGCGTCGCTTCGTTCCAGCCGAGCCATCTGATGCCCATTGTGACCTTGGCCAACAGCAAGCAGTACGAAGCGCCGTCAGGCACTTCGCTGTTGGATGCTGCACTGGCCGCAGGCCTGGTGCTCGAGCACAGCTGCAAGACCGGCCGTTGCAGTTCGTGCAAGGCACGGGTAGTCAGAGGGCACACCGCGGCGCTTCGCGCAGAAGAAGTGCTGAGCGCCGCTGAGTCAGCGCAAGGCTGGATCCTGACTTGCGCCCGCCAAGCGTTGGATGACGTGGCCATCGACATCGAAGACCTCGGTGACTTGGCTGACTATCCCGCACGCACATGGCCTGCGCGAATCCAGCAGATCGAACGCGTGCTGGATGACGTCATCAAGGTCACGCTGCGACTGCCACCGACCGCCAAGCTGCGCTACTTGCCAGGTCAGTACATCAACGTGCTCGGCCCGGGTGGCCTCAAGCGCGCTTACTCCATCGCCAACGCGGCGCCCGGCTCCGTCGGTCCCATCGAGTTGCACATCCGGGCCGTCGAAGGCGGCGCGATGAGCACCTATTGGTTCGGCGGCGCCAAGGTCGACGACTTGGTGCGCCTGCATGGACCGCTTGGCACCTTCTTCCTGCGTGAGGCCGTGGGAGAGCACGTGGTGTTTTTGGCGACCGGAACAGGCATCGCGCCCGTGAAGGCGATGCTCGAGCAACTGGCCGCGACTCCGACAGAAAAGCGCCCGAAGTCCCTCACGGTGTATTGGGGTTGCCGACATCCGCACGAGCACTATTGGGCACCTGCTGACGACGCCCTGGCTGTTCGGTTCGTACCGGTGGCTTCGCGACCGCCAGAAGCCTGGCTTGGCGCGCGGGGGCACGTCCAGGATGTCTTCATGGCCGATGCACCTGACCTGAGCCGTACTTGGGTCTACGCCTGCGGCTCCAACGACATGATCGAAAGCGCCCAGCGCCAACTACTGGACGCCGGGCTGCCGGCCCGCCGCTTCCACTCGGACGCGTTCGTCGTTTCTGGCTGACGCCCTTCTTTCGAAAGCAAGCAATGAAAGCTGTCATCCTGGCCGGCGGCCTGGGTACTCGTTTGAGCGAAGAAACTGCCGTGCGGCCCAAGCCCATGGTGGAAATCGGCGGCAAGCCGATCTTGTGGCACATCCTCAAGATGTATTCGGCGCATGGCGTCAACGACTTCATCATCTGCTGTGGCTACAAGGGCTACGTGATCAAGGAGTACTTCGCCAACTACTTTTTGCACATGTCCGACGTCACCTTCGACATGCGAGCCAATCGCATGCACGTGCATGAGCAGCGCGCCGAGCCGTGGCAGGTGACTCTGGTGGACACGGGTGATCATTCGATGACTGGTGGACGCCTCAAGCGCGTGGCCGAGCACGTGAAAGACGAAGAAGCCTTCTGCTTCACCTACGGCGATGGCGTTAGCGACGTGGACATCACCGCATCCATCGCCTTCCATCGCGCGCATGGCAAGCAGGCCACCCTGACCGCCACTCTGCCCCCAGGTCGCTTCGGCGCACTTGACATGCACGAAGGTCAGGTGCGCGCCTTCAAGGAGAAGCCTAAGGGCGATGGCGCCATGATCAACGGCGGCTTTTTCGTGCTGAGCCCCAAGGTGCTGAGCCATTTGAAGGACGACACCACCGTGTGGGAGCAAGAGCCGCTGATGCAATTGGCCGCTGAAGGCCAACTGATGGCCTACCAGCATGACGGCTTCTGGCAACCGATGGACACACTGCGCGACAAGCACTACCTCGAAGAACTGTGGGCCAGCGGCAAGGCGCCCTGGAAGCGCTGGGACTGAAGCGATGAACGTCGACACCACCTTCTGGCACGGCAGGCGCGTGCTGCTCACCGGCCACACCGGCTTCAAGGGCAGCTGGCTGTCGCTGTGGCTGCAGAGCATGGGCGCGCAGGTGCAAGGCTTTGCGCTGCAGCCGCCCACCCAGCCGGCGCTGTTCGAGCAGGCGCGCGTGGCCGAGGGCATGGCCTCCACCATCGGCGACGTGCGTGACCGCGAAGCAGTGTTGGCCACCTTCCAGGCCTTCAAGCCTGAGATCGTCATCCACATGGCGGCGCAGCCGCTGGTGCGGCTGTCGTACGAGCAGCCAGTGGAAACCTACGCCACCAACGTCATGGGCACGGTGCATGTGCTGGACGCCGCCCGCCAGACTGACAGCTTGCGCGCCATCGTCAACGTGACGACGGACAAGTGCTACGAGAACAAGGAATGGGTGTGGGGCTACCGTGAAGACGAGCCCATGGGCGGCCATGACCCCTACAGCAACAGCAAAGGCTGCTCGGAGCTGGTGACCGCGGCCTACCGCAAGTCGTTCTTCAACGCCCGCGGCGTGGCCCTGGCATCCGGCCGTGCAGGCAACGTCATCGGCGGCGGCGACTGGGCACTGGACCGCCTGGTGCCCGACGTGCTGCGCGCCTTCGAGCGTGATGCGCCGGTGCGCATCCGCAACCCGCATTCCATCCGCCCGTGGCAGCACGTGCTGGAGCCGCTGTCAGGCTACCTGGTGCTGGCGCAAACGCTGTACGCGCAGGGCGCCAGCGCCTCAGAAGCCTGGAACTTCGGGCCCCGTGACGACGACGCCAAGCCGGTGCAGTGGATCGTCGAGAACCTGGTGCAGCGCTGGGGCCGAGGCGCGCGGTGGGCGGTGGACGAAGGCGATCATCCGCATGAGGCGCACTACCTCAAGCTGGACATCTCCAAGGCCGGCAGCCGGCTGGGTTGGCAACCGGCCTGGACCCTGGACACGGCGCTGGCCCGCATCGTCGACTGGCACCAAGCCTGGCTAGACAAGCAAGACGTGCGCGAAGTCTGCCTGCGGCAGATCGCGCAATACATGAACACGAAGACCAAGGAAATCGTATGAGCAGCGTGATCGCTCCCATCCTGACCCCGGCCGACGCGCTGCGCCGCCAGATCTCCGAGCTGGTGAAGCAGTACGCCGACCTGACCCTGGCCCCCAAGCCCTTCGTGCCCGGCGAATCGCCGGTGCCCGTCTCGGGCAAGGTGATCGGCGCCAAGGAACTGCAGCTGATGGTCGAAGCCTCGCTCGACGGTTGGTTGACCACCGGCCGCTTCAACGCGCAGTTCGAGCATCGGCTGGCCAAGTTCCTGGGTGTGCAGTACCTGATCACGGTGAACTCCGGTTCATCGGCCAACCTGGTGGCCTTCTCCGCCCTCACCTCGCCGCGCCTGGGTGACCGCGCCATCAAGCAAGGCGACGAAGTGATCGGCGTGGCCGCGGGCTTCCCGACCACGGTCAACCCCATCCTGCAGTTCGGCGCTGTGCCGGTGTTCGTGGACGTGGACCTGGCCACGCACAACATCGACGCCAGCCTGATCGAAGCGGCCATCACGCCCAAGACCAAGGCCATCATGCTGGCCCACAGCCTGGGCAACCCGTTCAACCTGGACGTGGTGACGGCGCTGTGCAAGAAGTACAACCTGTGGCTGGTGGAAGACTGCTGCGACGCGCTGGGCGCCACCTACAACGGCCAGCTGGTGGGCACCTTCGGCGACATCGGCACCTTGAGCTTCTACCCGGCGCACCACATCACCATGGGTGAAGGCGGCGCGGTGTTCACCAACAACCCCGAACTGAAGCTGATCGCCGAGTCGTTCCGCGACTGGGGCCGCGACTGCTACTGCCCGCCCGGCAAAGACAACACCTGCAACAAGCGCTTCTGCTGGAACAAGCAGGAGCTGGGCGGCGACCTGCCCGACGGCTATGACCACAAGTACACCTACAGCCACCTGGGCTACAACCTGAAGATCAGCGACATGCAGGCCGCCTGCGCGCTGGCCCAGATGGACCGTGTGGACGAGTTCATCGCCAAGCGCCGCGCCAACTTCGCGTACCTGAAGAACCGCCTGGCCAGCGTGGCCGAGTTCCTGCACCTGCCGGAAGCCACGCCCAACAGCGAGCCTTCGTGGTTCGGCTTCCCGCTGGTGCTCAAGGACACCGCCGGCGTGCAGCGCAGCGACCTGATCAACTTCCTTGACCAAAGCAAGATCGGCACGCGCCTGCTGTTCGCCGGCAACCTGACCAAACAGCCTTACATGGCCGGCCGCAACTTCCGCGTGAGCGGCGAGCTGACCAACACCGACATCGTGATGAACCAGACCTTCTGGCTGGGCACCTTCCCGGCGTTGGGGGAGGAGCAGTTGGATTACATCGCGGAGAAGCTGGAAGAGTTCTTTGGGGTCAACTTCTGAGTATGAGCGCTTACGTTCCCGGTTTGCTGCAGCTGCCACCTGACGACCTTGACCGCGTTGTAGACGCGGTTGGAAGCCGCTGGGAACGCCTGCGCGGACAACGACTGCTGCTCACTGGCGGAACCGGCTTCATCGGCAAGTGGTTGCTGGCGACCTTCCTGCATGCCAACCGCAAGCGGGGCTTGTGCGCGCAGATCGTGGCTCTGAGCCGCCGACCCGAGGCGTTGCTGCAGGAGTTTCCTGAGCTGCACGGCGCCACCGAGATCGAGTGGCTGACCGGCGACGTGCGTCACCTCACTCCGGAGGCCGCAGGCACCTGCAACTTCGCCATTCATGCCGCAACCGACGTGGTGGCCTCGAGCACGCCAGCCGACATCCTGGAGACCTGCGTCACAGGCACGCACCGCGTCCTTGATGCGATGTCGCCTGGCATCACACCCCGGCGTGTCTTGCTGCTCAGCTCGGGGGCCGTTTACGGTCGAACGCCACCTGATCTGCGCGCCATCCCTGAGGATTGGTCAGGAGCGCCCGATCCGCTCTCACCCGCGTCAGCTTATGGCGAGGGGAAGCGGGTGAGCGAGTTGTTGTGCGCCATGAGGGCCGCAACGCGCCCGGGCTTGGAGGTGTCGATCGCGCGGTGCTTCGCTTTCGTCGGCCCCCATCTGCCGTTCGACAAACACTTTGCGATCGGCAATTTCATAGGCGCCGCTCTACGCGGAGAGGACATCTGCATCCAAGGTGACGGAACACCACTGCGAAGCTACCTCTACGCTGCTGACCTTGCGCACTGGCTGTGGGTCATGCTCTTTGACGCGCAAAGTGGCCGCGCCTACAACGTCGGCGGGGCCGAGGGCTTGTCGATCGGGCAACTCGCCCATCGGGTCAATCGCGTCCTCAATGGATCCGGCGAAGTCCGCATCGCCCAGTCTCCGCGCCCTGGTGCCGTACCGCAAGCTTACCTGCCATCGGTCGATCGCATCGACGCAGAGCTTGGCCTGACCGCGACCGCCAGCCTGGACGAAGCCATCCTCCGTACGGCCCGCTGGGCTTCCTCCTCTTCGAGGACCTGAAATGAAAAGCCTCCAAATCGACAGCCCGGACCTTGCCCGCCGCATGCGAATACAGGCGTTGCAGATGGTGCACAGAGCCAAGGCATCACACATCGGCTCTGCCCTCTCCATCTGCGACATCGTCGCAGTTCTCTACGGCCAAGTGCTGCGCCTGGACCCCAAACAACCAGGGGCCGCGCAGCGGGACCGCTTCATTTTGAGCAAGGGTCACGCCTGCGTCGCGATCTACGCCGCGCTCGCGGAGACAGGCTTTTTCCCCACAGACGACCTGCTGAAGTACGGCCAGGACCATTCGGTTCTGATGAACCACATCAGCCACAAGGTGGCGGGTGTCGAGTTTTCCACAGGCTCCCTGGGCCACGGTCTGCCGTTCGGCACCGGAAAGGCTTTGGCCGCGAAGCGCTCAAAGCTGGACTGGCGTACCGCAGTGCTGCTGAGCGACGGCGAGCTCGGCGAGGGCTCCAACTGGGAAGCGATGATGTTTGCCGCACACCACGGACTCGACAACCTGGTGGCGATCGTCGACTACAACAAGCTGCAGAGCCTGACGACCGTCGACAAGACACTGCGCGTAGAGCCTCTGGCGGACAAGGCGCGCGCCTTCGGCTGGGCCGTGCGCGAAGTCGACGGCCACGACCATGCGGCGCTGGCCGCCCTGCTCAACGCGCTACCGTGGGAGCCCGGTAGGCCCTCATTCCTCATCGCCCACACGACCAAGGGCAAGGGCGTCAGCTTCATGGAGAACAGCGTTGACTGGCACTACAAGTCGCCCTCTGCGGAACAACTCGCCCAGGCGCTGGGAGAACTGAACCATGCGTAATGCCTTCATCCAGGAATTGGTGGCGCTGGCCCGCCTGCATCCGCAGATCGCGCTGATCGTCGGCGATCTGGGCTACTCCGTCGTCGAGCCCTTCGCCGACGAATTTCCGGAGCGCTTCATCAATGCGGGCGTCGCCGAACAGAACATGACAGGTTTGGCCGCCGGCATGGCCTCGGAGGGTTACCACGTCTTCACGTACTCGATCGCCAACTTTCCGACCTTCCGCTGCGCGGAGCAGATCCGCAACGACGTGGCATACCACAAGCTGCCGGTGACGGTTGTCTCGGTCGGTGGCGGTCTGGCCTATGGGGCACTGGGGTACTCGCACCACGCCGTACAGGACTACGCGCTCATGCGCACGCTGCCCAACATGCTGATCGCAGCGCCCGGAGATCCGATGGAGGTCCAGGCGTGCATGCGCTACCTGGTGGAGCATCCGGGTCCGTCCTATCTTCGATTGGGCAAGGCGGGCGAGCCGAACTTCCATGGCGCTCCGCCAGACGTCGCTCCGGGCCGTTGGCTGAAGGTGCGCGAGGGCAACGAAAAGCGTGCTTTGCTCAGTACGGGCGCCTGCCTTCAGATCGCGATGGAATGGGCCAATAAGGACGAACATGCCGATCGGGCGGTCTACACGATGCCCCTCTGGTCCATGGCCGACAAGCCTGCCCAGGCCGAGCTGCTGCGCTTCCGAGACGAGGTCGTGACCATCGAAGATCACCTGCAGGACGGCGGCTTCGGCTCGTGGTTGCTGGAAGCCAAGGCGATGTACGCCGCGCTGGGCTGCACGGTCCGAACGGTCGCCCTGAGCCCCGAGGTGTGTGGCACGGTGGGCTCGCAGGCGACGCTGAATCGGTTGGGCGGCCTGACTATCTGAAGACTTCACGTCTTCTATCCCCCGAGCTTCATGGAACCCAGCGTCAACGCAGTGCCCGGCACCTCCCCAGCCGCCACCACCCCACCTAAGCGTAGCGGATGGCACGGCATCGACTTTCACGTGTTGATGACCTTGCTGTTTCGTGGATGGAGCATCCTGGGCGGAGCCATCACGCTCCTCGTGGTTCCAATTTTTCTTAGCCCTGTTGAGCAGGGCTATTACTACACTTTCGCGAGCATCCTGGGCCTGCACATATTCTTCGAGCTTGGCTTGAGCCAAGTCGTTGTGCAACTTGTCGGCCATGAGGTCGCTCACCTTACAGTAGGCGACAGAAAGCTGGAAGGGGACCGGGTGCGCATTGATCGCGTGGCATCCCTCGTACAACTGCTCAGGCGATGGTATGCAGTCGCGGCGATTCTATTCGGCATTCTGGGCGGCCTCGCTGGTGCTTACTTCTTCCAACACCGAGCTCAGTTGCCACTGGCAGCTTGGTTACCAGTCTGGATCGTCCTAGCAATCGCCACTTCGGTCAACCTCGCCTACACACCAGCATTGGCTCTTTTGGAGGGCACCGGACGTGTCGGCAACGTGGCCCGGCTTCGCTTGGTTCAGTCCCTGCTCGGATATGGAGGGCTTTGGTTGACTCTCGTCTGTGGCGGACATCTGTGGGCGGCTGCCACCACGTCTGTCGCGTCAGCGATAACGACTGCCTATTGGGTTCGAAACGAGGGGGCCCTCTACCAGTGGTTGAAGCATCTCAAATTCCTTCCGGCCAATCAGATTGATTGGCGGCGCGAGATGTTGCCCTTTCAGTGGCGAATCGCCGCGAGTTGGATCAGCGGGTACTTCATCTTCTATGCGTTCACGCCACTTATCTTCTCTCATCGTGGCGCCGCCGAAGCCGGTCGCTTTGGCATGGCGATGACAGTCTTCAATTCGGTCTCGTCGGTCGGGATGAGCTGGATCAATGCCAAGGCTCCGACCTTTGGCATGCTTATATCCAGAGGACAACGCTCCGAGCTGAACACTCTCTTCGTGGATGTTTTCAGACGCTCAATGATCTTTACCGCCGCAGCCAGTCTCGCGGTGATCATGGGCACCTATCTGCTCTCCTTGACAGGATGGGCATTCATTTCGCGCATTGCAGCCCCCGGTGTGATTGCATGCCTTGGAGTTGTTTGCATTATCAATTGCATAGTCTTCTCGGTCGCCACGTTCATGCGGGCACACAGGGAAGAACCGATGCTCCCTGTCTCCGTTGCGGCAGGGATTGGAACGGCAGCCATTGCCTACTGGGGATCGATGCACAGCATCCTCTTGATGAGCCTCCTCTACTTGGCGCTGAATCTCTGCATGGTTCTACCGTGGTCCGTCCTCCTATTTAGACGCTACTTCCAACGAACAGCTTGATTCGTGGATCATCCATTACTCACCATCATCGTGCCGACCTACAACCGCGCGAAGCACCTGCGAGCGCTGTTGGATGTTCTGCTGCTTGAACTCGAGGCCCTGCATGATCAGGTTAATGTGATCATCGGAGACAACGCGTCCACCGATCAAACTCCGGAGGTGATTCACTCGTTCTCGACTGCAGCAATCTCTGACGTGCGAGTTCTTCGTCATGCGTCCAACGTAGGGCCGGATGAGAACTTCTGCCGGTGCGTGGAGGCCGTATCGTCTCCGTACTTTTGGATCATTGGCGACGATGATCTACCTCGAGCCGGCGCCCTAGGCAGCTTACTCAAGCTCCTGCAGTCCGAACGACCGGACCTGGTATACCTCTGCAGCAGTTGGAGCGAAACACTTGAGCACAACAGCCCAGACAACCCTGTCCCTTCCCCCTTGAACGCCGTGCGGCTCGACCGAAATGCGTTCGCTCGTAGGGTTCATGTCTGGTCGTCGTTCATATCTGGTTGCATCGTGAGCCGTTCGCTCGCTCCTGATCCAGATCTCCGGCGATACACCGGGACGAACTTGGTACAACTTGGCTGGGTGCTCGGTGCAATGTGCCATGGACGGCGATTCATCGTGGTCAAAGAGCCAACTGTCTTCGCGACCGCTGGGAACACCGGCGGCTACTCGGTGCTCAAAGTCTTTGGGCAGAATTTCCAGCGCATCACTCGGGATGTGTTTAACCAAGACCAGACATCCCGCCAGATCGGCGAACTCATCGTCCGGCGCACTTCGTTGTCCTTCCTACCGGATTTGGTTTGGGGATTCCGTCAGGCACGCTTGGGAAAGTTCGACCAGTCTGAGACTGTGGAATCCGCGCTGGAACCTCAACTGGGGAGAAGCCTTACTTATCGTTTGGTGATCCTCCCCGTGGCGAAGCTGCCAGAGGGTGCCGCTCGAGTCGCCCTGAAGGGTGCGCGTACTTTGGCTCGTCTTTTGCACATCTACGACGCCGTGCATGTGCGGCTGCGTGGTGCTCAACAGCAGCTATGAATCGCTTCGCCCGCATCCTGGCGAAAGGGCCTCAGCTCTTGCTTCAACGCGTTCGTAATGCACTCTGGCGTTGCATTCTCGCTTGTCCCGAACTAGAGCTGGGCGAGGGCGCGCAGATCTTCGGCGATCGTCGGATGCGCCTTGGACAGGGGTTTCGAGCCGGTCGGCTGCTGTGGCTGGAAGCCGTGTCAGTCTATGGCACTCACCGCTACACGCCAACCCTGACGATTGGCGCTCGGTTCAGTGGCAGTGACGCGGTGCATATCGCCTGCGCTTACTCGGTCGAGATTGGTGACGACGTTCTGGTCGGCAGCAAGGTGCACATCACCGATCATAACCACGGCCTGTACCGAGGCGAAGGCCCGCACTCGTCGCCAGACGTGCCGCCAGCCGGCCGTCCGCTGCAGGGCGGCGCCGTGCGCGTTGGTCACCGGGTATTTCTTGCAGACGGCGTGGTCGTTCTCCCTGGCAGCACGATCGGCGACGGCGTGATCGTAGGCGCCAATTCCGTGGTCTCGGGCCACCTCCCCGCTCACACGATGTGCGTGGGCGCTCCCGCGCGCCCAATCAAGCGCTACGACACGACGAGCCAAACTTGGCAACGCATCGCCTGACACGACGAACGCATGGAACGAGCCTGCTTTTTTACCAGCATCGCGCTGAACTACTTGCCCAAGGCCCTGGCCCTGGCCAAATCAGTCTTCGACGTCTATCCGCATACGCGCTTCGTCATCTCGATGGCGGATCTCGGTCTTCTGGATTCGGTTCAACTCCAGGCGATAGACGGCCTGGTCCGCGACTTTGCGGATCAAGGCCGCACCCTGGAGTTCCTGGACCCCCTTGAGCTCTATGACAGGCCCGACCTGCTGTCCTTCAAGTTCAACGTGGTTGAAATCTGCACCTGCGTGAAACCCGCGGTATCGATCCGATTGCTGGAGCGCGACGAAAACGTCACCTATCTCGACCCCGACACCATCTTGTATACGCGCCTCCCCGACAAGAACGCGGCGGGGTGGGACATGGAGGTGACGCCCCACGTGCTCTCCCCGTCTCTGCCCGGCAGCGCGATCTCCGAGCGCAAGTTCATGTACTACGGCGTGTTCAACCTCGGGTACTTTGGCGTGCGTCGAAGCCCGCAGGCGCTGGCATTCCTGCGCTGGTGGAAGGACTTCTGCGTCAATTACGGCGCGGATGCACCGCAGACGGGCTTGTTCGTCGACCAGAAGCCTGTGGATCTCTTGCCCTGCTTCGTAGACCACGTTCGAGTGCTACGCCATCCCGGCTGCAACGTCGCCTGGTGGAACCTGTTCGCCGATGGCCGGCAGTTGGCCAACACCCGTACCGTCACCTTTGAAGGCGAGCAGACCCCGCTGGTGTTCTTCCACTTCAGCAACCTGCACCGGCCAACGGATCCCGCCCATCGCAAGATCGCCAATCCGCTGCCGGACCAGGATCAAGCGCTCGCGGCAGGCATATCAAGTGTCCTGTTGAAGGACCACCAGGTGGTACTCGACCTCTTCAATGAGTACGACCGCCTCACGGGTGAATTCGGCGGCGCTTGCCGCACCATCGGCGGCGTGCCGTCTGCGCGCGCGCGCCGCCAAGTGCCGCTCACGATTCGCCTGCTACTTGCCGAGGCGCTACGCCGAGGCATGACCTACAGCCAAGATCCATTCCATCAGACCAACAGCCAAGTCGTTCGTCGTTGTCTGGGCTATCTGCTGCGGAACACAAGTTGGCGCGATGCCAAGCTGATCATTGGATCCAATATTCAGTACCTCAAGCTGTCGCTGTCGCTTCGCTTGTTGCGCCACCAGCCCTGAAGTCATGGCTTCGATCACCATCATCACGTCCACGTTCAACTGCCAAGAGGCATTGCGCGAGACCGCTGCGTCGATTCGAGAACAGCATCTGTCTGGGCTGCAGTGGATCATCGCGGATGGCGGATCCACCGACGGAACCATCGGTGTCATCGAGGAGAACGCCGACATCGTCAGTCATTGGCATTCGGAAAGGGACCGCGGGATCTACGACGCCTGGAACAAGGCCGCGGCCCATGTGAAGGGTGACTGGGTCATGTTCCTCGGCGCTGGAGACTTGCTGCTTGCGAACGATTCGCTCGAGCGTGCTGCGCGGGCGCTCGATGGGGTGCCGACAGGCACGTTGCTGGCCTATGGCGGCGTCGCGTTGGTCGATACTCAGGGACGAACGATCCAGTACGAGCGCGAGGTGGACTTCTCGCGCTGGCACCAAGGGCGCCCGGTGCTGCCATGTCATCAGGGTGTATTCCAGCACCGAGCCCTATTGGTTACGCCCCAGCCGTTCGACAGCTCCCTGCGCATCTGCGCCGATGCCAAGCTGATGCTGCAGGCGGTGGCCAAGGCCCCCCCGGCGTATCTCGGCTTCGATGTCGCGAAAATGGTCGTCGGTGGCATCAGCACGACGACACGCGGCTGGCTCACCATGGCCCGCGAGAACCGGCGCATCTGCGAGGACCTCGGTCTGCGTTCCCCGCTGTACCACCGCGTCGGCATGGTCCGGCTGTACGCGAAGCTCGCCGTCGGCAAGGTGCTGGGCCGTCACGTCGGCAAGGCGGCCAACGCCTATCGACGCCTCACCGGCCGCAAGCCGATCTACTGAGGTTTCCGTGATCTACGTCGTCACCTTCGTTCTCGCGCTGGCGCTGATCGTGCCGGGCTCGATGCATCGGTCGTTCAACCTGCTTGGCGGGTTGGTGCTGCTCACCATCCTCTGTGTGATGACCAGCATTCGCTTGGACACGGGGACGGACTTCCCGACTTATGTGGCGATCTGGGACAACTTCCCTCCCTTGGAGCAGGCTCACTTCGGCGATCTGATCGGTGGCTTTTACGAGCCGCTGTTCTCGGTCGCGAACGCACTCCTCAAGACCTTCTCCTCCTCGCAGTTCTTGTTCTTCGCTTTCTACGCCTGCCTGACGCTGATCGTGCTCCACGTCGCGCTGCAACGTATCCCGAGGATCAACCTTCCCTACGCGTACGCCTACTACTTCGCGGTCTTCCTGCTGCCCTACACGTTTAACGCGATGCGGCAGTCGATCGCGATGTCGATCTTCCTGCTGGCAATACCGGCGGTCGTCGAACGCAGGACCAGAATGGTGCTGCTCCTGTCGTTGGCGGCCGGCGGTTTCCACTTCAGCGGCTTCCTCATCGGCGTGGGTTATGTCTTTCTCCGCGTCTGCGATCGCCTCGGATTGAAGGTTTGGACCGTCTTCCTCATTTCGGCCGGTGTGGGCGTCGTCATGGCGGCCACCGGTCTGCTGAGCCGGATCTTCTTCCTGATCTTCCCCGGCACCGTCGAGGTGTATGCCGACCTCTTCGATGCCACTTCGTCAGTCAGCAACATCGTGATGCGTCTGGGCCTGTGCGTACTCATGTTGACCGGCGCAGACGTCGGGCGCGGCGAGCGACGTCACATCAACGCCCTGCTGACCGTGTATTTCCTGGGCTTGCTCATCTATCTTGCCCTGTTCCAATTCAACCTGCTTGCCACCCGATTCAACATGCTGTTCCGCGTGCTGGAGGTGGTGCTGTTCCCGTTGATCGCGGCCCGTCTTCCGATGGGCCGACGGCTCGTCTTTGGTGGCACCACGTTGGCGCTTGCGCTGGCGACTTTGCTGGTCACCGCCGCCGAGCCCGACTACGCCTACGCGTTCTCCCTTCCCTTCTGAGCCGGTATGTTCTCCGTCGTCATCATCACCCACAACCGGCCTGAGGAACTGCTGCGCGCCGTGGCCAGCGTCGCCTCGCAGACAGTTCAGCCGCATGAGATCGTCGTTGTCGACGATGCCTCATCTCCTCCTGTCGATGCGGTTGCGTTGCAGTCCCGCACGGGCCCGGTCCCTCTGCGCGTTGTCCGCCATGAATCGCCTCGCGGTCCCAGCGGTGCGCGAAACGCCGGGATCGAGGCAGCGAGTCAGGACTGGATCGCCTTCCTGGACGACGACGACGAATTCGACGCAATGAAGATTGAGGCGCTGCGCAACGACATCGCGGCCCGACCGGACAGCGACGTGCTCTATCACCCCGCGCTCATATTGATGGTCAACGAGGATGTGCGCTACGCCTCGCAACCGGTGGCGCTCCCAGAAGGCCGGGCCGGGTTTCGGGCATTGCTGGTCAAGAACCTAATTGGCGGCACGTCGATGGTCGCCGCGCGCCGACAGGCGTTGCGCGATGCCGGAGGATTCGACGAGCAGTTGCGGGCCTTCGAGGACTATGAGCTCTGGCTCCGCATGGCGCGCCGCGGCCAACGCCTGCGATTGCTCGATCGGGTTCTCACGCGCTACTACCACGTGACGCGCAAGCGCAGCGTGACCAAGTCCCAGGACGCGGGCATGGGCGCATTCTTGGCCATAGAAGCGCGCTACCAGGCCGACTACGACAGCCTGACACCTCAGGAGCGCCGCGCTCACGCCCTGTGGCGCTACGACACGATCACGCATCGCGCGATCCTCAACCTGCGGTACCGCGAGACCCTGGCATCGGTGGCTCAGACTCTTCGCCTCTTCCGGCAACCCAAGTACGTCCTCATTCTGGCTGCAGCCTGCCTCGGACCGCGCTTCCTGATCCGTCTCAAGGCTCGCATGGCCCGTCGGCTCCCGGCGGCGGCCTCCACGCCGACTGCGTGACCCCTGCAACCCCATCGAGCACACCTGCATGTCTCAATCCACTGTTTCCATCGTCGCTGGCGGCGCCGGCTTCATCGGCGCCAACCTGGTGCCACGCTTGCTTGAGGAAGGCCGGCACGTGCTGGTCGTCGACAACTACTCGCGCGGCTCGGCCAACAACCTAGGACATATCGCTTCCGACCCGCGCGTGACGTTGATTCAAGCCGACGTTTCGGATCGCGCGGCGACCGCCGAGACGTTCCGCCGAGCTGCGTCGATCGGAACGGTCGACGAGGTGTGGCATCTCGCGGCCAACTCGGACATCCCCGCCGGCGTCCAGGACAGCGATGTCGACTTCAAGGACACCTTCCGCACGACCTTCGAACTGCTGCGCGCAATGCGCGAGTTCGGCGTGCCCGACCTTCACTTCGCCTCCAGTTCCGCCATCTACGGCGATCTCGGTGAGCAGAGCCTGCACGAGTCGATCGGCCCGCTGCTCCCCATCTCCAACTACGGCGCCATGAAGCTCGCTTCGGAAGCCCAAGCGAGCGCCGCTGCCGAGAGCTTCCTGCGCCGTGTGAACCTGTTCCGATTCCCGAACGTCGTCGGCGTACCCGCAACGCACGGGGTCCTGCTGGACTTCGTGAACAAGCTGGCCGCGACCCCGGATGTGCTGCATGTGCTGGGCGATGGCACGCAGCAGAAGGCCTACCTGCATGTGTCTGATCTTGTCGCCGCCATGCTGGCGGTTCGTGCTCGCAAGGTGGAAGGCAAGGTCGAAGTTGTGAACATCGGCCCTACCGATGAAGGCGTGACTGTTCGCTGGATTGCCGAGAGCGTGGTCGCCCGCGTGCGCCCGCAGGCTCGAATCGCGTTCGGCCAAGGCAACAAGGGCTGGGTCGGTGACGTCCCGAAGTTCAACTACTCGACCGCACGCCTGCAGTCCTACGGCTGGACCCCCAAGCTAGGTTCGGCGCAGGCCATCGCGCGCGCCATCGACGAGATCGCCCGCCAGCAAGGTGTCTAACTTGAGCGTTCCCTCCCCTCGCGTAACCCTGGTCGTGCCGGCGTTCAACGAGCCGGTCGATGTGATCACGGAAAGCCTAGATAGCGTACGCACCCAGACCCTGACAGACTTCGAATGCATCGTGGTCGATGAGAGCACCGACGCTCAAGCCGCCCAGGCCTGTCGAGCCCTGTGCGAGCGCGATACGCGCTTCCGGTATGTCCATCCTGAAGAGCGGCTTGGTCTGGCGGCGAGCTTGAATCTCGGCATCTCGATGGCTCGTGCGCCCCTGATCGCCCGCTTCGACTCCGATGACATCTGCATGCCCGATCGGCTTGAACGTCAGGTTTCGTTCATGGATGGACACCCCGACGTCGGAGTGCTTGGGGGCGGCCTCGAGATCATGGATGAGACGGGCCGCACGCTGGCCTTCCGGTCTTACCCCGCCGACCATGCCATGATCGAGCGGAAGCTGCAGACGACCACGCCGATCGCCCATCCGACCGTGATGCTGCGCAAGGCGCTCATTGAGCACCACGGCGGCTACGACGCAGGTTTCCGCTTCGCGGAGGATCTCGATCTCTGGTTGCGTCTGGCCAACCGCGGTGTCCGCTTCGCCAACCTGCCCGAAGTGCTTGTTCGCTATCGGCAGCAGCACACCAGCCGCAATAGCCGCCATTGGGAATTCAACCTGCGTGCTCGCAAGCGCAACTTCACGACCCGCCATCTGCCGCACCGCCTGCTCGGCCTGTGCATCTTCTCCGTTTGGGGCAAGTTGCCGGCGAGCGTTCAGCAGCGTGTCTTCCATGGACTGCTGCTGCGCAAGCGCTGATCTCGACGGACTTCCTCATGACACATTCCGGACTCTGCAACGTTGCCATCCTGGCTGGCGGCATGGGCACCCGCCTCAAGGTACGCACCGGCAACCTGCCCAAACCGATGGCGCCTATCCATGGCCGCCCCGTGCTCGAGCATCAGATTGAACTGTGTCGGCGCCATGGCTTCACTCGTATCGCGCTGCTGGTTCATTACGAGCACGAGACGATTCACGCGCACTTCGGCGACGGGGCTGCATTCGGGGTCGAGTTGACCTATTGCATCGAAGGCGAGGCCCGCGGAACCGCTGGCGCGCTGTCCGACGCTCTGAGCAGCATGGACGAACGCTTCCTCGTGCTCTACGGCGACACCTACGCCGACATCGATTTGCGTGCGATCTGGAAGCGGCATGCGGACACTCAAGCTGCGGCCACCCTGCTGCTGCATCCGAATGATCATCCGCATGATTCCGATCTCGTGGAAGTCGATGCTGACGGTCGAGTCATTGCCGTGCACCCCTATCCTCATCCCGAGGGTTCGGCATTCCGCAACCTCGTGAACGCTGCGCTCTATGTCATGGATCGTCAGCGGTTGTCCAGTCTGATCCCGACAGACCGGAAGTCGGACCTTGCCAAGCACACATTCCCCGCGATGCTGAGCGCCGGTCTCCGCCTCCATGCCCATATCACGCCGGAGTACATCAAGGACATGGGGACACCGGAGCGCCTGGACAAGGTCGAGCGCGACATCACCGTCGGACTGCCCGAGAGGCTCTCCACGCGATCGCCGCGTACCGCAGTGTTCCTGGATCGCGATGGCACCATCAATGTCGAGGTGAACCACCTCAACTCACCGGATCAGTTGGCCCTGATCCCCGGCGCCGGAGATGCGGTGCGTGCGCTCAATCGCGCTGGGGTTCTCGCGGTCGGTGTCACCAATCAACCGGTGGTCGCTCGGGGTGAGGTGTCGATGGCCGGACTAGAACGCATCCACGCCAAGCTTGACCATCTGTTGGGTCAGAGCAAGGCATTCCTCGATGGGCTCTATGTCTGCCCCCATCATCCGCACAAGGGTTTCCCGGGCGAAGTACCCGAACTCAAGATCGAATGCGACTGTCGCAAGCCACGCACTGGGCTCATTGATCGCGCGGTCCGCGACCTCGCGATCGACCGTCGTTCGTCCTGGATCGTCGGCGACACGAGTTCCGACATCGAGGCTGGACGACGTGCCGGTCTGCGCACGGTGCTCGTGCGAACCGGGCATGCAGGCTTGGACGGCAAGCAGAACGTGTCCCCCGACTACGTGGTCCCCGATCTCGCCGCGGCGGTCGACTGGATCCTACGAGGTCACAGTTCCGTAGCGCGACAGCTTTTCTCCGTCTGTGCAGCAGCGACAACAAGTCGCTTGGTCCTCGTCGGCGGCCCCGCTCGAGCCGGCAAGACGTCGGCAGCGCAGGTGCTGGCAGAACTCATGACCGCGGCGGGGCGCACGTCTCATGTGATTTCTCTGGATGGCTGGTTGCTACCGGGCGAAGCCCGCGCCGAAGGCCATGGCGTGCTTGACCGCTACGACATGCCGACGGCGCGGGCTCTGCTTCAGTCGCTGCTGCTGGCTTCGGATCGGCGCGAGATCCGAGTGCCCGAGCACGACAGGAAGAATCGCACGCTCCGCGCGGGTGCGCCGCGCTCGATCGGTCCGAACGATCTGCTGGTCGTCGAGGGCGTCACGGCCTTGATGGACGATGCGCTGCTTGCGCAGACTGATGTCCGGGTCTTCGTGGACGTCCCCGACGACATTCGACGAGAGCGGCTACAGGCCGAGTACGCATGGCGTGGTGACGATCCGGCAACAGTCGCACATCGCCTCGCCTCGCGAGAGCGAGACGAACTGCCCGCTGTACGCGCCTCGGCGGCACGGGCCACGCATCACCTTCAGAGCATCTAGCCTCCATGATTCTCAGCAAGACTCCATTACGCATGAGCTATGTCGGCGGCGGCAGCGATCTGCCGGCGTTCTATCGCGAAGAGCTCGGCGCCGTGCTTTCGACATCAATCGACAAGTACATGTACATCGCCGTCAATCGCAAGTTCGACGGCAGCATCCGCGTCAGCTACACACGCACCGAAGAGGCAACCAGCCCGTCGCAGATCGAGCATCCATTGGTGCGCGAAGCGCTTGGGGTGGTCGGCATCGAAGGCGGCATCGAGATCGCCTCCATGGCCGACATCCCCTCGAAGGGGTCTGGCCTGGGCTCCTCGAGCACCTACACGGTGGGGCTGCTGAACGCACTCTATGCCTATCGCAATCAGTTCGCCTCGAAGGAGAAGCTTGCACGCCAGGCTTGCGAGATTGAGATCGAGCGCTGCGGTGAGCCCATTGGTAAGCAGGACCAGTACGCCGCGGCCTTTGGCGGCCTGAACCTGATCCGCTTCCACCCCGACGAATCGGTGTCGGTCGATCCGGTAATCTGCAAGCCCTCGCTGCTGCAAGAGCTGGAGGACTCGACGCTCGTGTTTTTCACCGGACGCACCCGCAGCGCGTCCGCAGTGCTCGCGAATCAGTCGGCGGCCATGCAGGCCACGGATCGGCGCCTCCTCATGCGGCGCATGGTGCAGTTGGCCTTCGAGATGAAGGAACAGCTGGAGTCCGGTACGCTGGATCATTTCGGCGACCTGCTCGATGAAAATTGGCGACTGAAGGCGCAGTTGACCTCCGGCATCACGGACCCTCAGATCGATGCTTGGTACAGCGCCGGCATGTCTCATGGTGCGCTGGGCGGCAAGCTGCTCGGCGCAGGAAATGGCGGCTTCATGATGTTCTATGCGCCGCCTGAGCGTCATGCGCGGATTACTGCCGCGCTCTCCGATCTGCAACCGGTGAAGTTCCGCTTCGACCGAACCGGCGCGCAGATCGTGTTCTATCAACCCACCGAGTGATCGCTGTCATGTCCACCCCATTCACCGTCTCCAACTATCTGGCCGCGCACGCCCGCCTCGCCCAGCAGCTCGACACCGATGCGTTCCAGAAGGGCATCGACATGGTTCGAGCCGCCTTCGAAGGTGGCAAGAAGATCCTGACTTGCGGTAACGGTGGCAGCGCCTCGACGGCCTCGCACTACATCACCGACTGGAACAAGATGGTCAATTTGGCCACCGGCAAGAAGTTCCGCGGCGTCTGCCTGTGCGACAACATGGGTCTGATCACGGCCTATGGCAACGATTTGTCCTACGCCGACGTCTTTGCTGGCCAGGTGGATGCGCTGATGGACGAAGATGACCTGCTGATCGCAGTGAGCGGCAGCGGTAACTCGCCCAACGTGCTGAAAGCCATCGATGCTGCGCGACACGCGGGCGGCAAGGTGCTGGGCGTGGTCGGCTATGACGGCGGCAAGATGAAGCCCATGTGTGACCATAGCGTCTGGGTGAACTCTTTCGACATGCAGATGTGCGAAGACGTGCACCTGATGTTTGGGCACATGGTCATGAAAACCCTGTGCAGCACGCCGATCCAAGAATGAGCAACCACATCGACGGCTGATGCAGCAATGGTGAAGCACTGGCCCCGTTTTTCCTGACACCGAGAACAGAGGCCGTGCGCAGCTTTTGCTCAAGTATTCTTAGCAAGAATATTGAGCAGTTGGCGTCGAGCCGCATCGCCCCACGGGCCGGCCCTTGGAGAGCGCATGCAGGCTAGAAGGACGAGCGCTCGTTCCGGC
Source organism: Aquincola tertiaricarbonis (assembly GCF_023573145.1). Classification (GTDB taxonomy): domain Bacteria; phylum Pseudomonadota; class Gammaproteobacteria; order Burkholderiales; family Burkholderiaceae_C; genus Aquincola; species Aquincola tertiaricarbonis_B. The sequence continues at coordinate 2,826,413 of NZ_CP097636.1, forward strand.
GGTCATCAACATCAAGAAAGTCCTTGTAGGCAGAGCCCAGCCCCGCCACCAAGGTCGTCCCTGCCCTCCACCCCGCCGAATTCAACACCCCCACATCCATCAACTTGCGCGGCGTGCCATCCGGCTTGCTCGTGTCATACACGATGCGCCCTTCGAAGCCCACCGTCTGGCGCACCAGCTCGGCCAGCTCGGCGATGGTCACGTCTTCGCCCACACCGATGTTGACCAGCGGCGGCTCGAATTTGCCAGTCTGGCTTTCGTCGCTGCCGAGCAGCGCCTGGTAGCGGTCGTCGGGCAGGTTCATCAAGAAGACGCAGGCATCGGCCATGTCGTCGGAGTACAGGAACTCGCGCCGCGGCGTGCCGGTGCCCCAGACGGTGACTTCTTGGGCGCCGGCCAGCTTGGCCTCGTGGAACTTACGCAGCAGCGCCGGGATGACGTGGCTGTTGGTCGGGTGGTAGTTGTCACCCGGGCCGTACAGGTTGGTGGGCATGGCCGCCAGGTACTTCGTGCCGTACTGGCGGTTGTAGCTCCAGCACATCTCGATGCCGGCGATCTTGGCCAGCGCGTAAGGCCGGTTGGTGGGCTCCAGCGGGCCGGTCAGCAGGTCCTTTTCCTTCATCGGCTGCGGCGCCAGCTTGGGGTAGATGCAGCTGGAGCCGAGGAACAGCAGACGCTGGACCTGGGCCAGGTGCGCCGCGTGGATGACGTTGGTTTGAATCGCCAGGTTGTCGCGGATGAACTCGGCCGGAAAGCTGTTGTTGGCCACGATGCCGCCGACCTTGGCCGCGGCCAGGAAGACGTATTCCGGCCGCTCCTGCTCGAAGAGCTCGCGCACCGCGCGTTCGTCGGTCAGGTCGACGTCGGCGTGGGTGCGCAGGATGAGGTTGGTGTAGCCGGCGCGCTGCAGGTTGCGCACGATGGCCGAGCCGACGAGGCCGCGGTGGCCGGCCACGTAGATGCGGGCGTTGCGGTCCATCATGGTGCTCACTCGTTGTAGTCGTAGGCCTGGAAGCCGGCCATCTTGACCAGGCTGTCGCGCCGCGCGGCGGTGTAGTCGGCCTCGACCATTTCCTTGACCAGCTCGGGCAGCGTGATCTTGGGCACCCAGCCGAGCTTTTGCTTGGCCTTGCTGGGGTCGCCCAGCAGGGTTTCCACTTCGGTGGGGCGGTAGTAGCGCGGGTCGACCTTGACGATGACGTCGCCGACCTTGCACTTGGCCTTCATCTCGCCGTTGACCGCTTCCACCTTGGTCACGGTGCCGATCTCCTGGTCGCCTTCGCCGCTGAAAGCCAGGGTGATGCCCAGTTCCTTGGCCGCGAACTCGACGAACTGGCGCACGCTGTACTGCACGCCGGTGGCGATGACGAAGTCTTCGGGCTGGTCTTGCTGCAGCATCATCCACTGCATCTCGACGTAGTCCTTGGCGTGGCCCCAGTCGCGCAGCGCGCTCATGTTGCCCAGGTACAGGCAATCTTGCAGGCCCAGCGCAATGCGGGCGATGGCGCGGGTGATCTTGCGGGTCACGAAGGTCTCGCCGCGCAGCGGGCTCTCGTGGTTGAAGAGCACACCGTTGCAGGCGTAGATGCCGTAGGCCTCGCGGTAGTTGACGGTGATCCAGTAGCCGTAGAGCTTGGCCACCGCGTAGGGGCTGCGCGGGTAGAAGGGGGTGGTTTCCTTCTGCGGGATTTCCTGCACCAGACCGTAGAGCTCGGAGGTGCTGGCCTGGTAGAAGCGGGTCTTCTTTTGCAGGCCCAGGATGCGGATGGCTTCCAGCAGGCGCAGGGTGCCGATGCCGTCGGCGTTGGCGGTGTACTCGGGCTCTTCGAACGAGACGGCCACGTGGCTCATGGCGGCCAGGTTGTAGATCTCGTCGGGCTGCACCTGCTGGATGATGCGGATGAGGTTGGTGGAGTCCGTCAGGTCGCCGTAGTGCAGCTTGAAACGCTGGTTGTCCACGTGCGGGTCCTGGTACAGGTGGTCCACGCGGTCGGTGTTGAACAGCGACGACCGGCGCTTGATGCCGTGGACTTCGTAGCCCTTGCTCAGCAGCAGTTCGGCCAGGTAGGCGCCGTCCTGGCCGGTGACGCCGGTGATGAGTGCAACTTTGGTCATAGCGCTTCTAGCGGAGAAAGGGTCAACCCGCGATTGTCACCGCTGCCGGGCCGAATTCCGGCACCCGGTGGCGCAACCATTGACGTACGTCGGCCGGCTGCAACTCCTCGCCGGCCTGCAGTTGCGCGATCTCACGTGCCAGCTCGTCCGGCGCCGCCAGCTCCCCCAGTGCCGCAATCCGCACCCGCGCCACCTTGGTGGGCAGCGTGTGGTCGGCATCCGCGATCAGCTCCTCGTACAGCTTCTCCCCCGGCCGCAGGCCGGTGAAGGTGATGCCGATCTCGGCTTCGCTGCGGCCGGCCAGGCGGATCATGTCGCGGGCCAGGTCGACGATCTTCACCGGCTCGCCCATGTCCAGCACCAGCACCTGGCCGCTCTCGCCGATGGCGGCGGCCTGCAGCACCAGGCGGGCCGCCTCGGGGATGGTCATGAAGTAGCGAATGATGTCGGGGTGGGTCACCGTCACCGGGCCGCCCTTGGCGATCTGTTCCTTGAACTTGGGAATCACGCTGCCGCTGCTGCCCAGCACGTTGCCGAAGCGCACGGCCATGAAGCGGGTGCCCGGGTGCTGCGCGGCCAGGCTGCTGATCACCATCTCGGCCGCGCGCTTGGTGGCGCCCATCACGTTGGTGGGGTTCACCGCCTTGTCGGTGCTGATGAGCACGAAGCGCTCGACGCCCTGCTCCGCCGCGGCCAGCGCCGCGTGGTAGGTGCCCAGCGTGTTGTTGCGCAGTGCCGCCCAGGCGTTGTCTTCTTCCATCAGCGGCACATGCTTGTAGGCCGCGGCATGGAACACCACCTGCGGCCGCCACTGCGCATAGATGTGGCGCAGGTGCGGCAGGTCCTTCACGTCGCCGATCAGCTTCACCAGCGGCAGGCCGGGGAAGGCCTCGGTCAGCTCCTGCTCGATGGTGTAGAGGTTGAACTCGCTCAGCTCCACCAGCACCAGCCGCGCTGGCTGGTAGCGGGCCACTTGTCTGCACAACTCGCTGCCGATGGAACCGCCCGCGCCGGTGATCAACACCGTCTTGCCGCGCAGCGTCTCGCCGATGCCGGCTTCGTCCAGCTGCACCGGCTCGCGGCCCAGCAGGTCTTCGGGCTCGATGTCGCGCACGCGCAGTGCCTCGCTGCGGCTGTCGCGCAGCTCGTCGGCCGAAGGCACGGTGAGCACCGGCAGGCCGGTGGCGGCGGCCAGGTCCAGCGCGCGGCGGCGCTGGCGCGGCGTGGCCGAAGGCATGGCCACGATCACATGGGTGGCGGCGCTGCGGCGGGCGCGGTCGCGCACCGTGTCCAGCGTGCCCACCACCGGCAGGTTGCTGATGCGGGCGCGCTGCTTGGCGGGGTCGTCGTCCAGCAGGCCCAGCACCGTCCAGCCCTGCTGGTGGATGCCGGCCAGCAGCCGGCGCGCCGCCTCGCCCGCACCCAGCACCAGCGCGCGGCGGATCTCGCCCTCGCCGCCGGTGATGTGGTTGCGCGCATGCTCGTACAGCATGCGGTAGGCGATGCGCAGCAGGCACACGCCCATCAGCACCACCGCCGGGTGCAGCGCCAGCACCGCGCGCGGCACGCCGTACAGGCCCAGGCCGATGACCGTGGCCGCCGACACCGCGCCGGCCGAGAAGCAGGCCGCCGTCAGCCGCTTGACCTCGCCAAAGCCCGAGAAGCGCCAGATGCTCTGCGGCACCTTGGCCAGCGCAAAGGCCACCAAGTAGGCCGCTACCACGCCCACCATCACCAGCAGGTCGTAGTCGGGGCGGGCGCTGATCCAGCGCTCGAAGCCCAGGCGAAACAGGTAGGTGACGTTCCAGCACACGGCCACGGCCAGGCCGTCGATGGCCAGCGACAAGGCCTGCCGGTGCGGGCGCAGATGCGCCAGGAAGTGGTCAAGGCGGTGCCAAACGCTGCGGGTATCCATGCGAAGGGAATTCAGAAAGTCGCTCAGGGCGCCAGCAGCACACGCAGGCTGCGCAGCAGCACGCCGATGTCGGTCCACAGCGTGGCGCGCTCGGCATAGGCCGCGGCACCTTGCAGCTTGGCGGGCAGGATCACCTGCACGTATTCACGTTCGGGGTCTTCGGCGCGGGCCAGGCGCTCGCTCTCGTCGGCATGCGCCAGCGACACGGGGTCGGTGATGCCGGGACGCACGCTCAGCACCCGTTCGCGCAGCGCAGCCGGGTACAACGCCACATAACGCGGCACCTCGGGACGCGGGCCCACCAGGCTCATGTGGCCCTGGATCACGTCGATCAGCTGCGGCAGCTCGTCGACGCGGTGGCGGCGCAGCCAATAGCCCAGCGGGGTGATGCGCGGGTCCGCGCCCACCGTCAGCAGCGGGCCGCCAGCGGCCGGCTCAGCCACCATGGTGCGGAACTTGTGGATGCGGAACAGGCGGCCATGGCGGCCCACCCGCTCTTGCCGGAAGAATACCGGCCCGGGTGAATCGCGCTTGATGCACAGCGCCACCACCAGCCCGGCCGGGGCCAGCAGCACCAGCAGCACGCTGGCGACCAGCAGGTCGAAAAGGCGCTTGGCCACGGGGCTTTGCGTCCTGCTCGCTCAGCGCAACGCACCACGCAGCACGGCCACCACGCGCTGCACGTCGGCGTCGGTCATGCGGGTGTAGATGGGCAGGCTGAACAGCCGCTCATACGCGCGCTGGCTGTTGGGAAACTGCGCCGGCTGCAGGCCATAGCGCTCGCGCCAATAAGGCTGCTGGTGCAGCGGGATGTAGTGCACGCTGCAGCCGATGCCGGCGTCGAACAAGGCCTGCACCGCGGCATCGCGGTCCACCGGCGCGCCGTCGGCCAGGCGCACGGTATACAGGTGCCAGGCATGCAGCTCACCCGCCGGCGCATCGGCCGGCAGCACCAGGGGCAGGCCGGCCAGGCCGGCGTGGTACTGCGCCGCGATCTGCGCCCGCCGCTGCTGAAAGCCCTGCGCCTTGCGCAGCTGGTGCAGCCCCAGCGAGGCGGCGATGTCGGTCAGGTTGTACTTGAAGCCGGGCGCGACGATCTCGTAGTACCAGCTGGGCACGGTGGCGGTGAAGCGGTCGAAGGCATCGCGGCTCATGCCGTGCAGGCGCATCACCTTGGCGCGCTTGGCGAGGGCGGCGTCACGCGTCACCAGCATGCCGCCTTCGCCCGTGGTCATGGTCTTGTTGGCGTAGAAGCTGAACACCGTGGCGTCGCTGCCCAGCGTGCCCACCAGCTGGCCGCCCACGGTGGTGGGCAGCGCGTGGGCGGCGTCTTCCACCACCTTCAAGCCGTGGCGGCGCGCGATGTCGAGGATGGCCGGCATGTCGGCCGCCAGGCCGCCGAAGTGCACCGGCATCACGGCCTTGGTCCGGGGCGTGATGGCGGCTTCTACCGCGCGCGGGTCGATGTTGAGGGTGACCGGATCGCAGTCCACCAGCACCACGTCGGCGCCCAGGTAGCGCACCACCTCGGCGGTGGCGGTGAAGGTGTGGGTGGTGGTGATCACCTCGTCACCAGGGCCGATGCCCAGCGCTTCCAGCGCCAGGTGCAGGCCGGCGGTGGCCGAGTTCACCGCGATGCTGTGCAGCGCCTCGTCGCCCAGGAAGGCGCTGAACTCACGCTCGAAGCGGGCGGTCTTGGGGCCGGTGGTCACCCAGCCCGACTTCAGCGTGTCCACCACCTCGGCGATTTCTTCATCGCCGATCTCGGGCAGGGCAAAGGGCAGGAACGGGGGCTTGTCGGCGTCGGCGGTCATGGTTTGGCGATCCAGGCCAGCACATGCGTGCGCAGCAGCGGCACGGCATTGAAGGCGGTGTACAGCGAAGGGTGCAGCCGGCACAGCGGCCGTGCCAGCGGCGGCGCCAGCGTCACGCGGCGGTGGGTGAGGCGGCCTTGCGGAAACAGCGCCCGCACTTCGCGCAGCGGCACGCCGCGCACGTCGGCATTGCGCGGATTGTCGACGGTGAAGTCGTACCACAGCACCGCGCCGCCGGGTTTCAGCCAGCGCCACATGGCCGCGGCCAGGGCATGGCGGGTGGTGGCCTGCAGCAAGGACGAGAACACCGTGGACTGCAGCACCAGGTCCTGGCTGCCGGGCGCGATGGGCGCCTGCGTGCCATCGGCCTGCAGCAGCGTCACGCCTGCGGGCAGCAGGTGGCGGGCCTGGGCATGCCGCTCGGGCAGCAGCTCGATGCCGGTGAGGTGCTCGGGCTGCGCACCCAGGCGCAGCAACTCCAGCAGGTTGCCGCCGGCACCACTGCCCACCTCGGTGATGCGGCGTGGCGCCAGCGTGGACCAGCCGGCCTCCCGCCACAGCGCCAGCATCGCGCGCTGGCGCTCGTGCAGCGTGCAGGCCACGTCGGGCTGCAGCGGGCTGTAGCGGTCGGTGGCACCCCGGCGTGCGTAGCGCTGGGCGACCTGCTCGGCTTCAGGCGGCATGGGCATGCATCGCGATGGCGCCGTTGCGCGACACCGCCGCCAGAAAGCGCCGCGCCAGCACCGGGTAGGTGTGCTCGGCCTGCACGAAGGCGCGGCCACGGGCGCCCATCGCGGCGCGTTCTTCGGCCGGCAGCGCGGCCAGCTGGCGCAGGCCATCGGCCACCGCCTGCGGGTCTTCGGGCGGCACCGTCAGGCCGCAGCGGGCTTCGGCCACCGGGTCGTTGCCCGCCTCCACCGAATGCAGCACCGCGCAGCCGGCCATCATGTAGTCCATCAGCTTGTTGGGCGCGATGCCGAAGCGGTAGATGGGCACCCGCTGCCAGCCGATGTAGGCGATGTCCACCGCCTGCAAGAAGGCCGGAATCTGCGCCTTGGGGATGGGCGGCAGCCAGCTGACGTTAGCCAGGCCCTCTTCGGCAATGCGGCGCTGCAGCCGCGCGCGTTCATGGCCGTCGCCCACCAGCACGAAGTGCAGGCCGTCGCCGGCTAGCTTGGCAGCGTCGAGCAGCGTGTCCAGCGCATTGGGGCGGCCCATGCTGCCGGCATAGCCGACGATGGTGCGGCCGGCTGCGCGGGCGGCGGCCAGGGCCTGCGCCACGTCGTCGCGCAGCGCGGGGGCCGCGGTGCCGGGCGCCGGCCAGTCGTCGGGCGAAATGCCGTTGGGCACGATGAACAGCTTGCGCAGGTCCAGGCCGTGCTCGGCCATGTGCTCGTCCACCCGCGGCAGCATGGAGACGACCACGTCCGCATCGCGGTAGGCCGCGTCTTCAGCCGCTTGGCACACCAGCGCAAACGGATGCCAGGGCGACATGCCCGACAGCTCGATCGGCGACAGCGGCCACAGGTCGTGCACCTCGTACACCAGCACCGCATTGGCCAGGCCGGCGATGTGGCGCGCCACCCAGATGTCCATCGGGTAGGTGCTGGAGGCGATCACCACGTCGGGCTTCACCCGCTCCACCAGCCGCCGCGCATCGCGCCGCACCTGCCATAGAAAGCTGGCGATGTTGCGCACGCGGCCCAGGCCGTTGCCCTGGTAGGCCGGCGTGGGATACCAGCGGTAGTCAATGCCGTCGATCAGCTCGTCGCGCGGGCCCGGGCCCACGCCTTGCGGCTGCCGCGCCCGCACGTGCGAGAAGCTGGCCGCCAGCATCTGCACCGCATGGCCGGCGCGCACCCATTCACGGGCCAGGTAGTAGGGCCGGTACTCCATGCCCAGCGCAGGGCTGCCGGCGTAGTGGTTGAGGTAGAGGATGTTCATCGCGCTGCGCAAGGGCCGGCCGCCTGCAGCGCCTGCAGCCGCGCCAGGAAGCGGCGCACGCAGGGCTGGAACAAGGCATGCCCGGCCACCCAGGCGCGATTGTCGCTGGCGATGGAGGCCGACCGCGCCAGCAGGGCCTGCAGCGCCGCCGCATCGGGCAGCGCGCCGTCGGCCAGCACCAGGCCGTTGTCGCCGCTGCGCACCAGCTCGCGGTTGGCAGGCAGGTCAGAGAGCAGCGGCACGCAGCCATGCGCCATCGCTTCCAGCACCGAGACGGAGACCGAATCGCTGGCCGGCAGGCTGAGGTACCAGCGGGCCTTGGCATACCAGCGGGCCTGCTCGTCGGCGCCCAGCCGGCCGACGAAGCGCACGCGCTCCGCCAGGCCGTGCGCTTGCGCCTGCTCCACCAGCGCCGGCTGCAAGCTGCCGTCGTTGGCCACCACCAGCCGCGCCTGCGGGCGCTGGGCGGCGATGCCGGCGAACACCTCGATCACCCGCTGCGGCTGGTAGATCGGTTCCAGCCCACGGTTGGCGAACCAGAGGTCGTCGTCCTTGTCGGTGGCCTCGGGCGGCAGCGCTTCCAGCCCGAAGGGAAAGGTCATCACCTCGGCCGCGCCCAGCGCCTGCATGCGCGCGGCCATGTGCAGGCTGTCGCTGGTGGTGAGCGCGCAGGCCCGCAGCACCCGGCCGGTGAGCCAGCGCAGCAGCGGGTGGCGGTCGGGCGTGACCAGGATGTCCGACCCCCAGGCCGAACCCACCAGCCGCCCCGGCACGCCCGCGCCCGCCTGCGCCAGCCAGCCCAGCGTGCCGTGCGAGGTGAGGTAGTGCGCATGCAGCCAGTCGGGCCGCACCTGGCGCAGCCAGCGCGCCAGCCGCGGCAAGGTGGCCAGCACCTGCAAGTTGCCGCCGCCAAAGCGCGGCCGGGTGTGCAGCGCCAGGCGCCGATCGGCCGGCAGCACGGCATCGAAGCCGGGGAGAAAACCGCGGCTGGAAGCGGCCCACAGGTCCACGCCTTCGGCCGCCAGCGCACGCGCCCACTTCAGCAGGTGCGGGCTCTCGCCATCGCCCAGCAGCACCAGTCGCACGGGGCTCATCGGGCGTCCGGGTCGTGGCCGGCCCACTGTGCGCGGTGCGCCTGCACCTCGGGGTAGCGCGCCAGCAGCGCCGCGTCGGCGTCGCGGGTGTCGCCCACCACCTGCGCCGGGCAACCGGCCAGCACCGCGAAGTCAGGAAAGCTGCCGCGCACCGCGCTGCCGGCGCGCACCAGGGTGCCACGGCCCAGCCGGGTGCCGGCCTCGATCACCGTGTGCGGGCCGATGAAGCTGTAGGGGCCGATGACCACCTCGCCGCCCACCCAGCCGGGCCGCGGGCCCTGCCAGCTGACGAAGGCTCGGCCGAGCAGCCGCGCCGAGCGGTGCGAGCTGTGGCTGACGATGCTGACGTGGCTGGTGATCTGCACGCCTTCGCCGATGGTCAGGCCGCTGCTGGCTTCCAGGTAGCAGAAGGGGCCGATGTAGACGTGGTCGCCCAGCGTCAGCCGGCTTTCATGTTCGATGACCACCGTGGGCGCGATGCGGGTGAACGGCAGGTCATGGCCCTGCGAGCGCTCACCGAACACGATGCGCCCCAACAGCTGCCGCAGCAGCCGGCGCCGCCAGCGGTTGAAGGCCGCGCGCAAGGCCACGTTCATGCCGCTGCCACCGGCCAGGTGGCCAGGCGCCAGAAGTACCAGCCGAAGTACAGCGCCATGCCGGCCGACACCGCCCAGCCGGCGCCACGCAGGCCGCCCCAGGCCAGGCCCGCGGCCAGCGACAGCACGAACACCCCCTGCCCCACCAGGGCCAGCTTCAGCGCCCACGCCTGGGCATTCCAGGCCATGGTGACCACCGCCAGCGGCGAAGCCACGAAGTGCACGCCGATGTACACCGCCAGCGCCCGCGCCAGGTCGCCCGCCGCCTGCCACTGCGGCCCGAACACGCGGGCGAAGGCCCAGGGCGCGGCCAGCCACAGCGCCAGCACCAGCGGCGTGGCCACGGCGGCCAGCGCCAGCATCACGCGGCGTACGTCGGCGCGGGCGGCGGCGGTGACCTGGCCCCCCGCCGCCAGCCGCGGATACAGGGCCTGCGACACCGCCCCGCCCACCAGCGTGGCCGGGGCCTTGAGGTAGCGCATCGTCAGCCCCCAGAAGCCGGCCGCGGCGGGGCCCAGCGTGGCGGCGATCAGCGAAACGGCCAGCGTGTCTTGCAGCGCGCCGGCAAACGCATGCGGGGTGTTGAGCAGCGGAAATTCGCGGTGGCGCCGGGCCACCGCCACCAGCCGCTGGCGGCTGACCTGCCACCAGCCGCGCAGCGGCAGCCGCAGCAGCGCGGCCGTGGCCAGCGCGGCGGCCAGCGGCGCCACGATGAGGCCGGTGACACCCGCCTGCGCCACGCCCGCCCCGGCCTGCGCCAGCGCGCCGCCACCGTGCTGCAGCACCCGGCCCGCCGCCAGCGCGCGAAAGCGCTGCGCCCGCGTGGCCACCAACGTGGCCAGCGACACCGCCCCCAGCGCCAGCACCGCCAGCGGCAGCCAGAGCGGCCAGTGCTGGCCGCTGTGCCAGGCCCAGGCCGCCCCGCCGAGCGCGGCCAGCAGCGTGCAGCCGGCCAGCAGCCAGAGGGACAGCGCGCGCAGGCTGGTGGCTTCAGCATCGTCACGGGCCAGTGGCAGCGCAAACTCGTAGCGGGCGCAGGCCACCACCGCCACATTGGCCGCCACGGCGGCAAACAGGTGGTAGCTGCCGAAGTCTTCGGGCGTGTACAGCCGCGTCAGCCAGGGGCCCAGCGTCAGCGGAATGGCCTGGGCGGCCAGCCCGCCGGCCAGCAGCGTGAAGGTGGCGCGGCGCAGGCCCACGGCGGTGGTCAACGCGCGGCGGCCACCGCCGCACGCAGCGCAGCCACCACGGCCTGCTGGTCGGCTTCGCTCAGGTCGGCGCTCATCGGCAGGCTCAGCACCGTGGCGGCGGCTTGCTCGGCGTGGCGGCAGCCGGCGGCGGGCGCGTAGGCGGCATAGGCCGGCTGGCGGTGCAGCGGCTTGGGGTAATGCACGGCGGTGGGAATGCCCTGCTGCTTGAGCGCGGCGGCCACCGCATCGCGGCCGTGTTCGATGAACACGGTGAACTGCGCCCAGACGCAGTCGCGCCCTTCACGCACGGTGGTCAGGGCCAGGCCGGGCACGTCGGCCAGCGCCGCGCGGTAGGCGGCGCCCAGGCGCGCACGCTGCGCCAGCTCCCACTCGAAGCGTTCCAGCTTGGCCAGCACCACGGCGCACTGCAGCGTGTCCATGCGGCCGCCCACGCCCACGCGGGTGTGGGTGTAGCGGGCGCTCTGGCCATGCACGCGGATCTCGCGCGCGGCCTGGGCCAGCGCCTCGTCGTCGGTGAATAGCGCGCCGCCATCGCCATAGCAGCCCAGCGGCTTGCTGGGAAAGAAGCTGGTGGCCCCGAAGGTGGACAGGCCGCCGCTGCGGCGGCCGCCGTAGCGGGCGCCGAAGCTCTGGGCCGCGTCCTCGATCACCACCAGGCCGCCGTGGCGGGCCGCGATGGCGTTGATCTCGTCCATGTCGGCCACTTGTCCATACAAGCTCACCGGCATGATGGCCTTGGTGCGCGGCGTGATGGCGGCTTCGATGCGGCTGGCGTCGATGTTGCAGGTGTCGGGCTCGATGTCCACGAACACCGGCACCGCGCCCAGCAACACGATGGTCTCGGCCGTGGCCGCGAAGGTGAAGGGGCTGGTAATCACCTCGTCGCCCGCGCCGATGCCGGCGGCCATCAGCGCGATCAGCAGCGCCTCGGTGCCGCTGGCCACGGTGACGCAGTGGCGGGCGCCGGCAAAGGCCGCCAGCGCGGCTTCCAGCTCGGCCACCTCGGGGCCCATGATGTACTGGCCGTGGTCCAGCACCTGCTGGATGCGGGCGTCGATGCGCGGCTTCAGCGCGGCGTACTGCGCCTTCAGGTCGGTGAATTGCATGGCGCCATTACAGCAGCGTCAGCACATCCCCGGCCAGGCGATAGGTTTGGCCGGTGGCCGGGCAGGCCGCGGTGCCGTGGCCGCTGGCGGGCAGGTCCAGCTTTTCGCCGTGGCGGCTCATCCAGCCGATGCGGCGGGCGGGCACGCCCACCACCAGCGCATGGTCGGGCACGTCGTGGGTGACCACGGCCCCCGCGCCGACGAAGGCATAGGCCCCCACGGTGCTGCCGCAGACGATGGTGCAGTTGGCGCCCAGCGTGGCGCCCTGGCGCACCAGCGTGCGCCGGTACTCGGCCTTGCGCGAGACGGCCGCGCGCGGGTTGAACACGTTGGTGAACACCATGCTGGGGCCGCAGAACACGTCGTCCTCCAGCGTCACCGCGTCGTACACCGACACGTTGTTCTGGATGCGGGCATTGGCGCCGATGACCACGTCGTTGCCCACGTACACGCCCTGCCCCAGCGAGCTGCCGGGGCCGATGCGCGCACCGGCGCACACATGGCTGAAGTGCCAGACCTTGCTGCCTTCGCCGATCTGCGCGCCGTCGTCGACGATGGCGCTTTCGTGAGCCCAGTAGGCCATGCTGCAGCCCCTTGTCAGAACACCAGCGGCAGGCCCACGCGGGCGCCGTCGCGGGCACTGCGGTAGGCGGCGATGATCACTTCCAGCGAGCGCAGGCCTTCGTAGCCGTCCACCTCGGCACTGGCCTGGCCCAGCAGCGTGTCGATCACGTTGGCGTAGTACAGCGGGTGGCCGTAGCCATACACCGAAGGCGGCGCGTAGTTGGCGGCCTTGACCGCCTCGTCCTCGGGCTGCACGTCCTCGAAGGACCAGTGCTGGATCTCGTTGACGGCCACGCCGCCGATGCGCACGGTGCCCTTCTCGCCCAGCACGGTGATGCTGCCTTCGAAATTCTTGCCGTGGGTGAGCATGGTGACGTTGATGGACGCCAGGCCGCCGCGGCGCAGGCGCAGGCTCATCACGCCGGTGTCCTCGGCCTCGATGTCGCGGCCCAGCGTGGCGGTGTAGGCATGCACGTTGTCCACCGGGCCCACCAGCCAGTCCACCATGTCCACGTAGTGGCTGGCCTGGTTCATGAAGGCGCCGCCGTCCATGTCCCAGCGGCCGCGCCAGGGCGCTTCGTCGTAGTAGCTCTGCGGCCGGGTCCAGAACACGTTGACGTTGACCATCGCGATGCGGCCGAAGCGGCCGGCGTCGATGGCCTTCTTCAGCAGCTGCAGCGTCGCGTTCAGCCGGTTCTGCTTGACCACGAACAGCTTGACGCCGGCCTCGCGGCAGGCGCGCACCATGGCCATGCCTTCGTCCCACTTGGTGGCCATGGGCTTTTCGCTGAGCACATGGCGGCCGGCCTGCGCCACCTCGATGGCCTGGCGCGAATGCAGGCCGCTGGGCGTGGCCAGCACCACGATGTCGGGCTGGCTGCCGGCCAGCAGCGCGGCCAGGCTGTGGAAGCGAGGCACCTCGGCCAGGTACGGTGCTTGGGCCACCAGTGCGGCCATGGCTTCGGGCCGCTTGTCGCACAGCGCCACCAGCTCGGCACGTTCGGCATGGGCGGCCAGCGCCGCCACATGGTTGCGGGCGATGCGGCCACAGCCCACCAGCGCAAAACGAATACGGCGGCCGGCGCCGGTGCTCAGGGCTTCGGTCATCAAGACAGCGTCATCAATCGTGCTTCGCGTCGGCCAGCAGCGGCGCGGCCGCGTCCTTGGGCGCCAGGCGCGGCTGCACGCCGGCCGGCAGCGGCCATTCGATGCCGATGGCCGGGTCGTTCCAGACGATGCTGCCTTCGCAGTCCTTGGCGTAGGTGTCAGTGGTCTTGTAGAGGAAGTGGGTGTCGTCCTCCAGCGCCACGAAACCGTGGGCAAAGCCCTCGGGAATCCACAGCTGGCGCTTGTTGTCGGCCGACAGCACCTCACCCACCCACTGGCCGAAGGTGGGCGAGCCGCGGCGGATGTCCACCGCCACATCGAAGGCCGAGCCCTTGACCACACGCACCAGCTTGCCCTGGGCATGCGGCGCGCGCTGGTAGTGCAGGCCGCGCAGCACCCAGGCGGCGCTGACGGAATGGTTGTCCTGCACGAAGGCGCGCGGCGCGGGCAGGCCCAGCTCGGCCAGTTGCGCATGGAAGCGCGGTTCGTTGTAGCTCTCGGAGAACCAGCCGCGGTCGTCGCCGAACACCGCGGGCTCCACGATCACGACGCCCGGCAGGCGGGTGGGAATCAGCTTGCTCATGCGATCAAAACACCTTGTCCTGCAGCACCTTCATCAGGTACTGGCCATAACCGTTCTTCAGCATCGGGGCGGCCAGCTTCTCCAGCGCGGCCGCGTCGATCCAGCCGCTGCGGTAGGCGATTTCTTCCAGGCAGGCCACCTTCAGGCCCTGGCGCTTTTCCAGCGTGGCGATGAACTGGCCGGCTTCCAGCAGGCTGTCATGCGTGCCGGTATCCAGCCAAGCGTAGCCGCGGCCCATGATTTCGACCTGCAGCTGGCCCTGGTTGAGGTAGGCAGCGTTCACGTCGGTGATCTCCAACTCGCCGCGCGGGCTGGGTTGGATGTGGGCCGCGATGTCGCACACCTGCTGGTCGTAGAAGTACAGGCCCGTGACCGCATAGTTGCTCTTGGGCTGCTTGGGCTTTTCTTCGATGCTGATGGCGCGCTGGCCGCCGTCAAACTCGACCACGCCGTAACGCTCGGGGTCGTGCACGTGGTAGGCGAACACGGTGGCGCCCTGGTCGCGGCCGGCGGCGTTCTTCAGCAAGGCCTGGAAGTCATGGCCGTGGAAGATGTTGTCGCCCAGCACCAGCGCGCTGGGATGGTTGCCCACGTGTTGCTTGCCCAAGATGAAGGCCTGCGCCAGGCCGTCGGGCTTTTCCTGCACGCAGTAGCTGAGGTTCACACCCCAGCGGCTGCCGTCGCCCAGCAACGACTGGAAGCGCGGCGTGTCCTGCGGCGTGCTGATGACCAGGATGTCGCTGATGCCGGCCAGCATCAGCGTGGCCAGCGGGTAATAAACCATCGGCTTGTCGTACACCGGCAGCAGCTGCTTGCTCAGCGCCAGCGTGGCCGGGTGCAGCCGGGTGCCGGAGCCGCCGGCCAGGATGATGCCCTTGCGGGGGGTATTGGTCATGGTGGGTACGGCGAAGTGGGTGATCAGCGGAAGGCTTCGGTGAGCATGCGTTCGACGCCGTCCTGCCAGGGCGGCATGACAAGGTCGAAGGCCTGCTGCAGGCGCTGGGTGGACAGGCGCGAATTCAGCGGCCGGCGCGCCGGCGTGGGGAATGCCGTGGTGGGCACCGGCTCGATGGCGCCGGGTGCCACCTTCAGCGGCAGGCCGTTGGCACGGGCCCAGTCGATCACGAAGCTGGCGTAACCGTGCCAGCTGGTCTCGCCCGCAGCCACTGCGTGGTACGTGCCGCCCAGCGCCGGGTTGGCGCGGCAGGCGCGGATGGCATGGGCGGTGATGTCGGCCAGCAGGTCGGCGCCGGTGGGCGCGCCGATCTGGTCGTCGATGACGGTGAGCTTCTCGCGCTCACCGGCCAGGCGCAGCATGGTGCGCGCGAAGTTGCCGCCGCGCGCGCCATAGACCCAGCTGGTGCGCAAGATGACGTGCGGGCAGCCGCTCGCCCGAATGGCCTCTTCGGCCTGCAGCTTGGTGCGACCGTAGACGCTCAAGGGGCCGGTGGGCGCGTCTTCGTCGCGCGGGGTGCTGCCGCTGCCATCGAACACGTAGTCGGTGCTGTAGTGCACCAGCAGCGCACCCAGGGCGGCGGCTTCCTTGGCGATCACCGCCGGGCCGGTGGCGTTGAGCGCCTCGGCCAGCGCCGGTTCGCTCTCGGCCTTGTCGACCGCGGTGTGCGCGGCGGCATTGACGATGACGTCGGGCCGCACCTGGCGCACGGTCTCGGCCAGGCCCTCGGGCCGGCTGAAGTCGGCGTGCAGCGTGGGGCTGTCGAAGTCCAGCGCCACCAGCTCACCCAGCGGCCGCAGCGAGCGTTGCAGCTCCCAGCCGACCTGGCCACCCTTGCCGAACAGCAGGACCTTCATGCACGGCCGCCGTAGTTGGTGCCGATCCAGTCCTTGTAGGCGCCGCTTTGCACGTCGGCCACCCAGGCGCTGTTGTCCAGGTACCACTGCACCGTCTTGCGGATGCCTGTGTCGAAGGTCTCGGCCGGCCGCCAGCCCAGTTCACGCTCGATCTTGCGGGCGTCGATGGCGTAGCGGCGGTCGTGGCCGGGGCGGTCGGTCACGTAGGTGATGAGGCGGCTGTAGGGGCCGGCCGGGTCGGGGTTGAGTTCGTCCAGCAGCGCGCACACCGTCTTGACGATGTCGATGTTGGCCTTCTCGTTCCAGCCGCCGATGTTGTAGGTCTCACCCAGCGTGCCGCGCTCCAGCACGGCGCGGATGCCGCTGCAGTGGTCCTTGACGTACAGCCAGTCGCGGATCTGCTGGCCGTCGCCATACACCGGCAGCGGCTTGCCGGCCAGGGCGTTGACGATCATCAGCGGGATCAGCTTCTCGGGGAAGTGGTAGGGCCCGTAGTTGTTGGAGCAGTTGGTGGTGACCACCGGCAGCCCGTAGGTGTGGTGCCAGGCGCGCACCAGGTGGTCGCTGGCGGCCTTGCTGGCGCTGTAGGGGCTGTTGGGCTCGTAGGGGTTGGTCTCGGCGAACGGCGGGTCGGTGGGCTTGAGCGAGCCGTAGACCTCGTCGGTGCTGACATGGTGGAAGCGGAACGCGGCCTTGGCCTCGCCTTGCAGCTGGCTCCAGTAGGCGCGCGAGGCTTCCAGCAGCGCAAACGTGCCATCGATGTTGGTGCGCATGAAGGCGCCCGGGCCGTGGATGCTGCGGTCCACATGGCTTTCGGCCGCAAAATGCACCAGCGCACGCGGCTGGTGCGTGGCCAGCAGCTCATCGACCAGATTGCGGTCGCAGATGTCGCCGTTGACGAACACGTGGCGGGCATCGCCTTCGAGCGACTTCAGGTTGCCGAGGTTGCCGGCATAGGTCAGCAGGTCGAGGTTGATGACCTTCTCATCCGACTGGGCCAGCCAGTCGAGCACGAAGTTGCTGCCGATGAAGCCGGCGCCGCCAGTCACGAGGATCGTCATGGGTGTGATGTGAGTGATTGAAGGGCCCCGCGCCGGCTGGGCGCCGCGGTTGGGCGACTTGGTAATCTGACCGGCGAAGTATGCCTTGCAAGGGTCTACACCTAGAATCCCCACCCCCTGGTGCCGTTGGCGCCCCTCTTTTCGGCCCCCTTCGCATGACCGACCAAGCAACCCCCACGCCCGCCGCCGATGACAACAAGCTGATCGCCGAGCGCCGCGAGAAACTCGCCGCGATCCGACGCGAGGGGGTCGCCTTCCCCAACGACTTCAAGCCGCGCGAACGCGCCGCCGAGCTGCAGCAGCGCCACAGCCAGACGCCCAACGAGGAACTGGAGCCGCAGGCCGTGGCGGTGTCGCTGGCCGGCCGCATGATGCTCAAGCGGGTGATGGGCAAGGCCAGCTTCTGCACGCTGCAGGACGCCACCGGCCGCATCCAGCTCTTCGTGGCGCGCGACAACGTGGGCGACGAGGTGTATGCCGCCTTCAAGCACTGGGACCTGGGCGACATCCTGGGCGCAGAGGGCACGCTCTTCCGCACCAAGACCGGCGAGCTTTCGGTCAAGGTGACCACGCTGCGCCTGCTGACCAAGAGCCTGCGCCCCCTGCCCGACAAGTTCCACGGCATGGCCGACCAGGAACAGAAGTACCGCCAGCGCTACGTCGACCTGATCACCGACGACGAGGCCCGCGCCCGCTTTGCCGCGCGCAGCAAAACGCTGTCGGCCATCCGCCAGTTCATGGTGGAGCACCGCTTCATGGAAGTGGAAACGCCGATGCTGCACCCGATCCCGGGCGGCGCCAACGCACGGCCCTTCGTCACCCACCACAACGCGCTCGACCAGGAGATGTTCCTGCGCATCGCGCCCGAGCTGTACCTGAAGCGGCTGATCGTCGGCGGCTTCGAGCGGGTGTTCGAGATCAACCGCAGCTTCCGCAACGAAGGCATCAGCGTCCGGCACAACCCGGAATTCACGATGATGGAGTTCTATGCGGCCTACTGGAACCATCACGACCTGATGGACTTCACCGAAGAGGTGCTGCGCCACGCCGCCCGCCAGGCCACCGGCTCGGCCGCCATCAGCTACGCCGGCAAGCCGGTGCACCTGGACCAGCCCTTCGCCCGCCTGACGGTGCGCGACTCGCTGGTGGCGCATGCCGGCCTCAGCCCCGAAGAAGCGGTGGACGCCGAGGTGCTGCGCGCCCGCCTGAAGGCCGCCGGCGAAGAAGCCCCCGCCCACTGGAAGCTGCCCGAGCTGCAGTTCGGCCTCTTTGAGGCGGTGGTGGAAGAAAAGCTCTGGCAGCCCACCTTCATCATCGACTACCCGGTGGAAGTGAGCCCGCTGGCCCGCGCATCGGATGCCGATCCGTCGATCACCGAGCGCTTCGAGCTGTTCATCACCGGCCGCGAGTACGCCAACGGCTTCTCGGAGCTGAACGACGCCGAGGACCAGGCCGCGCGCTTCCAGGCCCAGGCCGCCAACAAGGAAGCCGGCGACGAAGAGGCGATGTACTACGACGCCGACTTCATCCGCGCGCTGGAATACGGCATGCCGCCCACCGGCGGCTGCGGCATCGGCATCGACCGCCTGGTGATGCTGCTGACCGATTCGCCCAGCATCCGCGACGTCATCCTGTTCCCGGCGCTGCGGCGCGAAGGCTGAGGCAGGGGGTTCGCGGTGTTTTCGTCCCGCATCGAATCCCTGCACATCCTGGAAGCGGCCTGCTGGCAGGAACTGCAGCGCGCCGCCACCGACCGCCGGCACGGCTGGCGGTTGATGACCCTGGCCACCGTCAACGGCGACGAGGCCGACGCCCGCAGCGTGGTGCTGCGGGAGGCCCGCCGCGGCCCGCAGGAGCTGGTTTTCTACACCGACGCCCGTGCCGGCAAGGTACAGCAGATCGCGCGCCAGCCCAAGGGCACGCTGGTGATGTGGTCGCGCGAACTGGCCTGGCAGCTGCGGCTGCGGGTGCAGCTGAGCGTGGACACCGACGGCCCCGACGTGGCCCAGCGCTGGGCCGAAGTGCGGCGCACCCGATCGGCCGCCGACTACCTGGCCGGCGTGGCCCCGGGCAGCGAGCTGCCCACGCCGCTGGTGCCCGAGCGCGCCTCGCGCGAGCACTTCGCGGTGGTCACGGCCCGGGTGCTGTCCATCGACTGGACCGAACTGCATGAAGACGGGCACCGCCGTGCCATCTTCCAGGCCGATCACGCCACCTGGGTGCAGCCCTAGGCTTCGCGGCTGTCAAGCAAAGACAAGCAGGTTTTCCGACACTTTTCGGCACGTTGCGCCAGGTCCCGGCTGTCAACCAAAAGCCGGCTCGACCGATATAGGAACACCTCGACAGAGAGAGTCGTTCCTCCATCATGCAAGCCAACGCCCACCCCGTCTTCGAACGCCTGACCGCCGCCCAGAGCCCGCTGGCCCGCCAGCAGCTGCTGCATGAGCTGGAAAAGCTCGTCGACAGCCGCCATGGCGAAAAAGCCCTCGTGCAGCGCGTGCACCAGGTCGTCGACCGCGGCGTGCCCTACTTCTCGCCCACCGACACCCACTACCTGAACTGGGCGCGGCAGGTGGCCGAGCTGTGGCAGCGCGCCGAGGCGCTACCCGCCTGAGACACCCCACCGGGGCGCCACGCGCCCCGTAGGTGCCTACCGGTGCTTGAACACCGGCGCCCGCTTGCTCAGGAAGGCGTCCATGCCTTCCTTCTGGTCTTCCGTCGCGAACATCGCGTGGAACAGCCGGCGCTCATACGACACGCCGTCCGACAGGCTGCCTTCGAAGGCGCGGTTCACGCACTCCTTGGCCATCATCACGCTGGGCATGCCGTAGCTGCAGATCACGGCGGCGGCGCCCAGCGCCTCGTCGATCAGCTTGTCGGCCGGCACCACGCGTGACACCAGGCCGGCACGCTCGGCCTCGGCCGCGTCCATCATGCGGGCGGTCAGGATCATGTCCATCGCCTTGCTCTTGCCCACCGCGCGCGGCAGCCGCTGCGTGCCGCCGGCGCCGGGCATGATGCCGATCTTGATCTCGGGCTGGCCGAACTTGGCCGTCTCGGCCGCGATGATGAAGTCGCACATCATCGCCAGCTCGCAGCCGCCGCCCAGCGCAAAGCCCGCCACCGCGGCGATCACCGGCTTGCGCACCTGGCGGATGGTTTCCCAGTTGCGGGTGATGAAGTTGCCGCCGTAGGTGTCCTCGAAGGTGTACTTGGCCATGGCCGCGATGTCGGCACCGGCCGCGAACGCCTTCTCGCTGCCGGTGACCACGATGCAGCCGATGGCCGGGTCGGCGTCGAAGGCCAGCAGTGCATGGCCCAGGTCGTTCATCAGGCCGTCGTTCAGCGCATTCAGCTGCTTGGGGCGGTTCAGCGTGATCAGCGCCGTCTTCAGCGGGCCGTCGCCGCGCAGCTCGGTGAGGATGTGTTCGTAGTCCATCGCTTGTCTCTCGGGGGTGAACGTCGTGCGGCGACTATAGGCGCGGCCCGGCCCGCCCCGCTCAGGGCGTCTGCAGCGGCGGCGCGTTGAGCATCAGGTCCACATAGGTATCGCCCTCGTGGCGGATCAGGATGCGCACCGGCAGGTACTGCAGCGTGGGCGCGAACCACAGCTCGGCCGTCAGCTCACCGGGGCGGGTGGACTCGCGCCGCGGCTTGACGTGGAAGGTGCGCAGCTCGCCGACGCGGGTGTACAGCGTTTCTTCGGCCACCACGTCGTAGTGCCAGCGGTCGATGCGCCGCGGCAGCGCCAGCGGAAACTCCAGCGCCTGCCCCACCTTGAGCAGCTGCGGCTGGGTGGTGAACAGCCATGTCAGCTGCACGAACTGGCTGGCGGTGTCCTGCACGCCGGGCCAGGGCTCGGCGGTGCCGCGGTCCAGCACGATGCGGTCGGGCTCGAAGCTCAGCCCGCGCCGGCGTGGCTTGCCGAACAAGGTGGTGGTCTCTTCCTCGTAGCGCCGGGGCACCAGGCCGCCAGCGCCGATGCTGCCTTCACTGGTCATGCGCCGCGCCACCAGCGGCGCCACGCTGGGGCCCACCAGCACGTCCACCTGCACCTGGTAGCGCTGGCCCTGGCGGATCCACTGCACGCGGGCGCTGCCGTTCACCTCGCCGCGGTAGTTGCCGGTGAGCACGTAGTCCAGCCGGGTGGAAGGCGGCCACTCGAAGCCCGGCGCCACGGCGGAAGCCACCGACAGCGCCGCCGCCGGGCCGGAGGCCGCGGGGACCGGCGCACTGGCGGTGGCCACCGGTGCCGGTGCCGCGGCGGACGCGGCCTGCGCCACGGCCGAGGCGGCTGCCGACGCGCGCTCGGCGGCCGCGAGCGCAGCCTCTGCGGCCGAGGCGGCCGAAGCCGCTTCTGCCGCGGCCAGGGCCTCGCGTTCGGCCCGCACGGCCTCGGCCCGTGCCTGGGCCTCGGCCTGCGCCTGTGCATCGGCCGCCTCCGCCGCTGAAGCGGCCGGATCGGGCGCCGGCGCCTGTTCGGCCCGTACAGCCCGCGGCGCCGGCGGTGCGGCCACCCGGGGCGCCACGGTGGGCGGCGCCGCCTGCTGCAGCTCACGCACGAAGGCCACGTCCATGCGCTGCATCGCCGGCTTGTTGCCGGCGCCCGCATCGACCATCAGCTCGGCCACCTCGCTGCCCAGGCAGCCGTGCACGCCCAGCACCGCCGCCAGCACGGCCAGCGCGGCCCAGCGGCGCAGCCCGCGGCCACCCGCGGGCCGGCGGTTCAGCAGCCCAGCCATTCGCGGCGCAGGGCCGCTGCGGACTTCAAGGGCTTGTCAGCCGGCGCCAGGGCCACGCTGCCCGCTGCAGGCTCGGCCGCCGGCACCAGGCGCACGGTCAGCAGGCGCTGGTCGCGCACCAGCAGCAGCTCAAACGGCTGGCCGGCGCTGATCCACTGCTGGGCATCGTCCAGCCGGCGCACGCGCCAGCCGTCCACGGCCAGCACCTCGTCGCCGGCCGACACACCGGCCTTCTCGGCCACGCTGCCGCGCAGCACCTGGCGCACCTGCACGCCGCTCACCGCCCCTTCGGACAGCCGCAGCCCCAGCCCGGCCGACCAGCCGCCCGGCTCCGCCTTCACCGCCACGCCGGCCTTGGCCAGCAGCGCCGGCAGCGGCAGGTCGTCGGTGCCGTGCACCCAGGCGGCCAGCTCGGGCTCGTAGCTGCGGCGGCCCACCTGGCGCAGCGCGGCGGCAATCGCGGCCTCGTCGATCGGGCCGCCGCGGCTGGCGGCCCACAGGGCGCGCATCACGTCGTCCAGCGTGCCACGGCGCTCGGCACGCAGCGTCAGGTCCAGCGCCATCGCCACCAGCGAGCCCTTGGTGTAGTAGCTCACCGTGGCATTGGGCGTGTTCTCGTCGGCGCGGTAGTACTTCACCCAGGCGTCGAAGCTGGACTGCGCCACGCTCTGCACCTGGCGGCCCGGTGCGGCGAGCACGCCGTTGATCGTCTTGCCCACCAGCTTCAGGTAGCGCGGCGCGTCGATCAGCCAGGTGCGCAGCAGGAACTGGTCGTCGTAGTAGCTGGTGAAGCCCTCGAAGAACCACAGCAGCTGGGTGTAGTTCTCGCGGGTGTAGTCGAACTGCGCGAACTCGGCCGGCCGCAGCCGCTTGACGTTCCAGGTGTGGAAGAACTCGTGGCTGATCAGCCCCAGCAGCGTCACGTAACCGTCGCTGGCCGCGGCCACGCCGGGGCGCGGCAGGTCGCGGCGGTTGGCGATCAGCGCGGTGCTGGCCCGGTGCTCCAGGCCGCCGTAGCCTTCTTCCACCACGTTGAGCATGAACACGTAGCGCGGGTACGGCGGCCTGCCCTTGGGGCCATGCCAGAACTGGATCTGCGCCTCGCAGATGCGGCGGGTGTCGGCCAGCAGCCGGTCGCCGTCGAAGCCCGGCCAGGCGCCGGCCACCACGAATTCATGCGGCACGCCGGCCAGCTCGAAGCGGCCACGCCAGAAGCTGCCCAGCTCAAACGGATGGTCCACCAGCTCGTCGTAATCGGCGGCCCGCCAGGCGCGCGCGCCGTCGGGCTCCATCGCGGTGGCCACTTCCCAGCCGCGCGGCAGCGTGCCCAGCTCGATGCGGTGCGGCTCGGTCTCGCGCCCTTCCACCCGCAGGCACAGGCTGGTGTTGTTGAAGAAACCGCGCCAGGCGTTGAGGAAGGCGGTGCGCACCGAGGTGTCGAAGGCATACACCAGGTAGCTCACCGTCAGCGCGCCGCGGCCGCCGGGGCGGGCGATCCAGCTGGTCTTGTCGCGCTGCTGCAGCGCCACCGGCGTGCGGCCCTGGCGGGCCTGCAGCTGCGAGAGGTGGCGGCCGAACTCGCGCACCATGTAGCTGCCGGGAATCCACACCGGCAGGCTCAGCACCAGTTCAGCGGCGGGTTGCGGCACCGTGAGGGTGACGCGGTATAGGTGGGCGTGGACGTCGGCGACGTCGATGCGGTACGTGATCATGGACAACAGCGGTGGGAAATCAGGTCACGCGCCGGCGGCGCCGATGAAGCAGCTCAGCGCGGCCACCGCGCTGAGGCGGAAGCGCAGCGTCAGCCAGGCGGACAGGCCGTGCCGCGGGTACACCCGGCGGTCGACCAGGTAGCAGCCGATCAGCATCGCGCCGCTGATCACCAGACCGGCGTTGGGCGGCATCATCACCGCCAGCCAGGCCACCAGCGAGGGCGCCACGCCCCAGCCGAACAGCCCCGGAGTGCCGTCGCGAAAACCGATGCCCCAGTGGATGCCACCGAGGAAGGAGACGATCACCGCGGCATAGGTGGCCAGCGCCAGCGTGACGTAAGGCAAGGTGTCGGCCCGCACCCACCACACCAGCAGCGCGCTGGCAACGAAGGGGATGAGGCCGGCATAACCCAGGCGCAGCGCCTGGGGCGAAGGAGCAGGAACCGGGGCGGGGGCGGAAGCGGTCAGTGGGGCAGACATGGCGCCCGCATTGTCACCGCGCGCGCCGGCCGCCGCGCATCGTCAGGACTTGGCCGAGGCCTCTGCCAGCTGCTTCTCGATCTCGGCCGCCGGAATGGCACCGGGCAGGCGGCGGCCGTCCTGGAACACCAGGGCCGGCGTGCCGTTGAGCTTGTGCTTCTGGCCGAAGGCCACGTTGCGGGCAATGGCGGCGGCATCGCAGCTGCCCATCTGCTTGGGAATGGTGGCGCCGTCCAGCATCCAGGCGCGCCAGGTCTTCTGCGCATCCTTCGAGCACCAGATGCCCTTGGCCTTGGCATCCGAATCCGCCCCCAGGATGGGGTACAGGAAGGTGTAGATGGTCACGTCCTTCACGGTGGCCAGGTCGCGCTCGAAGCGCTTGCAGTAGCCGCAGTTGGGGTCGGCGAACACCGCCAGCTTGCGCGAGCCGTTGCCCTGCTTCTGCACCATCGCGTCCTTCAGCGGCAGCGAGGCGAAGTCGATCGCCGTCAGCTTCTGGATGCGGGCATCGGTCAGGTTGGTCTTGTTGCGGGTGTCGAAGATCGAGCCCTGGATGACGTGGTTGCCGCTCTCGTCGCTGTAGATCACGTCGGTGCCCATGCGCACCTCGTACAGGCCCGGGATCGGCGTCTTGCTGACCTCGTCGATCTTGGGCATCTGCGGCAGCCGCTCCATCAGGTTCTTGCGGATGACGTCTTCCTGGGCGGCTGCAGGCAGCGCGGCGATGGCCAGCACGGCGGCGGCCGCGGCGAGGGTTCGGTTCAGCATGGGGATGTCCTTCAAAGGCCGAGCGCGCGCCCGGCAAGCCAGCGCTTGGCGCCGGGCAGGTGGTCGACCAGACTCAGGCCGCGGTTACGAAGTTCCCGCAGCCAGGGCGTGGGCGGGGCGAAGAGATGCAGCAGGCCATCGGTGACGGTGGCCATCGCCGCGGTGGGCCCCAGGCGGCGGCGGGCATAACGCGCCAGCAGCCGCTCGTCGCCCAGCGGGCGCCAGGATTCACGCGCGGCCAGCGTGTCGGCCAGCACCTGCACGTCGGCCAGGCCCAGGTTGAGGCCCTGGCCGGCCAGCGGATGCACCACGTGGGCGCTGTCGCCCAGCAGCACCCAGCCGGGGCCGCTGAAGTGGCGGGCCTGGCCCACGCCCAGCGGCCAGGCGGCGCGTTCGCTGCCCAGCTGCAGCCGGCCGGCGGCACCGCCGGTGGCCTCGTTCAAGGCCTGCTCGAAGTCGGCGCCGGGCAGTGCCAGCAGCTCGGCGGCGCGGGCCTCGGGCAGCGACCACACCAGGCCGTAGGCATGGCCGGGCTGCGGCCGGTCGAACGGCAGCAACGCCAGCACGTCGGGCGAGCGGAACCACTGCCGCGCCGTGCCGTGGTGCGGCCGGTCGGCCACCAGGCGGGCCGCGATGGCGCGCTGGCCGTACCAGTGCATCTCGAAGACGATGCCCAGACGCTGGCGGGTGGCCGAATGCTTGCCTTCGCACAAGGCGGTGAGCGGCGCCTGCACGCTGTCGTCGGGGCCGGCGCGGCGCACATGGGGTGCAAAGCGCAGCGCGGCATGCAGCACCTCTTCCAGCGCCGCGGCATCGACGATCCAGCACAGCGCCGGCACCGACTGCTCCCAGGCCGAGAAGCTGATGGCGCCCGGCCGGGCATCGCCCTCGACCTGCATGTCGTGCACCGGCGTCACCGCATCGGGCGGCATCGCCTCCCACACCTTCAGCGACTGCAGCAGCGACACCGAGGCGGCATTGAGCGCATAGGTGCGCACATCGGGCTGGCCGGTGGGCGCACTCGCCGCCTGCAGCACCACCCGCAAGCCCTGGCGTGACAGCGCCAGCGCCAGGCTGGCCCCCACTGCGCCCGCGCCACGGATGCACACGTCGGTCGGGTCAGGGGCCATGCGTACGGAAGTCATACGAGGCATTGTAGGGAGCGGTACCCTGCCCGCCTCGCCCCCAGGGGCGGCCCCGCCGGGCGCGCCCGAAAGAGGGTGGCGGACGGGCAGAATGGCTCGCATGAGCGACCATTCCGTGACCGTGCATTCGCTGCACATCCATCCCATCAAGTCGTGCGCCGGCCTCTCGGTGCGCGAGGGCCTGCTGATCGAAACCGGCCTGGAGCTGGACCGCGCCTGGATGGTGGTGGACGAGCACGGGCAGTTCCTCACCCAGCGCCAGCTACCGAAGATGCAGCTCATCCGGCCCACGCTGCGCACCGAGGACCTGGTGCTGCGCGCGCCCGGCATGCTGGCGCTGCACCTGACGATAGCCGCGGTGGAAGAACCCTGCCGCGCCACGGTGTGGGGCGACGAGGTGGCCGCCTACGACATGGGCAAGGTGGCCGCGCAGTGGTTCACCGACTATCTGGGGCGGCCGGCGCGGCTGGTGCGCTTCGACCCTGACCACCACCGCGCCTGCGACGCCCGCTGGACCGGCGGCCTGCCGGCGCAGACGGCCTTTGCCGACGGCTTTCCGCTGCTGGTCACCTCCACCGCCTCGCTGGCGGAGCTGAACCGCCGCCTGGCCGCGGCCGGCCTGCCGCCGGCGGCGATGGAGCGCTTCCGGCCCAACCTGGTGCTGGACGGGCTGGAGGACGCACATGCCGAGGACTTCATCGACGAGCTGACGATCGAATCGCCGCAGGGCCCCATCGTGCTCAAGCTGGTCAAGCCCTGCTCGCGCTGCAGCATCCCCGACGTGGACCCGACGACGGCCGAGACCGGCCACGCCATTGCCGACACGCTGCTGGGCTACCGCGCCGACCCGCGGCTGAACGGCGCCCTCACCTTCGGCATGAACGCCATCATCGTCAGCGGCACCGACCAGGTGCTGCAGGTCGGCGCGCGGGGCGAGGGCACGATCGCCTTCTAGCCTTCTAAGTGGGGCGTTTTTCGGGCAAGGGGATGAACTCGGTTTCCCCCGGCACCGGCGCAAAGCGCTGCGCCGCCCAGTCGTCCGCCGCCTGCACGATGCGCTCCTTGCGGCTGGAGACGAAGTTCCACCACATGTAGCGGTGGCCCAGCGGGTCGCCGCCCACCAGGGCCAGGCGGGCGCCCTGCGGTGCGACGATCTCGCAGGTGGCGCCGGCGGGCAGCACCGCCATCGTCTGCGCCGCCACCGGCTGGCCGTCCAGCGTGAAGCCGCCTTCCACCGCATACAGGGCCTGCTGCTTCGCCAGCGGCGGCAGCGTCAGGCGTGCACCGGGCGCCAGACGCAGGTCGATGTACAGCGTGGCCGAGCGCTGGGGCACCGGCGAGCTGACGCCGAAGCCGCTGCCCATCAGCACCCGCGCCACCACGCCGGGCGCGGGGGCCACTTCCGGAATGTCGGCCGCCGAGGTGTGCGAGAAAAAGCACGGCATCTCCTCGTCGGCCTCCGGCAGCGCCAGCCACAGCTGCAGGCCGTGGCGCAGGTCGGCCTGGCCGCGCAGCTCATCGGGCATGCGCTCGGAGTGGGTGATGCCGCTGCCGGCCACCATCAGGTTGACCGCGCCGGGCTCGATGCGCTGCACCGCGCCGGTGGAGTCGCGGTGCACCATCGCGCCCTGGTACAGGTAGGTGACGGTGGCCAGGCCGATGTGCGGGTGGGCGCGCACGTCCTGGGTGTCGTGCGCCTGCACCGGGCCGAAATGGTCGAAGAACACGAAGGGCCCCACCGCCGGCTGCGGCAGCGAGGGCAGCGAACGCCGCACCAGGAAACCGCCGCCCAGGTCCTTGGTGTGCGGCGAGATGAGCGTGACACCCTTGGGTGCCTGGTGGCTGGGCGTGCCTGGCTGCGTCATGTCAGATCCCCGGTGCGGTACTGCGATGTGTGCAGTATCTGGCACCAGCCGTCGGCCGACTTAAACTTCACCCTCGTTTGTCTGCTGTCCGGCGCGTCCTGTGCCGGCACCTCCGGAATCCCCTATGAGCCTCAAGTGCGGCATCGTCGGCCTGCCCAACGTCGGCAAGTCCACCCTGTTCAACGCCCTCACCAAGGCGGGCATCGCTGCCGAGAACTACCCCTTCTGCACGATCGAGCCCAACGTGGGCATCGTCGAGCTGCCCGACCCCCGGCTGCAGGCGCTGTCGGACATCGTCCAGCCCGAGCGTGTGGTGCCGGCGATCGTCGAGTTCGTCGACATCGCGGGCCTGGTGGCCGGTGCGTCCAAGGGTGAGGGCCTGGGCAACCAGTTCCTCTCGCACATCCGCGAGACGGACGCCATCGTCAACGTGGTGCGCTGCTTCGAGGACGACAACGTCATCCACGTCTCGGGCAAGGTCGACCCCATCGCCGACATCGAGGTCATCCAGACCGAGCTGTGCCTGGCCGACCTGGGCACCGTCGAGAAGACGCTGCAGCGCTCCATCAAGGCCGCCAAGTCGGGCAACGACAAGGAAGCCGCCAAGCTGGTGGCGGTGCTGCAGAAATGCCAGGCCGCGCTCGACCAGGCTCAGCCGGTGCGCAGCATCGACTTCAGCAAGGAAGAGCTGGTGGTGCTGAAGCCGCTGTGCCTGATCACCGCCAAGCCGGCGATGTTCGTGGGCAACGTGTCGGAGACCGGCTTCGACAACAACCCGCTGCTCGACCGCCTGAAGGCCTATGCCGAAGCGCAGAAGGCGCCGGTGGTGGCCATCTGCGCCAAGACCGAGGCCGAGCTGGCCGACATGGCCGACGAGGACCGCGCGCTGTTCCTGGCCGAGATGGGCCAGGACGAGCCGGGCCTGAACCGCCTGATCCGCGCCGCCTTCAAGCTGCTGGGCCTGCAGACCTACTTCACCGCCGGCGTGAAGGAAGTGCGCGCCTGGACCATCCGCATCGGCGACACCGCGCCACAGGCGGCCGGCGTCATCCACACCGACTTTGAACGCGGCTTCATCCGCGCCCAGACCATCGCCTTCGAGGACTTCGTGCAGTACAAGGGCGAGCAAGGCGCCAAGGACGCCGGCAAGATGCGCGCCGAAGGCAAGGAGTACGTGGTCAAGGACGGCGATGTGATGAACTTCCTGTTCAACGTCTAGCGCCACCGCGCCCATGTCCTTGCCGCAGTCCCGGGCAGACGGCTGGGCGCTCCACGCACTGCTGACGCTGGCGGCCTACGTCGCCACCGGGGCACTGGGCATGCTGGTGTCCATCCCGCCCAGCTTTGCCTCGCCGCTGTACCCGGCCGCCGGCCTGGCGCTGGTGGCGGTGCTGTCCTGGGGCCGGCCCGCCGCGCTGGCGGTGGCCCTGGGCTCGGCCTGCATCAACCTCTACCTCAGCTGGCCCAAGGCCGGCTGGTCCGCGGGCGCGCTGTTGATGCCGGCCTGCGCCGGCGCCGGCGCGATGCTGCAGGCCGTGGTCGGCGCCGCGCTGGTGCGCCGCTTCGTGCGCCAGCCCACCTTGCTGGCCGAGCCGCGCGACCTGCTGCGCTTTTACCTGCTGGCTGCGCTCAGCTGCCTGATCAGCGCCAGCGTGGCGGTGATGTCCCTCACCGCGGTAGGCATCCTGCCGGCGGGCATGCGCTTCATCACCTGGTGGACCTGGATGGCCGGCGACACGCTGGGCACCCTGGTGGGCGCGCCGATCGCGATGACGCTGATCGGCCGCCCGGCACCCGAATGGCGCGCGCGGCGGCTGACCGTCGGCCTGCCGCTGCTGGTGGTCACCGTGCTGATGGCCCTGGGCATCCAGCAGATGGTGCAGCTGGACGAAGACCGCGAACGCGCCACCTTCGAGCGTGAGGCCTCCAGCGCTTCCAGTGCGATGCAGGCCCGGCTGCGCGAGCCGCTGCGCGCGCTGGAGGCGGTGCACGGCGTGTTCATGGCCTCCGACGACGTGACGCGGGCGGAATTCAAGCGCGCCACGGCCGCCTGGCTGCTGCCGGTGCTGGGGGTGGAGGCGCTGGGCTGGCACCAGCGGGTGCTGCGCACTGATCTGCCGAGCTTCGAGGCCCAGGTGCAGGCCGAAGGCATGCCCGGCTACCACGTGTTCGACCGCACGGACGCGGGCCCCACCGACGCGGCCACCCGGCCCGACGTGATCGCCATGCGCTTCATCGAGCCGGAGGCCCCCAACGCCGCCGCGCTGGGCGTCAACGTGCTGTCGATACCCGCGGCGCACGAGGCCATCGACGCCAGCACCCGCAGTGGCCTGCCGGTGGCGTCGCCCGGCTTCAACCTGACGCAAGGCGGCACCGGCATCGTGGTGTACCAGGCCGTGTACCACGGCGAGCCGGTCTACGCCGCCGATCGCATCACCGCCCTGCGCGGCGCCGTCTTCGTCACGGTGAGCCTGGAAGACCAGGTGCGTGCGGTGGAGGCCTCGCTGACCACGCCGCTGAGCCTGTGCATCGTCGACAAGACCGTCGGTGCGGACCTGCCCCGCCTGGGCGGCGAAGCGGGTTGCGAGCGGCCGGCCACCAAGCGCCGGCCCGTGCACGTGCGGCCCATCACCTTCGCCGGCCGCCAGTGGGAAATCCGCGTGCGGGCCCGGCCGGGCGTGGCCGCCGACGAGGTGCCGCTGGGCAATGCCTGGCCGTTCTCCATCGTGGGCCTGCTGGCCACCGCGATGGTGGGCGCGCTGCTGCTCACCATGACGGGCCGCGCGCGCCGCATCGAGCTGGCGGTGAACGAGCGCACCGCCGACCTGGTGCGCGAGGTGGCCGAACGCAAGCGCACCGAAGCCGCGCTGCGCGAGAGTGAGCAGCGCTTTCGCAACATGCTGGACCACGTGCCGATCGGCGTGATCTACACCGACCTGGACGGCCGCATCCGCGAGTCCAACCCGCGCCTGCGCGAGATGACGGGCTATGGCGCCGAAGAGCTGGCCGGCATGGACGCCGCGCTGCTGACCCACCCCGACGACCGCGCCTTCGACCTGGAGCTGAACCGCCGGCTGGTGCGCGGCGAAATGCCGATGGTGCGCCGCCAGAAGCGCTGCATCACCCGCGACCAGCGGGTGGTGTGGGTGTCGGTGGTGATCACGGTGCTGCGCGATGGCGCCGGTGCTCCGCACCGGCTGGTGGGCGTGGTGGAAGACATCACCGAGCACCTGCGGCTGCAGGAAGCCGAGCGCGCCCGCGAAAGCGCCGAAGCCGCCAACCGCGCCAAGAGCGACTTCCTCTCGCGCATGAGCCATGAGCTGCGCACGCCGCTCAACGCGATGCTGGGCTTCGCGCAGCTGCTGGAGCTGGACCGCCAGCAGCCGCTGGCCACGCACCAGACCGAATGGACCACGCAGATCCAGCAGTCCGGCTGGCACCTGCTGCACATGATCAACGACACGCTGGACCTGTCGCGCATCGAGTCCGGCACGCTGAAGCTGCAGACCGAGACGCTGGACGTGCCCGAGCTGCTGCGCGCCACCCGCTCGCTGCTGGAGCACAACGCGCTGCGCCGAGGCGTCACGGTGCGCGAGCAGCTGGACCCCGAGGCCACCTCGGTGGTGGGCGACCTCACGCGGGTCAAGCAGATCATGACCAACCTGCTGTCCAACGCCATCAAGTACAACCAGCAGGGCGGGCGCGTCACCATCGCCACGCAGCTGACCGATGCGCAGACCGTGCAGATCGAGGTCAGCGACACCGGCCTGGGCATGAACGAGCACCAGCTGGCCGAGCTGTTCCAGCCCTTCAACCGGCTGGGGCGCGAGACCTCGGGCGAAGAAGGCACCGGCATCGGCCTGGTGATCAGCCAGCGCCTGGCCGAGCTGATGGGCGGCACCCTGCGCGCGCGCAGCGTGGAAGGCCAGGGCTCCACCTTCGTGCTGCGGCTGCCGCGCGGCCGGGCCGGCGCGGCGCCGCCGCTGCTGGCCGAGGACGGCAAGCTGGCTGAAGCCTCGTACCGCCGCCGCATCGTGCACTACGTGGAAGACAACGACACCAATGCCGAGGTGATGCGCGGCATCCTGGCGCAGCGGCCGCAGATCCAGCTGGAGATCTCCAGCACCGGCCTCGACGGCCTGGCGGCCATCCGCGTGGAGCGCCCCAGCCTGGTGCTGCTGGACATGCACCTGCCCGACATCGACGGCCTCGAACTGCTGCGCCACCTGAAGGCCGACGACAGCACCGCCGACATCCCGGTGGTGGTGGTGTCGGCCGACGCCACATCGGCGCGCATCCGCGAAGCCATGGCCGCGGGAGCGGCGCAATACCTCACCAAGCCGGTCAACGTGGGGGAGATCCTGGCCGTGCTGGACGAGCAGCTGCAGGCGCAGGACACGCGCTTCGGATAGGTGCATGCCGCACCGCACAAGTGCGGATTACAGAAGCGGGCACGACGCGCCGAAACCGATGGATGCCACCGCTGCGGCCTACCCGGCCCAGGGGTCAGTCATCGTCATCCAGGAGCAGTCTGTCGTGATCCGCCAAGTGCGCACCCTGTCCGTTCGAACCCGCTTCTATCTCGTGATGGGCCTCGTCAGCCTGTCCCTCGTCGTTCTGGGCGCCTGGAGCCTGCTGGACAGCCGAACCACCAACGGCCCGGCCGCCCGGCTGTTCGACCAGGCCATGGCCGCCTCCGACCAGGTGGGTGACCTGCGCGAGTCGCTCTCGGCCCTGCGCCGCTACGAAGCCGCGATGATCGCCACCGCCGTCTCCAACTCCACGGAAGTGGAACCGCTGCACCTGCAGTGGAAAAAGCAGCTGGAACGCCTGAAGACCGCCGGCGCCCAGCTGGTGAGCGACAACCCGGGCAACCCGCAGCTGGCCGAGCTGGTGGCCACCCAGAACAAGCTGCTGGGCGAGTACGCGGCCACGATCGAGCCGATCGCGGTGCAGCTGAAGGAGGCGAAGATGGACGCCTCGGCCGGCCTGGCCTATGCGCAACGCGCCAACGACACGCTGGAAGCGCTGCAGGCCAACACCGGCGCGCTGCTGAAGGCCCAGCATGCGCACGCCGACAGCCTGCGCGCCGAGATGGCCGATGACGCCGCCACGGCCGCCTGGGCGCGACTGGCGCTGGTGGTGGCCACGCTGCTGGTGGTGCTGCCGCTGATGGTGGCCACGCTGCGCTCGGTGTGCGGCCCGCTGGACCGCGCGGTGCTGGTCACCCGCCGCATCGCCGACGGCGACCTCACCAGCCACATCGACACCCGCGGCAGCGACGAGCCCGCCCGCCTGCTGCAGGGTCTGGCCGCGATGCAGCAGGCGCTGGGCCGTGTCGTGGGTCAGGTGCGGGCCTCGTCGGCCAGCATCGAGGCCGCCTCCCGCGAGGTGGCCAGCGGCAACCTCGACCTGAGCCACCGCACCGAACAGGCCGCCAAGCACCTGCAAAGCACCGCCTCGGCGATGGAGGAGCTGAGCGCCAAGGTGCGCCACTCGGCCGAATCGGCCGACACCGCCAACCAGCTGGCCGGCAGCGCCTCGGCGGTGGCGCAGCGCGGCGGCTCGGTGGTGGGCGACGTGGTGGCCACGATGAACGACATCCACGCCAGCTCGCAGCGCATCGCCGACATCATCGCCACCATCGACGGCATCGCCTTCCAGACCAACATCCTGGCGCTGAATGCCGCGGTCGAGGCGGCCCGGGCCGGCGAACAGGGTCGCGGCTTTGCCGTGGTGGCCGGCGAGGTGCGCAGCCTGGCGCAGCGCAGTGCCGAGGCGGCGCGCGAGATCAAGACGCTGATCGGCGCCAGCGTGGATCGGGTGGACGCCGGTGCGCGCCTGGTCAACGACGCCGGGGGCACCATGGGCGAGATCGTCGCCAGCGTGCAGCAGGTGCGCGACATGATCGGCGGCATCACGGCGGTCAGCGGCACGCAGAGCCAGGACCTGGCCCAGATCAGCGGTGCCATCACCCAGCTCGACCAAGTGACGCAGCAGAACGCCGCGCTGGTGGAAGAGTCGGCCGCGGCGGCCGAATCGCTGAAGGCGCAGGCCGAGGCGCTGGCGGCGGTGGTGGCCACCTTCCGGCTGGACGGTGAAGGCGCCGCCAGCAGCACCACCGCCCACGCCACTGCGGCCTCGTCGCTGATGAACAAGCTGCGCCGCGAGCCGGCGACGGCCGCTTCCACCACCGCCATCGAGGCTTAATGTGAGCGCACGCTATCGCCACAATCGTTTATTTTTGTGAAGGCTGGTCCCACTATCGCGCGGATAGCCAGTGCCGTCAGCACTCTCCCGGGGTGAGTGCTAATATCCTGGAACCTTCTGCGGAACACCCTGTCTGAGGAACCATGACTTCTACCACTGCCTCTGCGATCGCCGTGCGTGACCCGTGGGCGTTGGTGCCGCCGATCGGCAACCTCGACGCCTATATCTCGGCGGTGAACCGCATTCCCCTGCTCACGCAGGAAGAAGAAACCCGCTACGCGCGCAAGCTGCGCGACGAAGCCGACGTGGAAAGCGCCGGCCGCCTGGTGATGAGCCACCTGCGCCTGGTGGTGTCGCTGTCGCGCCAGTACCTGGGCTACGGCCTGCCGCAATCCGACCTGATCCAGGAAGGCAACGTCGGCCTGATGAAGGCCGTCAAGCGCTTCGACCCGGACCAGGGCGTGCGCCTGGTCAGCTACGCGATGCACTGGATCAAGGCGGAGATC
Source organism: Aquincola tertiaricarbonis (assembly GCF_023573145.1). Classification (GTDB taxonomy): domain Bacteria; phylum Pseudomonadota; class Gammaproteobacteria; order Burkholderiales; family Burkholderiaceae_C; genus Aquincola; species Aquincola tertiaricarbonis_B. The sequence goes on from NZ_CP097636.1 coordinate 2,860,763, forward strand.
CACGAGTACATCCTGCGCAACTGGCGCATGGTGAAGGTGGCCACCACCAAGGCCCAGCGCAAGCTGTTCTTCAACCTGCGCTCGATGAAGCAGGGCCTGAAGAGCGACGCGGCCGACGGCGACACCCACCGCAGCACGCTCACCAGCGCCGAAGTGGCGTCGGTGGCCGAGGCGCTGAACGTCAAGCCCGAGGAAGTGCTGGAGATGGAGACCCGCCTGTCCGGTGGCGACGTGGCGCTGGAGCCGCAGAACTCCGACGACGGCGAAGAGAGCTACGCGCCCATCGCCTACCTGGCCGACGACAGCCAGGAGCCGACCCGCGTGCTGGAAAACCGCCGCCGCGACGAGCTGTCCGGCGACGGCATCGGCCGTGCGCTGGAAGTGCTGGATCCGCGCAGCCGCCGCATCGTGGAAGAGCGCTGGCTGAAGGTGAACGACGACACCACCGGCGGCATGACGCTGCATGAGCTGGCGGCCGAGTACGGCGTCAGCGCCGAGCGCATCCGCCAGATCGAGGTGGCGGCGATGAAGAAGATGCGCAAGGCGCTGGAGCCGGTGGCGGGCTGACCGCCGGGCACTGCACGTGAAACGGCCCCTGCGGGGGCCGTTCTTCATGGGGGTCCAGCCCCACCGCGGGGGCGGGCTTCAGGCGCCGTTCAGCAAGGCCTTGATGTCCGAAGCCAGTGCCTGCGCGCCCGAGCCATAGCGCGTGAACAGCCGCACCTTGCCCTGCGGATCGAACAGGTAGGAACCAGCCGTGTGGTCCACCGAGTACGAGCCCTCGGTCTTGCCCGGCACCTTGTTGTAGAACACCTTGAACTCGCGCGCGGCGGCCTTGGTTTCTTCCGGCGTGCCGCGCAGCGCGACGAAGCTGGGGTCGAAGTTGGTCACGTAGGCCTTCAGCAGCTCGGGCGTGTCGCGCTCCGGGTCCACGCTGACGAAGATGCCCTGCACCTTGTCGCCGTCCGCACCCAGCGAGCGCTTGACCTCGGCCAGCTCGGCCATCGTGGTGGGGCACACGTCCGGGCACTGGGTGAAGCCGAAGAACACCACCACCACCTTGCCCTTGAACTCGTCCAGCGAACGCACCTTGCCGTCCGGGTCCTTCAGGCCGAGCTTGCGCGCATAGTCGGCGCCGGTGATGTCCACGCCGCTGAAGGCGACCTTGGGCTGGGACGGGGTCTTGTCGCAGCCGGCCAGCAGCAGCGCCGCCGCCGCCACAGCGGCCAGACAGGAACGACGGGAGAACATCAGATCGACAGCCATGGGCCCAGGTAGTGGTCCAGCAGCAGCGCGGCGAAGAGCAGCGACAGGTGCAGGATGGAGAAACGGAAGGTGCGGCGCGCCAGCGCGTCGCTGTAGTGGCGCCACAGGCGGAAGCCGTAGCCGATGAACATCAGCCCCAGCACCGTGGCCGACAGCAGGTAGATCAGCCCGCTCATGCCGTACAGGTAGGGCAGCAGCGTGGCCGGGAACAGCACCAGCGTGTACAGCAGCACCTGCAGCCGGGTGAATTCGGCGCCGTGGGTCACGGGCAGCATCGGCAGGCCGGCACGGGCGTAGTCCTCCACCCTGTAAAGCGCCAGCGCCCAGAAGTGCGGCGGCGTCCACAGGAAGATGATGAGCACCAGCATCCACGCCTCGGCGCCCACGTCGCCGCGCACCGCGGCCCAGCCCAGCAGCGGCGGCATGGCGCCCGAGGCACCGCCGATGACGATGTTCTGCGGCGTCAGCGGCTTCAGCACCACGGTGTAGATGACCGCGTAGCCCACGAAGGTGGCCAGCGTCAGCCACATCGTCAGCGGGTTGACCAGGAAGTACAGCAGCGCGCCGCCCAGGGTGCACAGCACGGCCGAGAACAGCAGCGTCTGGGTGTTGGTGAGCTCGCCCTTGGCCGTTGGCCGCCAGGCGGTGCGGGCCATCTTGGCGTCGATGTGCTGCTCGACCACGCAGTTGAAGGCGGCGGCGGCGCCGGCCACCAGCCAGATGCCGGCGGTGGCCGCCAGCACCACGCGCAGGTCGGGCAGGCCCGGCACGGCCAGCAGCATGCCGATCACCGCGCAGAACACGATGAGCTGCACCACCCGCGGCTTGGTCAGGGCATAGAACTGGCGAACGCGCGAGGCGGGCCGGGCGGGCGGCGCAACGGCCGGTGCGGTGGGCGACGAGGCAGACATGGAAGACCGGATTGTAGAAAGCCGCCTCAAGCCATCGCCGCGGCGGTGCCATGGGGGCTGGCCGCGGGGGCGGCCACGGGCCTTTGCAGGCTGCGTGCGATCAGGCGGCTGAGCAGCAGCACCAGCATCGCGGCACCGGCGGTGTGGGCCACCGCAGCCAGGATGGGCCAGCCCAGCACCACGTTGGACAGGCCGCTGGCCAGCTGCCAGGCGGCCACGCCCAGCAGGCCGCCGGCAAAACGGCGGGCGCTGGCATCGCCGCTGGCGGCCAGCCGCCAGGCCAGCAGGCCCAGCGCCAGCAGCACCACCACGGCCATCAGCCGGTGCGTCATGTGGATGGCGGTGAGCGCAGCAAACGGCAGGTAGCCGCCGCTGGCGGTTTCCCCCAGCTCGCGGCGGAAGGTGAAGGCGTGGCCGAAGTCCATCGTCGGCCACCAGCTGCCCTGGCAGGTGGGAAAGTCGCGGCAGGCCAGCACCGCGTAATTGGTGCTCACCCAGCCACCCAGCGCGATCTGCACCACGCTGAGCACGGCCACGGCCACCACACCCCACTGCAAGGTGCGCGACAGCCGCACCGGGCGCGGCACGAAGGCCTCGGCCTGCACCGCCAGCAGCGCCAGCAGGCCCAGGCCGAACAGCAGGTGCAGCGTGACGATGGCCGGGTACAGCTTCATCGTGACCGTGAGCGCACCGAAGGCACCCTGCAGACACACCGCCACCAGCGTGAGCGTGGCCCACCACGGCGACGGCCCCTGGCCATGCTCGCGCCGCCGCGCGCGCCAGCTCATCGCGGCGATCACGGTGATGAGCACACCCACCGCCATCGCGAAGTAGCGGTGCACCATCTCCATCCAGGCCTTGCCGTGGGTCACCGGGCCGGTGGGCATGGCGGTTTGCGCGGCATGGATCTCCTCGCGCGCGCCCAGCGGGCTGGCGCTGCCGTAGCAGCCGGGCCAGTCGGGGCAGCCCAGGCCCGAATCGGTCAGGCGCGTGGTGGCGCCGATCACGATCAGGTCGAAGGTAAAGAACAGCGTCAGCAGCGTGAGTGCACGCAGCCGCTGCGCCGAGGAGCCGCCGCGGTGGCGGCTCCACACCCAGGTCAGCGGGCCCGCGGCCAGCACCACGCCCAGCAGCGCCAGGTGCAGCACCGGAGACCAATCCACCAAGTCCGTCATGCCTTCACCGTCCTGCCTGGTCCCAGCTGGCCGAGCCGCGCAGCAGCCGTTCCAGGTCTTTCTTGAGCTTGGCGGGGTCGGGCTCCGTCGGGGCGCGCATCATCCAGTTGCCCATGGGGTCGACCACGTACAGGTGCGCATCCAGCCGCTGGCCGGATTCAGGCGCCAGCCAGCCGGCCAGTGCCTGCGCCGGCACCCGCAGCACGGTGGCCGCGGGCGTGGTGGTGAGCGCGGCCAGCAGCGCGGGCGGCAGCGGCGCCTGGTCGGTGAACAGCACCACCTTGTCGATGCGGTCGCGGTCGCGGCCCATCATCTCGCGCAGCTGGCGCTGCATGAAGAGGCGCCGCTCGCAGGCCTCGTCGCAGGGGCCGTCCACCGCCGTGACCAGCAGCCACTGGCCCTTGAGCGAGCTGGCCGCCACCGGCTGGCCCTGCAGGTCGGTCAGCGGCAGCGCGGCCGGCAGCTCACGCACCGGGTCGATCAGCGCGCTGTAGTTGGTGCGGCCCTGCGGCCGGATCACGAAATAGGTGAAGTACGAAGCGATGACCGGCGAGGCGCACACGGCCAGCACCAGCAGCATCTTCAGCCGGCCGAGCGCGGTGCGCCGCTGCGACTGGGCGTCCGCCACGGCCGCACCCGGGTCGGGCATGGAATGGACGGTGAAGCTCAGCGGATCACCCGCCACGCCGACCGCCTTGCCGCCAGGGACGGATGAGTTGGAACCAGACATACAAACCCGCGACGAGCGCGCTCAGTGCAAACCATTGAAAGGCGTAACCCTGGTGTCTTGCGACATCGATGGCCGGTTTCGGCCAATCGCGTTCCAGGCCTTCGGAGGCGGCGCCGGTCTGCCAGACCGACAGCGGGCGCAGGCGCAGGCCTGTTTCGCGCGCATAGGCATCAAGATCCAGATTCTGCCGGATGCGTTCCGTGCCAGGCGCCTGGAACTCGTACAACCGGGCCGGTGGCGGGGCCACCCGGCCGCTCAAGCTCACCTCGCCGGCCGGCGTGGGCACCTCGGCCACGCGGGCGCGGTCCATCGCGTCACGCGGCTGCCAGCCCCGCTGCACCACCACCGCGCTGCCGTCGGCCAGCTGCAGCGGCGTGACGACGAAAAAGCCCGGGCGGCCGTTCATCTGCCGGTTGTCCAGGTACACGGTGGCCTGCGGCACCCAGCGGCCGGTGAGCTGCACCGGGCGATGGAATTGCGCGTCGGCCTGGGCCGCGTGGGTGGCCAGCTCGTCGGTGCGCAGCGGCGGCATCACGCCGCGCTGGTCGATGCGTTGCTGCAGGTCGATCTTCTGCTGCGCACGGTCCAGCTGCCACAGGCCCAGCCGGAAGGTGAGCGCGGCCATCGCCACGGCGGCAAGGGTGACGACGATGCGCCGCGCGCCGGGGCTCAGCATCGCCCGCCTGCCAGGGCGGTCAGGCCCCGGGTGCCACAATCTCCGCCCATGAAGATCCTCATGGCGGTGGTGCTGCTGGGCATCCTGGCGGCGCTGGGCAGTGCCGGCCTGTTCATGCTGCGAAAGCCCAGGCCCGGGCAGCCGCCGGGCCGCGACAACCGGATGGCGCGTGCGCTGGCGGTGCGGGTGGGGCTGTCGATCGCCCTCTTCCTGTTCATCCTGTTCTCCTACTGGATGGGCTGGATCCAGCCGACGGGCATTCCCAGATGACAAAAAGCGCCTTGCGGCGCTCTTGATCGGGAGCCTGGACGGCTTGGAGGGCGGCCTGCGCCGCCCGGATCACATCCAGTAGACCACGACGTACAGGCCCAGCCACACCACGTCCACGAAGTGCCAGTACCAGGCGGCACCTTCGAAGCCGAAGTGGCGCTCGGGCGTGAAGTGGCCCTTCATCAGCCGCAGGGTGATGAACAGCAGCATCAGCATGCCGACGAACACGTGGAAGCCGTGGAAGCCGGTGAGCATGAAGAAGGTGGAGCCGAAGACGCCGGAGCTGAGCTTGAGGTTCAGGTCGGAGTAGGCGTGGTGGTATTCGTAGCCCTGCACCACCAGGAAGATGGCGCCCAGCAGCACGGTGGCCCACATCCACACGATGGTCTTGGCACGGTGGCCGGCCAGCAACGCATGGTGGGCGATGGTCAGCGTGACGCCCGAGGTGAGCAGCAGCGCCGTGTTGATGGTGGGCAGCGGCCAGGGACCGACGGTGCTGAACGGCTCCACGGTGCCGGCAGGCGACGCGGTGACGCCCGGCGCCATGCTGGGCCACACGGCCTTGAAGTCGGGCCACAGCAGCGCGTTCTGCAGGCTGCCCAGGTTGGGCACCGAGTGCACGCGGGCCCAGTACAGCGCGCCGAAGAAGGCGGCGAAGAACATCACCTCCGAGAAGATGAACCAGGCCATGCTCCAGCGGTAGGACACGTCGATGCGCGAGCCGTACATGCCGCCTTCGCTTTCGCGGATGGCGTCACCGAACCACTGGAACAGGATCACCGCCCACCACACCAGGCCAAAGAGCAGCGAATACGCGCCCCAGCCATGGCCGTTGATCCACTGGCCGGCGCCCAGGATCACGAAGAACAGGCCGATGGCGGCCATCACCGGATGCCGCGAAGGGCCCGGCACGAAGTAGTAGGGCGTTGCCCCTTGGTGTGTCGCTGCCGACATGCTCGCTCTCCTCGAACCTACGATCGTTTTTGCGGTGTTCAGGCGGCCACGCCGCTGCCCACCACCCATTTCACCAGCAGAACCAGAACCACCACGAACATCGCCGCAGCCAGCAGGCCGGCCACGATGACGTGCAGCGGATTCAGGCGGCCCACGTCCTTTTCGTACTCGCTGTTCTTGCGCACCCCGAAGAACGACCACGCCACCGCGCGCAGCGCATGCAGGAAAGAGCCCTTGCGGCGGGCAGCTTCCTTCAGGCTCAAGAGCGCGGCTCCTTCACCGTCACGGCCGCAGCCGCAGCCGCGGCCGACGACTTGCCCGGCACCTCGAAGAAGGTGTAGGACAAGGTGATGGTGGTCACGTCCTTCGGCAGCTTGGGATCGATCACGAACACCACCGGCCAGGCCTTGGACTCACCCGGCTGCAGCGTGTACTCGTTGAAGCAGAAGCACTCGAGCTTGTTGAAGTACGCGGTGGCCTGCTTGGGCGCATAGCTGGGGATGGCCTGCGCCGCCATCACCCGGTTCTGCACGTTCTTGAAGTCGTACATCACCGTGGCCAGCTCGCCCGGGTGCACCTGCAGCGAACGCATCGCCGGCTTGAACTCCCAGGGGCCGCGCGCGTTGGCGTCGAACTCGATGGTGATCGTGCGGCTGGTGTCGACCTGCGTGTTGGCCTTGCCCGTGCGTCCGGCGGAGCCGGCGTTGTACGAGGTGGCCTGCCGCTCGGTCAGCGACAGCACGTTGATGCCGAGCGCCGCGCAGATGTGGCGGTACATCGGCACCAGGCCGTAGCCGAAGCCGAACATCAGCCCGGCGATGACCGCCAGCTTGCCGACCATGCGCAGGTTGTCCCCGCGCACGGTGTTGGAGAGGTCTCGCCGCGGCTGCGCCAAAGCTCAGCCCCCGACCAGCCACATGCGCGCGATGAAACCCAGCGCGAAGATCAGGGCGACCGACGCCAGGATCAGCCCCAGGCGCACGTTGGCCCGGCGCTGCTCCTGTTGACGCGTACTTCCAGTCATCGTGTGCTCAACCGACGATGCGGGTGGCGGTGGCGTCCAGCTTGGGCGGGTTCTCGAAGGTGTGGAACGGGGCCGGCGACGGCAGTTCCCATTCCAGGCCTTCAGCACCCTCCCAGGGCTTGGCCGGGGCCGGCTCGCCCTTGCCGCGCATCATCGGCACCACGACGAACAGGAAGAAGTACACCTGCATCAGGCCGAAACCGAGCGCGCCGATCGACGCGATCATGTTGAAGTCGGCGAACTGCATCGGGTAGTCGGCATAGCGGCGGGGCATGCCGGCCAAACCCAGGAAGTGCATCGGGAAGAAGGTGACGTTGAAGAAGATCAGCGACAGCCAGAAGTGGATCTTGCCGCGGGTCTCGCTGTACATCACGCCCGTCCACTTGGGACCCCAGTAGTACACGCCGGCGAACAGCGCGTACAGCGAGCCGGCCACCAACACGTAGTGGAAGTGCGCCACCACGTAGTAGGTGTCCTGCAGCTGGATGTCCACCGGCGCGGTCGACAGGATGAGGCCGGTGAAGCCGCCCATCGTGAACACGAAGATGAAGCCCACGGCGAACAGCATCGGCGTCTCGAAGGTCATCGAGCCGCGCCACATCGTGGCCACCCAGTTGAATATCTTCACGCCCGTGGGCACCGCGATCAGCATGGTCGCGTACATGAAGAACAGCTGGCCCGTCACCGGCATGCCGGTGGTGAACATGTGGTGCGCCCAGACGATGAACGACAGGATGGCGATGGACGCGGTGGCGTACACCATCGAGGTGTAGCCGAACAGGCGCTTGCGGGCGAAGGCCGGGATGATGGCGCTCACGATGCCGAAGGCCGGCAGGATCATGATGTACACCTCGGGGTGCCCGAAGAACCAGAAGATGTGCTGGTACATGATCGGGTCACCGCCGCCGGCGGGGCTGAAGAACGACGTGCCGAAGTGGCGGTCGGTCAGCGTCATCGTGATGGCACCGGCCAGCACGGGCATCACCGCGATCAGCAGGTAGGCGGTGATCAGCCAGGTCCAGCAGAACAGCGGCATCTTCATCAGCGTCATGCCGGGTGCGCGCATGTTCAGCACCGTGACGATGATGTTGATTGAGCCCATGATGGACGACGCGCCCAGGATGTGCATCGCGAAGATGCCGGCATCCATCGAAGGGCCCATCTGCAGCGTCAGCGGCGCGTACAGCGTCCAGCCGGCGGCGGGGGCGCCACCGGGCATGAAGAACGACGCCACCAGCATGATGGCCGCGGGAATCATCAGCCAGAAGCTGAAGTTGTTCATCCGCGCGAAGGCCATGTCGCTGGCGCCGATCTGCAGCGGGATCATCCAGTTCGCGAAGCCCACGAAGGCCGGCATGATGGCGCCGAACACCATGATCAGGCCGTGCATCGTCGTGAACTGGTTGAACAGTTCAGGATTGAAGAACTGCAGGCCCGGGCGGAACAGCTCCAGCCGGATCATCAGCGCGAGCACGCCGCCGATCATCAGCATCGTGAAGCTGAACAGCAGGTACAGCGTACCGATGTCCTTGTGGTTGGTGGCAAACAGCCAGCGCCGCCATCCGTGCGGATGATCGTGCGCGTGGTCGTCGTGGCCCGCGTGGCCGTGGTGGTCGAGAACTGCGCTCATGGTGTTTCCTCGTTCTGTCGGCTCAGGCCATCACTTGCCGCGGGCGGCAAGCACTTCCTTGGGCTGAACGATCTGCCCGGTCTTGTTGGTCCAGGCGTTCTTGGTGTAGGTGGCCACGGCCGCCAGCTCGGTGTCCGACAGCTGCTTCCAGGCCGGCATCGCGCCATTGTTCTGGCCGTTCAGCAGCACCTGGATCTGCACGTTGTGGTCGTCGGCCAGCACCTTGGGCGAACCTACCAGCGCTTTGATCGGGCCGGCGCCGGTGCCATCGGGCTTGTGGCAGGCCGCGCAGTTGGCGGCGTACACCTTCTCGCCGCGGGCGATCAGCTCTTCCAGCTTCCATTCCTTGTTCGGGTCGTCGGCGGCCGCAGCAGCTTCCTTGCGCTTGGTCTCGACCCACTTGGAATAGTCTTCCTGCGACAGCACCTTCACGTGGATGGGCATGTACGCATGCTCCTTGCCGCACAGCTCGGCGCACTGGCCGTAGTAGTCGCCCACCTTCTCGGCACGGAACCAGGTGTCGCGCACGAAGCCGGGGATCGCGTCCTGCTTGACGCCGAAGGCCGGCACCATGAAGGCGTGGATGACGTCGTTGGCGGTGGTGATCACACGCACCTTCTTGTCCACCGGCACCACCAGCGGGTTGTCGACCTTCAGCAGGTAGTCGTCGACCGGCTGCGGGTTGCCGCTGTTGGAGGCTTCGCGCTGGGCGGTGTCCAGCGTGGACAGGAAGGCCAGGCCTTCACCCTCGCCCTTGAGGTAGTCGTAGCCCCACTTCCACTGGTAGCCAGTGGCCTTGATGGTCAGGTCGGCGTTGGTGGTGTCCTTCATCGCCACCACCACCTTGGTGGCCGGCAGCGCCATCAGGATGACGATGACGAAGGGCGCGACCGTCCAAGCCACTTCCACCGCCACGCTTTCGTGGAAGTTGGCGGCCTTGGCGCCGCGCGACTTGCGGTGCTTGAACACCGAATAGAACATGACGCCGAACACCGCGACGAAGATCAGCACGCAGATGATCATCACGAAGTTGTGAAGCCACATCTGCTCGGCGGCGATGCGCGTGACCGGCGGGTGCAGGTTCACCTGGTTGACCGCCGGGCCGCCCGGCAAGTCCTTCACCTGTGCCCAGGCCGCATGCGTGGCGAGCATCGCAGCGCCTGCCACCGCGGCACCTGCCAGCCGCTGTCCCCATCGGCCGAGGTGCTTGATCGTCGTCTTCATCGTCACTTGAGCTCCATTCCCAGATCGTTCTCGCCGTCGTGCGGCCGTCCCTCGGTCCGCAGCGCGCGCCGCAGCTCCTGGGCCAGCGACCCGCGCAATTCAGGCCTCACATAGCGGCCCACACGCACACGGCGGCCCTGGCCCGACAGCTCGAGCAGCGACCCTTCTCCGTGCACCGGTTCGACGCGCACCCACGCCGACCGAAAATCCATCCGTTCCACGCTGCTGCCGCAGCGGGTTTCAACGCTCAGGGCATCGCCCTGCAGGGTGATCGTCTCGCGGTCGGTGGCATGGCGGGCATGCACCAGCAGCGCGATTCCGAACACCAGGAGTTCCAGGCCGGCAAAGCCCAACACCATACCCGCTCCGAGCCACATGAAGCCAGTGGCCACGACCAGGGAAATCACGCATACCGACAGGTAGGCGATCAGCATCTGGCGCGGTGTGAGGGAGCAGTTGCGCCGCAGCACCCACTGCAGCGCCTGGTTGCCTTCGATCTCCATCGCCTGGCCCCAACGCCACGGGGAACGCCCCGCCACCGGCAGCTGCGAGGCCGACCAGGAGCTGGAAGCGAAGGTGGCTGACATGGCGATTGCTTGCAAGAGGCTGGCGGTACGGCAAGCCAGCGTGGCGTACTTCAGGGATTGACGTCCGCACACGAAAGGCCGCGGGATTCTAGCGGGATCGTGAAGTAATGTGAGGCTGTCAGGGGGATGTGTCAGGTCCGTGTTTTCTCGGCGGTCGGCCACCCGAACGCACCATGCTTCGCATATCGTCCAAAGACACGGAAGTCTGAGCCGCCACCACCGGCCGCGGCGGCGGATTGAAGGCGTGGCCGTAGACCACCTCGAAGCGCATCGCGATGCGGCCATCGGCGCCCGCACGCGCCGCCAGCGCTTCCAGCAACCGGCGGTGCCAGCGCGGCGTGCGCAGGCCGGGCCAGCGTGCGGGGTCGGCATTGCCGCCCAGCTGCCGCAGCTCGGCCAGCAGCGCTTCGGGCGTGGCCCAGGTCAGCGTGAGTTGCTCCTGGTCCATCACCGGGTCGGCGAAGCCGGCATGCACCAGCATGTCGCCGATGTCGTGCATGTCCACCAGCGGCGCGCCCGGGCTGCCGGCGCCCAGCTCTGCATACAGCGCATGCAGCTCGCGCAGCGTGCCCGGCCCCAGCGTCGAGAACATCAGGAAGCCGTCCACCGCCAGCACGCGGCGCCATTGGGCCAGCAGCTGGGGCGGATCGACCGCGCCATGCAACACCATGTTGGCCCACAGCAGGCCGCCTGCCGCCGGTGGCAGCTCGGACGCCAGCACCGCACTGGCCCCGGGGCCGGCCCAGCGGCGAGCGCTCCACCACGGCGCGGCATGGGCCTGCGTGCTGCGGGCCAGCAGCGCGGGCGTGGGCTCCACGTGCAGCTGCCGGGCCTTGGGGTAGGCCTGGCGCAGCAGGGCATCGCTGGCACCAGCATGGGCCCACCACTGCAGCACCGTCTCGGGCTGGCTGCGGATGACCGGCAGCCGCTCGGCCATGCGGCGGGCCACTTCGGCATGCAGCCAGGGTGCCTCGGGCGCGGCGGCCCAACGGTTGAGCACCCGGCCCACGGCGGCGGCATCCAGGTCGCGGGCGGTCGAGGCGGCCGGCGGGGCCTGATGCGGCAGGGCTTGGGACATGTCGGCTTCGGTTGAACGAGTCAGTATATTGACGCGATGAAGCCCCGCCTGGCCGTGCGCCCTGCCCCGCCGCCCGCGCGTGGCTGGCCGACGCTGTGCGGCGTGTGCCACGGCTGGGCGCGCTCACGGGTGTGTGCCGAATGCGCCGCCCGCTTTGCCGCCTGGCGGCCGCGCTGCGGCCCCTGCGGGCTGCGCGTGCCCACCGGCGTGCACACCTGCGCCGAGTGCAGTGCCCAGCCACCGCCGTTTGCGCGCACCGTGGTGGTGGCCGACTACGGCTTTCCCTGGCAGGCGCTGATCGGCCGCTTCAAGTACCGGGAGGGCCTGGATCTGGCCGGCGCGCTGGCCGCGCTGCTGGCACGGGCGGTGGCGGAGGCAGAAGCGGAGGCCACCGAGCACGACGCAACGCCCCGCCTGGTGCTGCCGATGCCGCTGTCGCCCGCCCGCCTGGCCGAGCGGGGTTTCAACCAGTCGGCCGAGCTGGCCCGGCGTGTGGCGCGGGTGCTGGGCCTGCCCTGCGCCGACGCCCTGCTGCGGCGGGTGGCCGACGGCGGCCACCAGGCCGGCCTGGGCAAGGCGGCGCGGCAGCGCGCGGTGCAAGGCTGCTTCCACGTGCCGCCCGAGCGCAGCCACCCGCTGCGCAGCCGGCACCTGGCGCTGGTGGACGACGTGGTGACGACGGGCGCGACCGCAGCCGAGGCCACGCGCACGCTGCTCGCGGCAGGCGCAGCGTCTGTCCACGTCTGGGCCTTCGCACGCACGCCACCACCTTCAGATTCGTGAGATGGAGCACCCGGCGCCACGCTGCGCGTGACGCCACCCTCCGAGAGGGTCGCCAGCCGCCTTGGGGCGGCCCGGCGCCGGCTGGCTGGGAGCACCCGCGCCCAGAGACAATGGGGGCATGTTCCGCATCGTCCTCGTCGAGCCGCAGATTCCGCCCAACACGGGCAACGTCATCCGCCTGGCCGCCAACACCGGCTGCGAGCTGCACCTGGTAGAGCCGTTGGGTTTTTCGATGGAGGACAAGCTGCTGCAGCGCGCCGGCCTGGACTACCACGAGTACGCCGACGTGCGGCGGCATGCCAGCTGGGCCGCCTTCGTCGCGGCGCAGCAGCCCGACCCGGCGCGCTGCTTCGCCTTCACCACCCATGGCAGCCGGCCGATCGGCGACGTGGCCTGGCAGCCCGGCGACTGGCTGGTGTTCGGCAGCGAGAGTGCCGGCCTGGCGCCCGCGCTGCGCGAGAGCTTCGCGCCCGCCCAGCGCGTACGGCTGCCGATGCGGCCGGGTCAGCGCAGCCTCAACCTGAGCAATGCGGTGGCGGTGGCCGTGTTCGAGGCCTGGCGGCAGAACGGCTACGCAGGGGGCGGCTGACGCCCCTGCCCATCGCGGGCCCGACCGGCCCGGAGGGTCAGACCAACTGCTCGGCCTTCGCTTCCCGCGCCATCAGCCGCGCCACCGCCTGCGGCGGCGTCAGCTGGCCTTCCAGCACCGCCACCACGGCTTGCGAGATGGGCATGTCCACGCCCAGCTCGGCCGCGCGCCGGCACACGGTGCGGGCGCTGTACACGCCCTCGGCCACATGGCCCAGTTCGGCCAAGATGCGGTCCAGCGGCAGACCTTCGGCCAGCAGCAGGCCCACCTTGCGGTTGCGCGACAAGTGCCCGGTGGCGGTGAGCACCAGGTCGCCCAGGCCCGACAGGCCCATGAAGGTGTCGGGCCGCGCGCCCAGGGCCACGCCCAGCCGCGTCATTTCGGCCAGGCCGCGGGTGACCAACGCCGCACGGGCATTGAGGCCCGGTGCGCCGGCCGCGCCCGATTGCGCCAGCCCGTCGCACAAGCCGGTGGCGATGGCCAGCACGTTCTTCACCGCGCCGCCCACTTCCACCCCCACCGGATCGGCCGAGGTGTAGACGCGCAGCGAGTCGCTATGGAAGGCCTGCACCATGGCCTCGCCCAAGGCGGCGTCCAGGCTGGCGGCCACCAGGGCCGTGGGCTGGCCGCGGGCCACCTCTTCGGCAAAGCTGGGGCCGGACAGCACGCCGGAAGGCGCCCCCGGCCGCAGCGCCTGCGCCACCTCATGGCCGAGCAGGCCCGTCTCGGCCTCGAAGCCCTTGCACAGCCACAGCACCCGCGCCTGCGGCGGCATCTGCTGCAGCATCGCGCGCAGGCTGGCCATCGGCGTGGCGATGACGACCAGGCCCTCTTCGCCCACCGCCGACAGGCAGCGGCCGAGGTCGGCTTCAAAGCCCAGGCTGGCGGGCAGCTCGATGTCTGGCAGGTAACGCTGGTTGCGGCGGCTGGCGGCCATCTGGGCCAGTTGGGCCGCATCACGGCCCCACAGCAGCACACGATGGCGCAGCGCGGCCTGGGCGGCCAGGGCCGTGCCCCAGGCACCGGCGCCCAGCACGGCGATGTTCAATGGCATGACTGCAAGCTCAGGGCAAAGCGCCGCCGGCAGGCCAGGCCTGGACCGACGGCGCCAAGATCGGCCAAGGTCCCAGCCCCGCCGGGCCGCCCCAAAGGGCTGGACGGCCCCCTTGGGGGGTAGCGAGCGCAGCGAGCTTGGGGGCCACCAGTCGTCAGTTCAGGCCGGCGCCGTTGGCAGCGGCTTGCTGCTGCTGGGCTTCGAACATGGCCTGGAAGTTGACTTCCGACAGCACCACCGGCGGGAAGCCGGCGCGGGTGCACACGTCGGAGACGATGGCACGCAGGTACGGGTACACCATGCCCGGGCAGGCGATGCCGATGATGGCCTGCATCTGGTCTTGCGGCAGGTTGCGGATCTCGAAGATACCGGCCTGCTTGGCCTCGATCAGGAACAGCGTCTTGTCGCCGATCTTGGTGGTGACGGTGGCGGTGACGCACACCTCGAACACGCCTTCGGCGATGGGTTCGGCCGACACGCCCAGGTTGATGTCGACCTGGGGCTGCACCTGCTGCTCGCGCAGGATCTGCGGCGAGTTGGGTTGCTCCAGCGACAGGTCCTTCAGGTACATGCGCTGGATCTGGAAGACGGGGGTCAGTTCTTGCTCGGCCATGGTGAGTTCATCCAAGAAATCAAAAACCCGCAGGCTGCGGGCTTGATCAAGGATTATGGCGTGCGTCAATGACGCCCCGCGGACGGACCGCCCGGGGGAAAACCTCAGGCGGCCAGCAGCGGCACCAGCCCGCCCGCGCGGTCGAGGGCGATCAGGTCGTCGCAGCCGCCCACGTGCTTGTCGCCGATGAAGATCTGCGGCACGGTGCGCCGGCCGGTCAGCTCGATCATGGTGTCGCGCTCGGCCGGCTGCAGGTCGATGCGGATCTCGTCGATCTGCGTCACGCCGCGCTGGGCCAGCAGCTGCTTGGCGCGGATGCAGTAAGGGCAGACCTGGGTGGTGTACATGCGGACGGTGTTCATGACGCAATTGTCATGAAAGCCGCCGTGCTGTGAACCGGGCCGCCAGGCAAAGCCTCATGCGGCACGCAGGAATCGCCGGCGAGGCCGGCTTTGGCTCAGGCTGATTTTTCGACCGGCAGGCTGGCTTCGCGCCAGGCAGCCAGGCCACCGGCCACGGTGCGCACGTCGGTGTAGCCGGCCTTGCGCAGCATGCCCGCGGCGCGGTTGACGTTGACGCCCGCGCCGCCGATGACCAGCAGCGGCAGCGCCTTGTTGGTGGGCAGGCCCTTGGGGGCCGATTCGATCGTGCTCATGGGCACGTTGCGGGCGCCGGTGGCATGGCCGGCGGCATAGGCCGCGGCTTCGCTGACGTCGACCAGCGTGGCCTTCTCACGGTTGATGAGGCGCACGGCCTCGCTGGTGCCCACGGCACCGGCGCCGCCACCGGCCGCAGCCTGCTTGAGCGAGGGCAGCAGCAACAGGCCGCCGGAGACGAGGGCGACGAGCACGAGGTACCAATTGGCGATCAGGAATTGCACGGGTGGGCCAGCAGGGAGCGAAAGACGCGAATTATAGAATTCGGGCTTCCCCTTCCTCTGCCCACCGGGCCCGACCGCGCCATGTACAAGCTCGTGCTGATTCGCCACGGCGAATCGACCTGGAACCTCGAGAACCGCTTCACCGGCTGGACCGACGTTCCGCTGACCGCCACCGGCGTGGCCCAGGCCCAGCAAGCCGGCGACCTGCTGCGCGAGGCGGGTTATGAGTTCGACGTGGCATATACCTCGGTGCTCAAGCGCGCCATCTGGACGCTGTGGCACTGCCTGGACCGCATGGAGCGCACCTGGCTGCCGGTGGTCAAGGACTGGCGCCTGAACGAGCGCCACTACGGCGGCCTGCAAGGCCTGAACAAGGCCGAGACCGCCAAGCAGTATGGCGATGAGCAGGTGCTGGTCTGGCGCCGCAGCTACGACACGCCGCCGCCGCCGCTGGACGCCGGCGATGCACGCAGCGAGCGCGGTGACCTGCGCTACGCCCAGCTCGATCCGGCCCAGGTGCCGCTGACCGAATGCCTGAAGGACACCGTGGCCCGCGTGCTGCCGCTGTGGCACGAAACGCTGGCACCGGCGATCAAGAGCGGCCAGCGCATCGTGGTAGCGGCGCACGGCAACAGCATCCGCGCGCTGGTGAAGTACCTGGACAACATCAGCGACGACGACATCGTCGGCCTGAACATCCCCAACGGCATTCCGCTGGTGTACGAGCTGGACGCCGACCTGAAGCCGATCAAGCACTACTACCTGGGTGATGCAGAGGCGGCCGCGAAGGCTGCAGCGGCGGTGGCAGCCCAGGGCAAGAAAGGCTGAACCCGTTTCAGAGATCGAGCAGCCCCTGCTCGATCTCCTGCTGCAGCCGCTGCGCCAGCGCACGCCGATCGGCATGCGCGCTGGCCTGGGCCGGCAGCCAGCGCACCCGCACCGTGAGGTCGCGGGCGCTGACGATGCTCCACACGCTCTGCACCAGCGTGGTCTCGCCGATGAACTCGGCTGCCGGGCTCACCGCATGCTGCGGATCGGAAAAGCGCAGCGCCGCCGGCTGGATGGGCACGCCGTGCGCAATGGCCGCCTGCAGCAGGTTGGCATGGAAGGGCAGCACGCCCCGGCCATCGGAGGTGGTGCCCTCGGGGAACACCGCCACGCAATCGCCCTGCGCCAGCGCCTGCGCCATCTGATGCACCACGCGCAGCGCATCGCGCTTGCTGGCCCGCTCGATGAACAAGGTGCCCACGCTGCGCACCAGCCAGCCCACCACCGGCCAGCCCAGCACGTCGGCCTTGGAGACGAAGCGCGCCTGCGGGCAGCTGGCATGCAGCGCCGCGATGTCCAGCCACGACACATGGTTGGCCACCACCAGCGCGGCACCCGGCCGCGGCCGGCCTTCCACCACCAGGCGCACACCCAGTGCCTGCAGCACGCCAGCCGACCAGCGCTGGATCTCGCGCTGGCGACCGGCGGCATCCAGCCCACTGAACCGCAGCCGCACGATGGCCAGGCCCTTGGCCAGTTGCAGCAACGCCCGCACCAGCCGCCAGGCGGCGCGGGGCGCACTCACACGCGGAAAGCTCAAGCCGCGGCTGCCGTGTCTTCGTAGGCCACCGTGCCGGCCACCAGCGTGGCCTTGACGCGGCCGGGCAGCGTGAAGCCGGTGTGCTCGGGCGCAAACGGCGTGTGCTTGCCCTGGCTCTTGAGTGCGGCGGGCAGCGCCTGCCAGCGCTCGTCGGGGTCAAACACGCAGACGTCGGCCACACCACCGGCCACCAGGCGGCCGGCACTGGCCGCCAGCGAACCCAGCGAAGCACCCAGCGCCCGCACCGGCTCGCTGGTGATGGCGGCCAGCGCCCGCACCAGGCCGGCGCCGCTGTCCTCGCCCCACTTCAGCGCCAGCGGCAGCAGCAGTTCCAGCCCGGTGGCGCCGGGCGTGGCCTCGGCGAAGGGCAGCGTCTTCTCGTCGGTGCTCACCGGGTTGTGGTCGCTCACCAGCGCGTCGATCGTGCCGTCGGCCAGGCCGGCGCGCAGCGCGTCGCGGTCACGGCTCTGGCGCAGCGGCGGCGTCACCCGCATCGCGGAATTGAAGTAGCCGATGTCCACGTCGGTCAGGTGCAGCGAGTTGATGCTGACGTCGGCGGTGACGGGCAGGCCCTCGGCCTTGGCGGCGCGCACCAGGGCCACGCCGGCCGCGCTGGAGATGCGGCACAGGTGCACCCGGGCGCCGGTGGCACGCACCAGCTCGAACAGCGTGTGCAGGGCGATGGTTTCGGCCATCACCGGCACGCCGGACAAGCCCAGCCGCGTGGCCACGGCGCCGCTGGCCGCCACGCCCTTGCCCAGCCAGGCATCCTGCGGGCGCAGCCACACGGTGTAGCCGTAGGTGGCGGCGTAGAGCAGTGCGCGCTGCATCACCAGCGTGTCGGCAATCGGCACCTCGGCCTGCGAGAAGCCGACGCAGCCGGCCTCGGTCAGCTCGGCCATCTCGGTGAGGATGTCGCCCTTGAGGCCGCGGGTGAGTGCCCCCAGCGGAAACAGCCGGCAGCGGCTCAGCTTGCGGGCGCGGAACTTCAGCATCTCCACCAGGCCGGGCTCGTCGAGCGCGGGGTCGGTGTCGGGCGGGCACACCAGGCTGGTGACGCCGCCGGCCGCGGCCGCGGCCAGTTCGCTTTCCAGCATGCCTTCGTGCTCATGGCCGGGCTCGCGCAGGCGTGCCGCCAGGTCCACCAGGCCGGGGGCCACGATGCGGCCGCGGGCGTCGATGCGGCGGTCGGGCTGGAAGTCGCCCGCCGGGCCGATGGCCACGATGCGGTCGGAGGCGATGGCCACGTCGGTGATTTCGTCGCGGCCCGAGGCCGGGTCGATGACGCGGCCGCCTTGGATCAGGATTCTGCTCATGCCTCGTTCCCAGCAATGATGCTCATGACGGCCATCCGCACCGCGATGCCGAAGGTCACCTGCGGCAGGATCACGCTCTGCCGGCCATCGGCCACCGACGAGTCGATCTCGACGCCGCGGTTGATCGGCCCCGGGTGCATCACGATGGCGTCGGGCTTGGCCAGGGCCAGCTTCTCGGGCGTCAGGCCGAAGCTCTTGAAGAACTCGCCCGAGCTGGGCAGCATCGCGCCGCTCATGCGTTCGTTCTGCAGCCGCAGCATGATGATGACGTCGGCATCGCGGATGCCTTCGGCCATGTCGTGGCACACCCGCACGCCCATCTGCGCCAGGTCGCCCGGCACCAGGGTCTTGGGGCCGACGGCGCGGATCTCGGGCACGCCCAGCGTGGTCAGCGCATGGATGTCGGAGCGGGCCACGCGCGAGTGCACGATGTCGCCCACCACCGCCACCGTGAGGTTGCGGAAGTCCTTCTTGAAGTGCCGGATGGTGTACATGTCCAGCAGGCCCTGCGTGGGGTGGGCATGCCGGCCGTCGCCGGCGTTGACCACGTGCACGTGCGGCGCGCAGTGCTGGGCGATCAGGTAGGGCGCGCCGCTTTCGCTGTGCCGCACCACGAACATGTCGGCATGCATGGCCGACAGGTTGGCGATGGTGTCCAGCAGGCTTTCGCCCTTGGCAGTGCTGCTGCGCGCGATGTCCAGGTTGAGCACGTCGGCCGACAGCCGCTTGGCCGCGATCTCGAAGGTGGTGCGGGTGCGCGTGCTGTTCTCGAAGAACAGGTTGAACACGCTCTTGCCGCGCAGCAGCGGCACCTTCTTCACGTCACGGTCGTTGACGCTGAGGAAGGTGCCCGCGGTGTCCAGGATCTGCGTGACGACGTCGCGCGGCAGGCCTTCGATCGACAGCAGGTGGATCAGCTCGCCGTGCTGGTTCAGTTGGGGGTTCTTCATCGCTTCACTCTCCCGCCTCGATCGCCTGCACCGCAAAGCGCAGGCGGCCGTCCTCGTGCCGGGCCAGCGACAGCCGCTGCGACGCCGGCAGGGCCAGCCGGGCGGCGGCATAGGCCGCTTGTATAGGCAACTCACGGCCGCCGCGGTCCACCAGCACCGCCAGCGTCACGCTGGCCGGGCGACCGAAGTCGAACAACTCGTTGATGACCGCGCGGATGGTGCGGCCGGTGTACAGCACGTCGTCCACCAGCACGATGTGGCGGCCTTCGATCTCGAAGGGCAGCTTGGTGGCGTCGACACCGGCGGCCATGCCGCGCTGGCCGAAGTCGTCGCGGTGCAGCGCGCTGGAGATGACGCCGTGCGCGCCGGGCAGGCCCAGGTCGGCCTGCAGGCGCTCGGCCAGCCAGGCACCGCCGGACCACACGCCGACCAGCAGCGCATCCGGCTGCAGCAGCCCGCGCACGCCGGTGCGCAGCTCGGCGTACAGCGCCTCGGCGTCGAGGGACAGAGTACTCATGGTTGGGCTCTCAGGAACTGGTCAAGGATGATGGCGGCCGAAGCCGCGTCCACGTCGGCGGCGCCGCCGGCCAGCGCTTCGGTGGTGCTGTAGCGCTCGTCCACTTCGTGCACCGGCAGCCGCAGCCGGCCGTGCAGCTGGCGGGCGAAGCGCTGCGCGCGGCGGGTATTGTCGTGCGGCGTGCCATCGGGGTGCACCGGCACGCCCACCACCAGCGCATCGGGCTGCCACTGGCGCACCAGCTGCTCGATGGCGGCGAAGCGGGCATCGCCCTCGGCCGCAATGGTCTTGAGCGGCGTGGCGCTGCGCAGCAGCGTGTTGCCGCTGGCCACGCCCACGCGGCGCGTGCCGTAGTCGAAAGCCAGGAAGGAACGGGGAACGGGCGGCGCGGTGGCGGGCTGGGGGGCGTCGGGCTGGTCGCTCACGCGTGCCCCGCCTCCCCGCTCAGCATGCGCGGGTCGATGCCCAGCAGCGACAAGGCCTTGTCGTAGCGCTGCGCGATCGGCGTGTCGAAGATGACCTCGGGCTTGGCGTCCACCGTCAGCCAGCCGTTGCGGCTGATCTCGTCTTCCAGCTGGCCGGCGCCCCAGCCGCTGTAGCCCAGCGTCACCAGGATCTTGCGCGGGCCGGCGCCGCTGGACAGGGCTTCCAGCACGTCCTTGCTGGTGGTCATTTCCAGGTCGCCGCCGGGAATGGCCATGGTGGAGTTGTAGTGGCCGCCGTCGCTGGACAACTTTTCGTGCAGCACGAAGCCGCGCTCGGTCTGCACCGGGCCACCGAAGTACACCGGCGCGTCGGCCAGGTCTTCGCGCGCCAGCGGCAGCTCCACCTTCTCGAACAGGTTGCGCAGCTTGATGTCGATGGGCTTGTTGATCACCAGGCCCAGCGCACCGCGTTCGGTGTGCTCGCACAGGTAGACCACGGCGCCGACAAAGTTCTCGTCGGCCATGCCGGGCATGGCGATCAGGAACTGATTCGTGAGGTTGATGCGGGCGCTGTCGGCCATGGGGCGATTCTAGTGCGCCCCCGCCGCGCCCCGGGGCGGCCCCGATAATCGGCCGCGCCCTTGCTGACGACGCGCCATCCCGGCGCGCCCACCCCTGCCCCGATGAGCCCGCCCGCCGACACCGACCCCACCGAACGCTTTTTCGCGCTGCTGGCCGAGAGCTTGGCCGCCGGCACGCTGGCCAAGCTGGTGCTGGGCAAGTACCACGGCCCCGAGCCCGAGCTGCAGCGGCTGACCGCCCGGCCGGTGCAGCTGCGTGGCCAGCCGCACCTGTCGTTCGTGTACACCCACCGCACCAAGGACATCACCAAGAACCACCCGCTGGACGAGGCCATCGCGCTGTTGCGCGGCCTGGCCGGCCCGGCCTTCAGCCACGCCCACCTGCTGACCACCGCCGAGGACGTGCAGCTGCTGTTCAGCCGCAAGGGCAAGCCCGCGCTGGTGCGCCGGCCCACGGCCCAGGCGCGCGAGGCGGCCAACACGCACGACCGCGAGAAGCACCGCTTCCTCGACCTGCAGCGGCCCTTCCTGCGTGAGCTGGGCGTCACCGATGCCCAGCACAAGCTGGTGCCGGCGATGTCGCGCAAGTGGAAACAGATCAACAAGTTCGTCGAGGTGCTGGACCATGCCTTCGACGGCAGCCCGCTGGCCGGCGGCACAGCGCCGGTGCGGGTGCTGGATTTCGGCTCGGGCAAGGGCTACCTGACCTTTGCGGTGCACGACTACCTGACCCACACCCGCGGCCGACCGGCGCTGGTGACGGGCGTGGAGCTGCGCGACGACATGGTGCAGCTGTGCGAAGGCGCGGCCCGCCGGCTGGGCCTGGACGGCCTGCACTTCCAGCGCGGTGACGTGGGCAGCGTGGAAACCGGTGCCACCGACGTGATGATCGCGCTGCACGCCTGCGACACCGCTACCGACCATGCGCTGCACCGCGGCATCACCGCGGGCGCGTCCATCATCCTCAGCGCGCCCTGCTGCCACAAGCAGATCCGCCCGCAGATGAAGAGCCCTTCCCTGCTGCAGCCGATGCTGCAGCACGGCATCCACCTGGGCCAGCAGGCCGAGATGGTGACCGACAGCCTGCGCGCCCTGCTGCTGGAAGCGCATGGCTATGCCACGCAGGTGTTCGAGTTCATTTCGCTGGAGCACACCAGCAAGAACAAGATGATCCTGGCGGTCAAGCGCGCCACGCCGCTGCCCGCCGCGCGGCGCCAGGCACTGCGCAGCCAGATCGCCGAGATCAAGGCCTTCTACGGCATCACCGAACACTGCCTGGAAAGCCTGCTGGACCGCACCCACCCGCTGGAGACCGAACCCGCATGAAGGCCCTGGATGCCGCCCTGGTGTGGCTGCGCCGCGATCTGCGCGCCGAAGACAACGCCGCCCTCTTCCATGCGCTGAAGGCCGCGCGCCAGGTGCACTGCGCCTTCATCTTCGACAGCACCCTCCTCGATGAACTGCCGCGTGCCGACCGGCGGGTGGAGTTCATCCGCGACAGCCTGGTGGGCCTGGATGCGCAGCTGCGGGCGATGGCCGCCGCGCATGGCGTGGACGGCGCGGGCCTGATCGTGCGGCACGGCGCGGCGGCGCAGGAGCTGCCCCGGCTGGCCCACCAGCTGCACGTACAGGCCGTCTACACCAACCACGACGACGAGAGCTACGCCATCCAGCGCGATGCCAAGGTGCGCGGCGCACTGGCCGACCTGGGCATCAGCTTCCACACCAGCAAGGACCATGTGGTGTTCGAGCGCTCGGAGGTGATGACCGGCGCCGGCAGCCCCTACAGCGTGTTCACGCCCTACAAGAACGCCTGGCTGAAGAAGGTGGATGCCTTCTACCTGAGCGCCTACCCCGTCTCGCGCCATGCCGGCGCGCTGGCACCGCGGCCGGAGAGCGACTGCAGCGAGGTGCCGACGCTGGAAAGCCTGGGCTTCGAACGCACCAACCTGCATGAGCTGAAGCTGCCCAGCGGCCCGGTGGGCGCGGCCGAGCTGATGCAGGACTTCCGCGAGCGCATCGACCGCTACGACGACGCGCGCAACTACCCGGCCGTCAAGGGCCCCAGCTACATGGGGCCGCACCTGCGCTTCGGCACGGTGTCGGTGCGGGCGCTGGCGCGCGAGGCGCATGAACGTGCGGCCAAGGGCTCACCCGGCGCGGCCACCTGGCTGTCGGAGCTGATCTGGCGCGACTTCTACAACCAGGTGCTGCACCACCACCCGCGCGTGGTGGGCCATGCCTTCAAGCCCGAGTACGATGCCATCAAGTGGGACCACGGCAAGGCCGCCGATGCGCTGTTCGCCGCCTGGCGCGAGGGCCGCACCGGCTACCCGCTGGTGGATGCGGCGATGCACCAGCTCAACGAGACCGGCTACATGCACAACCGGCTGCGCATGGTCACGGCCAGCTTCCTGACCAAGGACCTGGGCATCGACTGGCGGCGCGGCGAGGCCTACTTCGCGCTGCACCTGAACGACTTCGACCTGGCGTCGAACAACGGCGGCTGGCAGTGGGCGGCCTCCACCGGCTGCGACGCGCAGCCCTACTTCCGCATCTTCAACCCGGTGTCGCAGAGCGAGAAGTTCGATGCCGAAGGCAAGTTCATCCGCCGCTACCTGCCGCAGCTGGCCAAGCTGCCGGCCAAGCTGATCCACGCGCCCTGGCTGGCGCGGCCGATCGAGCTGGCCGAAGCCGGTGTGGTGCTGGGCAAGCAATACCCGCACCCCGTGGTGGACCACGACGAGGCGCGGGCCCGCACGCTGGAACGCTTTGCCGTGGTCAAGCGGCCGGCGTGAGTTCGCCCGCCGCCTGCCGCGCGGCCTGTTCGGCCGCGTAGTGCGCCACCAGGCCCAGCAGCTGCTCTTCCGAGTAGGGCTTGCCCAGGTAGTGGTCCACGCCCAGCTCGGTCGCCACGTCGCGGTGCTTCTGCGCGATGCGTGAGGTGATCATCACCACCGGCAGCGTGCGCAGCCGGTCGTCGCTGCGCAGCTTGCGCACCAGGTCGAAGCCGTCCATGCGCGGCATCTCGATGTCGGTGAGCAGCACCACCGGCCGTTCGCTGGCCAGCTTCTCCAGGCCTTCCAGCCCGTCCTTGGCCAGCACGACGCGGTAGCCCTCGCGCTGCAGCAGCCGCTGCGTGACGCGGCGCACCGTGAGCGAATCGTCCACCACCAGCACCAGCGGCGCCTGCGGCGCGCTGGCCACCGGCTGCCGCGGCGCGGCCTGCCCTTCGGCCGGCTGCGCCTCGCGGGCGGCGGCCTGGGCGCCTTCGCCGTACAGGCTGGCCAGCGCCACCGGGTTGTAGATGAGCGTGGGCGAGCCCGAGGCCAGCAGCGTAACGCCCACCAGCCCCGGCAGCCGCGACAGCTGCGCACCCAGGTTCTTGACCACCACCTCGTGGTTGCCGACCACGTCGTCCACATGCAGCACCACCCGCTGCTGCGCGCTGCGGATGACCACCAGCGACTGGGTGGCCGATGCGTCGCTGCCGCGCGCGCTGCCATGCAGCAGACCGCCCAGCCAGAAGAAGGGCAGCAGCTGTTCACCCACCGGGTAGTGGCTGCTGGCGTAGGCAGCGGCCACTTCGTCGGCCGGCACACGGCGCACCGCCTCCACCAGCGGCGCGGGCACGGCCACCGTCAGCTCGCCGGCACGCAGCATCACCACCTGGGTGACGGCGGTGGTCAGCGGCAGCACCAGGCGGAAGCTGGTGCCTTCGCCCCAGCTGGTGGCGGTCTCGATGCGGCCGCCCATGGCCAGCACCTCGCTGCGCACCACGTCCATGCCCACGCCGCGGCCGGCCAGCTCGGTGACCTCGGCCGCGGTGGTGAGGCCGGGCGCAAACACCAGCTGCGCCAGCTCGGCATCGCTGAGCTGCGCCTGCGGCGCCACCAGGCCCTGGGCCACGCCCCGCTCACGCAGGCCCAGCAGGTCCAGGCCGCCGCCGTCGTCGCGCACTTCCACGCCCACCTCGTTGCCGGCATGGCTGAGCGAGATGGTGATGCGGCCCACCGGGTCCTTGCCGCGCTGGCTGCGCAGCTCGGCCGCTTCGATACCGTGCACCACGCCATTGCGCAGCAGGTGCTCGAAGGCGCCGGTCATGCGGTCCAGCACGCCGCGGTCCACTTCGATGGCGCCGCCCACGATGTCCAGCCGCACCTGCTTGCCGGTTTCCTTGCTGGCCTGGCGCACCACGCGGTAGAGGCGGTCGGCGATACCCTCGAACTCCACCATGCGGGTGCGCAGCAGGCCGTCCTGCAGGTCGCGCGTCAGCCGGCCCTGGGCGGCGATCTCGTCCTCGGCCGTCTGCAGGCTGCGCTGCAGGCTGCGCTGCACCGTGGCCACGTCGTTGACCGACTCGGCCATCATCCGCGTGAGTTCCTGGAAGCGGGTGAAGCGGTCCATCTCCAGCGGGTCGAAGGTCTGGCTGGCCTTGGCCGCCTCGATGCGCGAGCTGATCTGCGTCTCGGCCTGCAGCTCCAAATCGCGCAGCTGGCGGCGCAGGCGCTCCAGGTTCTCGGTCAGGTCGCCCAGCGAATGCTTCATCGTCACCAGCTCGGTGTCGATCCGCGAGCGGGTGATGGACACCTCGCCGGCATGGTTGACCAGCCGGTCCAGCAACGCGGCGCGCACCCGCACCGGCGCCTGCTGCACCGGCACCGGCAGCGGCGCCTCGGGCACCGGGGTGGGCTGCAGCGCAGGGTCGGTGAAGCGCGACCAGTCGATGGGCGGCGGCTCGGCCGTGGCCGGGGCCGGGGCTGCTTCAGGCAACGCGTCGGCCACCACCGGCGTGGCCTCCGCGGCCGGCGGCAGGTCGGCGTCCAGCGGCGGCCACGCGTCTTGGCCCGACGGGTCGGCAGGCATGTCCGCCGGCTCGTCGGCCAGCGAGAGGAACGGCGGCGGTGCCTCCTCGGGCGTTTCCTGGGGCGCCTCCTCGGGCGTTCCGGCGGGCGCCTGGAGCGCCTCGCTCAGCGGCTCACCGCGCTGCAGCGCTTCGAAGGTGGTGTTGATGGCATCGACGCGGGCTTCCAGCGCCTCGACGTCGCTGCGCTGCAGGCTGGGGCGGGCCAGCAGATGCTCGATGGCGGTTTCCAGCCGGTGCGCCATCTCGCCCAGGCGCATGGCGCCAGCCAGGCGGGCACCGCCCTTGAGCGTGTGCAGCGTGCGCATGCAGGCGGCCGGGCCGGCGGGGTCTTCGGGCTGCTGGGCCCAGTCGCGCAGGCGGGCGGCCAGCTGCGGCAGCAGCTCCTGCGCCTCTTCCTCGAAGATGGGCCACAGCTCGGCGTCCACCGCATCCACGGCGTCGATGCCGTCCTCGTCGTCCAGCGCCAGCGCGGTGGCATGCGGCGGCTCCAGCGGCGGCGCAGGGGTCAGCGGCACGAGGGCCGTGGCACCGCCCAGGCCGCTGTCCAGCACGCCCGGCAGCGTGCCGGTGCCCGAGTCGGGCGGCAGCTCCTGGAACATCGGCGCGGCGGCCGCGGCCAGGGCCTGCTCGCAGGCCTGCAGCCGCTCGACCAGGCTGGCCGACGGGCTGCGCAGGAAGCCGGCCGCGAACTGGTGCAGCAGCTGGCGGATCTCGTCGCTGGCCTCGTTGAACAGGCGTGAAGTGGGCCCGTCGCCCTGCCCCAGCACCTGGCTGTGGGCCAGCGCATGCTCCAGCAGGCGGGCCAGCTGCGACAGCTCGCCGAAGCCCACGGTGGCCGAGTTGCCGGCCAGCGAATGTGCCAGCGCAACGGCGGTTTCGCCCACCGGCCGGTGCAGCTCCAGCGCCCATTCGGCCAGCTCGATGCCCAGCCGGCGCGACTGCTCGTCGGCCTCGGCCAGGAAGATGTTGAACAGCGCCAGCGGCACCTGCAGCTCGCCGATGTGCTTGAACTCGTCGGGCGGCGTCGGGGCCGGCGGCAGCTCGGGCGCAGCGGGCTCGGCCGCCGCCAGTTCGTCGAAAGGCGCAGGCGCCGGTTCGTCGAAAGGCGCAGGCGCCAGTGGCGCGGGTGCTGGCGCCTCGCCCAGGTGGAAGTCGGGCCAGGCGTCGACCAGCATCGAGACCTCGGGCTCGGGCAGCGGGGCGTCGGCTTCCAGCCTGGGTTCAGGCTGAGGTTCTGGCTCCGGGGCCGTCGGCCTGTCGGCGGCGGCACTGGGGTCGTCGGCCAGCACCGGCAGCAGCGGCATCGGCGAGGTCATCAGCGGCTCGAACAGCGGCTGCGGCGCGGGTGGCAGCGCTGCGGCGTCCGCCGCAGGGGCCGGTGCCGGGCTGCCGAAGTCAAGCCCGAAGTCCAGGTCCAGCGCATCCGCCGACGGCAGGTCGGGCACGGCGGCCAGCAAGGCGGCGGTATCGGGAGTATCGGAGATATCGGCGATGTCGGCGGCAGGCGGCTCGGCCGGGCCGGCCTGCGCCGGCGCCGACACCGGCAACACCCACGGCGGCCGGCGGTCCAGCGGTTCGGTGAGCACGCCTTCCAGCGCACCGTACTCCGACTGCCCGCCGGCATCGATCAGCGGCACCGGGCCGCTGAGGTCCTCGGGCGCCTCCCCGGCCAAGGCCAGGCTGCCGGTGCCCGGGGCCGCTGGCAGGAACAGCGGCTCGCGCAGGCCTTGCAGGCGCATCGCATCGGCGGCCTGCTGCACCGGTTGCGGCGCATGGCCGCCATCGCGGCGATCGGCCACCGCCTGCACCCAGTCGCCCAGGTAGTCCAGCAGTTCGCCGGTCAGGCCCAGCAGGTCGTCGTCGGCGTGCGGGGCGCCGGCCAGGCGGGCGTTGTACAGCTGCTCGGCAGCCCAGGCGGCTTCACCGAAGTCGTTCAGGCCGACCATGCGGCCGCTGCCCTTGAGCGTGTGGAAGGCACGCCGCAGCGTGGTCAGGCGGCCGATGTCGTCGCGCTGCACGGCCAGGCCCTGCAACGCCTCGGCGGCGCCGCTCAGCACGTCGCGGGCTTCTTCCAGGAACACCTCGCGCAGCTCGTCGTCTTCTTCCTGTGCGGCGGGCTCGGGTGCGGCGGGCGTGGCCACGGCCACCGGCGTGGCCGGCTCGGCCGACAGCGGCGGCAGCGCCAGGTCCAGCGGGGCTTCGGCCGGCTCGGGCACCGAGGGCATCGCCGCCGTGGTCTCGGGGTCCAGCTCGGGCAGCAGCAGCGACAGCGGCGCTTCGTCCACCGCATCGACCGTGGGCAGCGGCTCGGGCGCGGCGGTGGCCACAGGCAACGGGTCCAGCACCGGGTCCGGGGCCAGGTCCAGCGGCAGGTCCAGCGACAACTCGGGCAGCGCCGGCAGTTCGGGCAGCACCGGCGCCGGCGGCTCGGCCGGCGTGGGCAGCGGCTCGGGCACCAGGTCGGGCATGGGCGCCGCCTCGGCCTCGGGCACCGCGGGCGCGGCCATGCGGTGGGCCACGCCGCTGCCCACGGTGGAACGCAGCAGCCCGCTGTCGGCATCGAAGGCGAACAGCGACTTGGCCACCTGCGGCTGCACGCTGAGCATGTCGATCAGGAAGCCCAGCATGCCCAGGTTGGCGGCCAGCCGGTCGAACAGCGGCGGCTGCGCGGCCTCGGCCACACCGCCCTGCAGCAGCAGGTCGACGTCGTCGCGCATGCGCAGCACGGCCTGCGAGGCCTGGTCGAAGCCCAGCACCGACAGCACGCCGCGCATGGCCTGCAGCTGGCCGGGCACCGGCACCAGCGGCTCGGTGGCCTGCGGCGCGCGGAAGAAGAGGTCGATCTGCTTTTCGCTCTCGCCCAGCGCAGCGCGCAGCTCCTGCACCACGCTGCCCATGGTCTGGCGGTCGGACACGCGGCGGTACAGCGCCTCCATCCAGGGCGCCAGCGGCTGGGCGGCCGCACCGCCGCGCGCGGCGGCTATGCGCTCGGCCAGCCGCTGCACCCGTTCGATCTCGTCAGGGCGATCGAAGTCGGCGTCTTCCAGCGCGGCGTCCACGTACAACACGCTGGTGGCCACCTCCATCGCCAACCCA
Source organism: Aquincola tertiaricarbonis (assembly GCF_023573145.1). Lineage (GTDB taxonomy): Bacteria > Pseudomonadota > Gammaproteobacteria > Burkholderiales > Burkholderiaceae_C > Aquincola > Aquincola tertiaricarbonis_B. The sequence goes on from NZ_CP097636.1 coordinate 2,889,547, forward strand.
GCGGGCGGTGCCTGGCCGCTGTCGGCGGTGCCGGCCACCGCGTCGTGCAGCGCCGCGGCCAGCCGCTCGCCGCCCGGGAACAGCCGGCGCAGCGACTCGCCCACCAGCGCGAACAGCTCGCCGATGCCGCCCAGCCGGTGCAGCTCACCGCCGGCCACGGCGGACCAGGCATCGCGGGCCACGGCCACGCGCTTGCGCGCCTGCGAGACCCAGGCCGGGTCGAAGCGGCCGAGGCGGCTCGATTCATAGTCCACCGCCGGTTCGGCCGGCAGGCTCCACGCGGCCTGCACCGCGGCCAACCGCGGCGCGTTGGTGGCGCCGTCCAGCGACTGGGCGCAGAAGAACAGCAGGTCGTGCGCCAGGCGCTGCACCACCTCGCCCTGGGTCAGCGACTCGGGGTTGCGCTCACCGGCGCGCAGCTGCGCCAGCAGCCGCGAGGCCATGCGCTTGGTGTGCATGTCGGTGCGCAGCAGGCGGTGGCCCTGCGCCTCGAAGAAGGCGCCGGCCAGCTTCCACAGCGTGGCCACGTGCAGGTGGCGGCTGCCGGCACCCAGGCCGGCGAACAGGTCGCTCAGCCGCTGGGCGGCGGCGCCCTCGGGCTGGCGCATCAGGGCCAGGGTCTGCAGCTCCACCTCGGCCCGGGCGTCGGCGTCCAGCGGGCGCGGCTGCGCACTGGCGTCGGCCGGCAGCTCGCGCCAGCGCCATTCCAGCGGCCACAGGTCGGCCGGGTGCACACGTTCGGCGCCCGCCAGCTCCTGCACCGCGCGGTACTGCGGAAACAGCAGCAGCGGCGACACCGGCTTGCCGCCCAGCAGCCGGTGCAGGTAGTCCAGCAGCGCGAAGGAGGCGAATTCCAGCGTGTCCACCGCCGCGGCGCTGAGCTTGCGCTGGCGCAGCAGCTGGGCCAGTGCGGCCTCGGAAGCGCGCAGCAGCAGCGCCGCCGACGGCAGGCCGATCAGCTCCAGCGCGCCCACGCCCTGGTGCAGGTGCTGCTGGGCCTGGCGGGTGAGCGACGGGTCGCCGGTGGCGGCGTCGCCCGCCAGCGCGGCTTCCTTCAGGTGGCGGCGCAGCAGCTTGTGCGCCGTCTCCAGCGAGCGGCGCAGTTCCTCGTGCACCCAGGAGAGCGCGGTGAGGTCTTCGGTGTGATCGCGCGACAGGGGCGCGGAGGGCAGCATGGCAGCGGACATGGATGGAGGGCGCCCGCGGCGTCAGTTGATCTTGAAGCGGGCCACGGACAGGCTCAGCTCCTCGGCGGTGCGCGACAGCTCGCGCACCATCTGCGATGTGGAACGGGTGCCTTCGCCGGTCTGCTCGGTGACCGCGAAGATGTGCTGGATGTTGGCCGCCACCACGTTGGCGCCCTGCGCCTCGCTCAGCGCCTGCGCCGAGATCTGCCCGATCAGCTCGGCCAGGCGGCGGGTGACGCGCTCGATGTCGGCCAGCGCCGAGCCGGCGTTGTCGGACAGCCGGGTGCTCTCGACCACGCCCTGGGTGGATTGCTCCATCGCGGCCACCGCGTCCTGGGTGTCGGCCTGGATGGTGCGCACCAGCGCGGCGATCTGCCGCGTGGCATCGGCCGAGCGCTCGGCCAGCCGCTGCACTTCTTCGGCCACCACGGTGAAGCCGCGGCCGGCCTCGCCGGCCGATGCGGCCTGGATGGCGGCATTGAGCGCCAGCACGTTGGTCTGTTCGGTGATGTCGGAGATCAGCTCGGTGATCTCGCCGATCTCCTGCGAGCTTTCGCCCAGGCGCTTGATGCGCTTGGAGGTTTCCTGGATCTGGTCGCGCATGGTGTTCATGCCGCCGATGGTGTTCTGCACCGCGGCGCGGCCCGACTCGGCCGCCGCCAGCGACTGGCGGGCCACCTCGGCCGTCTGCTGGGCCTGGGCCGACACCTCGTTGATGCGGCCGGCCATCTGCAGCACCGATTCGCCGGTCTCGTGGATCTCGCGCAGTTGCTCGGTGGAAGCGGCCAGCAGCTCGGTGGAGGTGTCCTCCACCTTCTGCGTGGTGTCGGTCAGCCGCGTGGCCGCGGCCTGCACCTGCGCCACCAGCGAGCGCAGTTCCTCCACCGTGTAGTTCACCGAATCGGCGATGGCGCCGGTGATGTCCTCGGTGACGGTGGCCTGCTGCGTCAGGTCGCCTTCGGCCACCAGCTGCAGCTCGTTCATCAGCCGCAGGATGGCGGCCTGGTTGGCATCGTTCACGCGCTTGGCCTGCTGCTCCTGCCGCTCGGCCGCGGCACGCTGGCGCTGCGCCAGCCGGGCCTGCTCGGCCTGGTCGCGCACGTACAGGCGAACGAAGCCGCCACCACCCAGTAGCGCCAGCAGCAGCCCGCCGCCGATCAGCGGCAGCGCCGCGCCCAGCCCGGCGGGCGCGCCGCCCAGGCGGCCCTGCAGCCCTTCCAGGCCCTGGCGCAGCGGCTCGATGTCGGCCAGCGCCGCGGCCTCGGCCTTGCGCGCGTCCACCACCGCCTGCAGCCGCGGCAGCAGCGCCTCCACCGGCTGCTGCACCGGCTCGTAGGCGGCCAGCAGCGCAGCGATGCGCTCACGCACCACCGGGTCGCGGCTGCCGGGCAGGTTGAGTTCGGCATTGCCGTCCTGCAGCGCCAGCGCGGTGTTGCGCAGCGCGGGCAGGTCGCGGCCGAGAGCCACCACCGCCTCGGCGCTCAGGCCCTCGGGCGAGAGGAATTCACCGGCGCTGCGGCCCAGGCGCTGGGTGAGCATGGTCAGCTGGCCGGCGGCCAGCAGCTCGGCCGGCGTGGCACCGGCCTGGGCCTTGGCGGCCACCACGGCCTGCGCGGCTTCCAGCAGCTGGGCCGACTGGCGGTTGACGCGGCGCAGCGCCTGGCCAGCCTGGGTCAGTGCCTCGCGCTGGGCCAGCACCTGCTGGGTGTTGCGCGTGATGCGCTCGGCCAGCGGCAGCAGGGCCGCGGTGTCGTCTCGCAGCGGCGCCGGCACGCTGCCGGCCAGCGACTGCAGCGCGCTGCCCAGCTGTTGCACGCTGTCCTGGCTGTCCACCAGGGCCGCGGCCTGGCCCAGCACCGCCTGCGGCAGCGCGCGGGCCAGCCGCTGCGATTGCACCAGCGCCTGGCTGGCGCCGGCCACCTGGTCGGCACCGCGGTTGGCCGCGCCCAGGGCCAGCACCACGCCGACGATCAGCATCAGGAGCCCGCCCAGCATCAGCAGGCCCAGCACGCGCTGCTGGCGCGCCACCGGCCAGCGGCCGATCAGCGGCAGGCCGCTGCCGGCGGGGGCGGCTTCGGGCACGGGTTCTTCCAGCCGGCTTTCGGTGTCGTCGTCCTGCAGGCTGGCGGGCTGGCTTTCGGCCACCAGCGCGGCGGGGCGCGGCGGTACGGGGGTGGGTGCCGGTGCGGGCGCGGCGGCGCGCGGGTAGGCCGCTCCGGCGGCCGGCGCAATGGGTGCGCCCACGGGCGGCGCCAGGCCGGCGCCGGTGCGGGGAAAGCTGGTGGCGGTGACCGCAAAGGGGTCCACCTCCGCTGCGGCGGGCGCCCGCGGCGTGCCCACGTCCATGTCCAGGTCGATGTCCGCCGCCTCGCCGGTGGTGCGGCCGAAATCCTCGCCGATCTGTGTGGCCGGACCTTCCGGGTCCGCCGCCTGCCCACCGCCCTTGGTCTTGTACTGGTCGAGAAAACTCATTGCTTCACCCCGGGGCTGACATGTGCTCGGGCGCTAATGGCCCGCGATGGCAAGGAACTGCGGATCTTCCGCCAGGGCCGACAGCAGGATTTCCTGCCAGGCGCGCCCGTCGGCATCGCGGTAGCGCGCACCGGCGAATGCCGGCAGTGCAGGCCCCTCCGGCTCTTCGGCAGGCAACATCTCACGCTTGAGCTGGCTTTCGTTGCGCAGGCCGGCCAGCCGCTCGACCAGCAGCGCGCAGTTGAGCCCGCTGCCGGCGCCCAGCGCCACCAGGCGCGCGGGGTCACGCGTGCCTTCACGCGCGGTCTCGGTGCGGCCCAGCCCCAGGAAGGCGGCCAGGTCGACCACGCCATGCAGCCCGCCGCGCAGGTTGGCCACGCCGACGAACCAGGGCCGCGCATGCGGCACCGGCAGCAGCGTGGTCAGCGGAAAGATCTCGCCGGCCTGCTGCAGCGGAAACAGCAGCCCGTGGCCGCGGCATTCCACCGCCAGCCAGGAGGCCACCTGCTGCTGGTCACGGGCCGCCTGCAGCCGATCGGCCAGGCGGGCATGCAGGTCACGCAGGGCTTCGCGGTCGGCCATCGTCGGCGGTCGGGTGAAGGGCGCTCAGTCGAACGCGCGGATCTTGGCGACCAGCTCGTCCGCATCCACCGGCTTGACGACGTAGTCGCGCGCGCCCTGGCGCTGCGCCCACACCTTGTCGGTCTGCTGGTTCTTGCTGGTGCACATGATCACGGGCACGCTGGCAAAGCGCGGGTCGCGGGTGATCAGCCGGGTGAGCTGGAAGCCGTTCTGGCCCGGCATCACCACGTCCATCAGGATCAGGTCGGGCAGGTCCTCGCCCAGGCGGCGGAAGGCCTCGTCCCCGTTCTCGGCGGTGCGCACCGCATAACCGCGGCGGCCCAGCAGGTCCGACAGGTGGTAGAGCTCGGTCTTGGAGTCGTCCACCACCAGGATCTTGCGGATCGTCATCTCGTTGTTCCTTGGCCGGGCCGGCTTCAGGCAGGGCGCCGGTATTGCGCCACCGCCCGCAGCAGCTGTTCCTTGGTGAACGGCTTGGTGAGGTAGTCCTCCGAGCCGACCATGCGGCCGCGTGCCTTGTCGAACAGGCCGTCCTTGGACGACAGCATGATCACCGGCACGTGGGCGAAACGCGGGTTGCGCTTGATGATGGCGCAGGTCTGGTAGCCGTCCAGCCGCGGCATCAGGATGTCGCAGAAGATCAGCTCCGGCTCATGGTCGTTGACCTTGGCCAGCGCGTCGAAACCGTCTTCGGCCAGCACCACCTCATGCCCGCCCTGGCGCAGAAAGATCTCGGCGCTGCGGCGGATGGTGTTGCTGTCGTCTATCACCAGCACCTTGGCCGCCGAAGCGGGGGCGGCGGTCTCGACGAGGGTGGGGAACGCGTCGCTCACGGGCGAATCTCCTTCACGCCCGTGCGCGCCGGGGGTACCAGCGGGCCGGGCCGGCTGCAGGCCGCCTGGCAGGTCGCCCTGTCGGCAGGCCCGTCAGATCTGGACCATCTCGAAGTCTTCCTTGCGCGCGCCACATTCGGGGCACACCCAGTTCATGGGCACATCGGCCCATTTGGTACCCGGCGCGATGCCGTGTTCGGGGTCGCCGGCGGACTCGTCGTAGATCCAGCCGCAGATCAGGCACATCCAGGTTGCAGGGTCGCTCACGTTATGCAGTCAATCACTACAATAAAGGGGCATTGTAGCCACGCGGTCTTGCCAAAAGTGCAAGCGGCGCAGGCACATGCAACACCTTCTTGAAACTCCTCTGGAGGTTATCGGCACCCTGCTGCAACCCTTGAGAGGACGTACCGGATTCCACCCCATGAACCCCCAACACCAACCGCCCCCGGCCGACGACACGGCCGAAGAAGGCGTCGCACCGGCCTGCGTGATGAGCTTCAACGCCAGCGACGCCAGCGGCGCCGGCGGCCTGGCCGGCGACATCGCCACCATCGCGGCGATGGGCGCGCATGCGCTGCCGGTGGTCACGGCCATCGTCATGCGCGACACGGCCGAGATCTTCGATCGCCATGCGATCGACGGCGACGTGGTGGCCGAGCAGGCCCGCGGCATCCTGGAAGACGTGACCATCGCCGGCTGGAAGGTCGGCTTCCTCGGCTCGGCCGAGGGCGTGAGCGCGGTGGCCGAGGTGCTGAGCGACTACCCCGACGTGCCGCTGGTGGCCTACATGCCCAACCTGGGCTGGCTGGAAGAGGACGACCACCAGAGCTACGTCGACGCCTACCGCGAGCTGATCCTGCCGCAGACCGAGGTGCTGGTGGGCAACCACAAGACGCTGACCGACTTCCTGCTGCCCGACTGGGACAACGAGCGCCCGCCCTCGGCGCGTGAGCTGGCGGTGGCCGCTGGCGAGCACGGCACCCGCTTCGTGCTGGTGACGGGCGTGATGCTGCCTTCCAAGGGCAAGGGCACCGAGCAGTGGGTGGACAACGTGCTGGCCTCGGCCCAGGGCGCGTTGACCGGTGAGAAGTTCGAGCGCTTCGAGGCCAGCTTCGTGGGCGCGGGCGACACGCTGTCGGCCGCACTCGCTTCGCTGCTGGCCGCCGGCAGCGAGCTGCAGGCCGCGGTGGGCGAGGCGCTGGCCTTCCTGGACAACAGCCTGGACGCGGGCTTCCGCCCCGGCATGGGCAACGTGATTCCCGACCGCTTCTTCTGGGCGCTGCCGCCCGGCGAGGACGAAGAGGGCGAGCCCGGCGAAGACCCCGGCTCGGGCCCGCAGGGCGAGCCCGACGGCAGCAACCTGCCTAGACAAGTGCATTGACCCGACGCGAGGCCGCAGCAACCCATGACCGACAAGAACGCTGAACTCTTCGAGCGCGCGCAGCGCGTGATTCCCGGTGGTGTGAATTCGCCGGTGCGCGCCTTCCGCGCCGTGGGCGGCACGCCGCGCTTCATCAGCCGGGCGCAGGGCCCGTACATCTTCGATGCGGCCGGCCAGCGCTACATCGACTACATCGGCTCCTGGGGACCGATGATCCTGGGCCACGGCCACCCCGCGGTGCTGGAAGCGGTGCAGAAGGCGGCCACCGAAGGCTTCAGCTTCGGCGCACCCACCGAGCGCGAGATCGAGCTGGCCGAGGAGATCATCTCGCTGGTGCCCAGCATCGAGCAGGTGCGGCTGGTGAGCAGCGGCACCGAAGCGGCGATGAGCGCCATCCGCCTGGCGCGCGGCGCCACCGGCCGGCCGATGCTGATCAAGTTCGAGGGCTGCTACCACGGCCACGCCGATGCGCTGCTGGTCAAGGGTGGCTCGGGCATGGCCACCTTCGGCCACCCCACCAGCGCGGGCGTGCCGCCGGAGGTGGTGCAGCACACGCTGGTGCTGGAGTACAACAACCTCGAGCAGCTGGAAGAAGCCTTTGCGCTGCACGGCGACCAGCTGGCCTGCGTGATGCTGGAGCCGATTGCCGGCAACATGAACTTCGTGCGGGCGCAGGTGCCCTTCGTGCGGCGGCTGCGTGAGCTGTGCACCCAGCACGGCGCGCTGCTGGCCTTCGACGAGGTGATGACCGGCTTCCGCGTGGCGCTGGGCGGCGCGCAAAGCCTGTATGCGCAGCTGATCCCGGGCTTTGCGCCCGACATCAGCGTGTTCGGCAAGGTGATCGGCGGCGGCATGCCGCTGGCGGCCTTCGGCGCCTCGCGCGAGGTGATGAGCCTGCTGGCGCCGCTGGGCCCGGTCTACCAGGCCGGCACGCTGTCGGGCAACCCGGTGGCCACCGCCTGCGGCCTGGCCACGCTGCGCGAGATCCGCAAGCCGGGCTTCTTCGACCAGCTGTCGGCCACCACGGCCTCACTGGTGCAGGGCCTGGATGCCGCGGCGCAGAAGGCCGGCGTGCCGATGGTGTTCGACCATCAAGGCGGCATGTTCGGCTTCTTCTTCGCCAGCGAGCTGCCCCAGCACTACAACGCGGTGCTGGCCACCGACAAGGAGCGCTTCAACCGCTTCTTCCACGCGATGCTGGACCGTGGGGTGTACCTGGCGCCGGCGCTGTACGAAGCTGGGTTCGTGAGTGCGGCGCATACGACAGATGACATTGCCGCTACGGTGTCGGCGGCTGCTGAAGCGTTGGCTTTGGGCTGACTGCCTGCGGCCTCTGTGTTGTTCGCCTGAGCACACCTTTGCGGGTGTGGGCGGTTTGCTCCGGGCCGTGCGGGCGGGCCCGGGGGCTTAGCTTCCGCGGTCCGCGCGTTGCGCGGACTGCCCTGCGCTACTCGGGTGGGTGGCTCCGGCCCAACTCGCCTCCGTGCGCTGCGCGCACTGCGACTCGGACAGTCGGCCGGAAATCAGTTGACGATGCGCGCTGCGCGCGCCGCCACCCACCCTGCGTTGCTCGGCGCTCCAGATGCGCCCCCGGGCCCACCCGCACAGCCCTGCGCAAAGTGCCGACGGTGTTTCCCTGCCCGGCCTGCTAAGGGGGTAGCACTCGCCAGTCCGAGCCGTGCGGTGGGCGGGGGGCGGCGGGGCGATTTGTGGGGCGGCGAGGAGCGCAGCGGCGAGGTCGGCGCGCGTGAGCGCGCTTCGTGAACTGACTCGCGGCAATTGTTCGAGCGCAGTGAGCGTCAGCGAACGTAGCGAGTTTTGCCGCGCGACCTCGACGCGAGCACCGCAGTGGAGTCGGCCCGCAGGGACGACCGCCCCAGCATGAGCCCCGCCGAACCCCGCCCACCGCGCGGCGGCCGAACAAAACCAGAACAGACGGCCCACGCAAACAGCCAATGCCGACATCAAGCCGGCGAAGACCTCAACCCGTAAGCCTTGCCACCCACCCACACATACTCGGCCCGCAGCACAGCATCCCCCTGCTCCCCCGCCGCCGCAAACCCCAACACGGCGACCTCGGAGCCCGCCTCGATGCGCGGCATCTTCCAGGCTTCCAGCCGCGTCAGCGGCGCCAGCTCGATCGTCCAGCGCTTGTCATTGCGCGTTGGCAGCCGGGCAGCCGACAGCAACGCCGGGCCGTCCACCGGCGCGGTTTGCGGAGGTACCGGCCGCTGCGCCAGATCGGTCGGCAGCGCCAGGTCAGCCGGGCGTTCCAGCGTCAGCTCGGCGTGCGGGTTGCGCCATTGCACCTGCACCGCCTTGCCCTGCAGATACAAAGGCCGCTGCTGGTCGAAGCCGCTCCAGCCATGGTGGGCGCGGGCCTGGCCGGCCAGCATCAGCATGCCCGGCACGGCGATTGCGAGAACCTGTCTGCGTTGCATGTGAACTCCTTTTCGGCAGCGTTCCATCAGTAAGCCAGCCACCGACCACAGATGATGACCGCCAGCCACAACACCACTGATGTTGCGGTCTGCACGCGGGCCAGCGTATCCAGGCGTTGCAGACCCTCGCGCGAATGGAACCACAGCGCATTCAGCCCCGCCAGCATCACCAGACCCAGCTTGATGATGAACAGCCGATTCGCCAGGAGTTCCGCGGGCTGGCTGCCAAACATCAGCAACCCGCTGAGCAGCACCAGCCCGAAGCCGCCCGCCGTCAGGCCCAGGCTCAGCCGCGCCAGCGGCTGCACCGGCAGCGCGGCGCCGGCACCCCACACGCGCAAGTCCAGCAGCATCAACGGGCCCAGCAGCATCGCGATGCCCAGGATGTGCACCACTTCCAGCGCCGGGTACAGCCACGCGTGCTCACCGATCCAGCTCAAGCCCTGCACCACCGCCTCCTAAAATCTTTGCCATGCACATTCACATCCTCGGCATCTGCGGCACCTTCATGGGCGGCCTGGCCGCCCTGGCGCGCGAAGCGGGCCACCGCGTCACCGGCTGCGACGCCAATGTCTACCCGCCGATGAGCGACCAGCTGCGCCAGCTGGGCATCGAGCTGATCGAAGGCTTCGACGCCAGCCAGCTGAAGCTGAAACCCGACCTCTTCGTCATCGGTAACGTCGTCAGCCGCGGCAATGCGCTGATGGAAGCCATCCTGGACGCCGGCCTGCCCTACACCAGCGGCCCGCAATGGCTGGCCGAGCATGTGCTGCAGGGCCGCCATGTGCTGGCGGTGGCTGGCACCCACGGCAAGACCACCACCACGTCGATGCTGGCCTGGGTGCTGGAAGCCGCGGGCCTGAAGCCGGGCTTCCTGGTGGGCGGCGTGCCGCAGAACTTCGGCGTCTCGGCCCGATTGGGCGAAGGAGCACCCTTCGTCATCGAAGCCGACGAGTACGACACCGCCTTCTTCGACAAGCGCAGCAAGTTCGTGCACTACCGGCCCCGCACCGCGGTGCTGAACAACCTGGAGTTCGACCACGCCGACATCTTCGACCGGCTGGAAGACATCGAGCGCCAGTTCCACCACCTGGTGCGCACCGTGCCCGCCAGCGGCCGGCTGGTGGTCAATGCGCGTGAGGCGGCGCTGCAGCGCGTGCTGGAACGCGGCTGCTGGAGCGAGACGGTGCGCTTCGGCGCCCCGCGTGAAGAGCCCGGCACGCTGCGCGCCCGCGGCGAGCCGCATGCCTTCGACGTGCTGCGCGGCAGCCTGAAGATCGCCCGCGTGGAATGGCCGCTGCTGGGTGAGCACAACCAGCTCAATGCGCTGGCCGCCATCGCCGCGGCCGAGCATGTGGGCGTGGACCCCGAGGTGGCGGGCAAGGCGCTGGGCCGCTTCGAGAACGTGCGGCGCCGGCTGGAGCTGCGCGGCGAGGCCGGTGGCGTGAAGGTGTACGACGACTTCGCGCACCATCCCACCGCCATCCGCACCACCGTCAACGGCCTGCGCCGCAAGGTGGGGCTGGCGCGCATCCTGACGGTGTTCGAGCCGCGCTCCAACACGATGAAGCTGGGCACGATGAAGGCGCAGCTGCCCTGGTCGCTGGAAGAGGCCGACCTGAGCTTCTGCCACGGCGGCGGCCTGGGCTGGGACGCGCGCGAAGCGCTGGCGCCGATGGGCGCGCAGGCCTCGGTGCACGACAACATCGACGCCCTGGTGGCCGCCGTGGTGCGCGCCGCCAAGCCGGGTGACCATGTGCTGTGCATGAGCAATGGCGGCTTTGGCGGGGTGCACGACAAGCTGCTGAAGGCGCTGAACAAGGGCTAGCCGCGCACCATCGTCGCCCGCAGCGCCTCGCTCAAGGTGCTCAGGCTTTCCTGCAGGTGAGCCCGGGTTTCGGGTGACAGGCCGGTGCGCCCCGCACTGGCCTTGAGCTGCGCCTGCAGCTCGGTGGCCTGCATGCGCACCAGGCTCATCGCGTCGGCCGGCAGGTCGCTGGTCTTGGTGAGCAGCGCCTGCACCCGCTTGAGGTGCTGGCGCTGCAGGTTGCGGCGCATGCCGTCGATCTCGCCGCCCTGCTTCAGCTCGCGCCAGATGCTGGACTGCAGCGTGCCGTACACCTCGTTGAGCGTCAGCGCGCCCGGGCGCTCGCGCGCGCTCAGGTAGGCCGGCAGGTCCAGCACCCGTTGCGCGGTGCCGGCGGTCATCAGGCGGTCCAGCGCCTGCGTCTGCAGGCCCAGCACCAGGGTCGGGATGCTGACCGGCTGGCCCCGCTCCCACTCGTTGAAGTCGGGGCTCAGGCTGGCCAGGAACTCGGGGCGGAAGCGGAAGCTGTCCACGCTGAACACGTTGTCGGCCAGGAAGCGCAGCGCCTCACGCTGGCGGGCCGGGTCCACCGGCTTGTAGGTGGGCCGGCCGGTGGTGCCCGGCAGGTCGCGCTGCACCACCATGCCGCCCACGTACTTGGCCGTCAGCTGCGGAATGTCGCGCAGCTGGCGGAAGCCGCTGGCCAGCACCCGGCGTTCACGCTGCGGGTCGTCGCCCGGCCGCGCGCCACGGGCCTGCACCCGGTCCCACAACTCGCGCGACAGCGCAAAGCGCTTGCGGTACCACTCCAGCGGCTCGTTGCCCAGGTCGAAGCGGTTGGTGTAGGGGTCGATGCCACCGCCCGGGCCGGCATCGGCGTCGCTGTCATCGGCATAGGCCAGTTGCGGCTCGGTGCTGCGCGCAGCGATGCGGCCCAGCTCCTGCGGCTCCTGCTCGGCCGCAAACGGCTTGTAGGCGTACTCGATGGCCCAGTAGTCGTAGGCGCCCAGCGTGGGCGTGACGTAGTCGCCCTGACGTTCGTTGGCCAGCGCGATGTTGAAGGGCGTGTAGTCCATCACCGAGCTGACGACGCCATTGGCGGCGGTGTACGTCTTGTCCTGCAGCTGGTTGCGGTTGACGGTGGTGGAGGCCTTGAAGTTGTGCTTCAGGCCCAGGGTGTGACCCACCTCGTGCATGATCACGTCCTTCACATAGGCCTGCACCAGCGCCTCCACCTGCGGGCTGTCCGGTGCCAGGTCGGCGCGGGCTTCCAGCAGGTCGAAGGCGAAGGCGGCCTCGTCGGCGCTTTGCTCGGCAAAGTCGCAGAAGGCGTCGTGGCGGTGGCCCAGCGTGCCGCCCAGCGCCGTCAGCCGCGTCGGCATGCTGCCCAGGTCTTCACTGGCCACGCGGCGGGCGCCGCGAGCGAACACGTCGCTCATCGCGATGTCGGCGTCCAGAATCTCGCCGGTGCGCGGGTCGCGCACGCTGGGGCCGCGGGCAAAACCCACGTCGCTGCCGACGAACCAGCGGATGGACGCATGCGAGGCATCCAGCGTGTCGAAATCGGCGTCGTCCGGCTGCTGCTTGACCACGATGGCGTTCTTGAAGCCGATGCGCTCGAAGGCCTTGTTCCACTCCAGCACGCCGGCTTCCACCGAGGCGCGGTAACGCTGCGGAATGTTGCGGTCCAGCCAGTAGGTGATGGGCTGCACCGGCTCGGACAGCGCGGCCGACGGGTCCTTCTTCTCGAGCCGCCAGCGGGCCACGTGGTGCACGCGCAGGTTGGGCTTCATCTCCAGCCCGTAGTCGGTGTATGCGTCGGTGAAGTGGCCCAGCCGCGGGTCGGCGGCGCGCGGGCGCATGGGCTGCTGCGGCAGCGCCTGCAGGCTGTACACCACGCCCACGAACAGGCTGCGCGGGTCGGGCGTGGTGGTGGGCGGCGTGGGCACCGGCACCGGCGGGCGCACCAGCGGCGGCGCCGGGATGCGCGGCGTCACGAAGTGCAGGTTGGCGCTGAGCGTGGCGCTGCGGGCGTCCGAGCGCGCGCTCTCGAACCACGAGTTGCCGCGGTCCAGGCTGTAGGGCAGGCGGTAGGCGCTTTCCAGCAGCGTCGAATAGCTCACCATGTCCGACAGCAGGAAGCTGGCGTCCACCAGCACCGACTTGCGCTGCGGATGCTCGGCACTGGCCACCGGCGCGGCGCCCAGCAGGCTGTCGGAGAAGCTCTGGCGCACGGTGCGCGCCAGCGCCGGGTCGCCGGAGGCCACGAAGTCGGTGTTCTTGGCCACCAGCTGCACGGTGTTGCCGATGCGGCGCAGCTCCACCATCCAGCCGTTGCCCATCTGGCCGCCATACAGGCCACGCTCACCCACCGAGCTGCTGATGCCCGCGGTCAGCAGGAAAGGCTGGCCGAAGCGGTCGGCCGGCACCTCGATCCACACCTTCTCGTCCTTGCGCCAGATCGGAAAGTAACCGTCGTCCACCTTGGCATCGCGGATCACGTCGGCGAAGGGCCGGGGCGCGCCGGCTTCGGGCCGCGCGGCCGCCGCGCCCGGTGCCGCGCCCGACGTGGCGGCGGGGCCCGAGGCCCCGGCGGCGGGCGGCGTGGCCGCGCCAGGGGCAGCCGACGGCGCACCCGGGGCGCCCGCGGCAGCGGCCATGCTGGCGGCGCCCCCGCCTGCGGCAGCCGTCGGCGGCGTGGCCGCCGGTGCCGCACGCGGCGCGGTGGCCGGCTGCAGCGCGGCGCAGCCGGAAAGGATCAACAAGGCCGTGGCAACGGCGGTCAGGCGCAAGGGTTGGGGGGTCAGACGCATGTCGGCTTTCAACGGGGTCGAACAGCAAGGGCCGGATGTTCCCACGCGGCGCAAGCCAGGGTTCAGATCACGCCGATAGACTGGGGCCACGATGCACCGTTCCGCCCCCAGCCACCTGCTTTACCTGCACGGTTTCCGCTCTTCCCCGCGATCCTTCAAGGCGCAGCGCATGGCGGCCTGGATGCAGGCCCACCGACCCGACGTGACCTGGTGGTGCCCCCAACTGCCCCCCTCGCCGCAGGCGGCGATGCAACTCATCACGCAAGGCACTGCCGGCTGGCCGGTCGGGCGCATGGCGGTGGTGGGCAGCTCGCTGGGCGGCTTTTACGCCACTGCGGTGGCCGAGCGCAGCGGCTGCCCGGCGGTGCTGCTGAACCCGGCGGTCGACCCTGCGCGCGACCTGGCAAAGTACATCGGCGAGCAGACCGCCTTCCACGACCCGGCGCAGCACTTCTATTTCCGGCCCGAGTTCATCGGCGAGTTGCAGGCCCTCACGGTGCCCGCCATCACCCGCCCCGAGCGTTATGCCGCCGTCATCTGCAAGGGCGACGAAGTGCTGAGCTGGCAGGAGATGACCGGCCGCTACCCCGGCGCGCACATCCGGCTGCTGGAAGGCGGCGACCACGCGATCAGCGATTTCGACGAGCACCTGCCCTTCGTGCTCGACTTTCTCCACCTCACCTGAAGCAAGCATGCGACTGAAAGACAAGATCTGCATCGTCACCGGCGCGGCCCAGGGCATCGGCCTGGCCACCGCCACGAAGTTCGCGGCCGAAGGCGCGACCGTCATCGTCTGCGACATCAAGCCCGCCGCGGTGGACAGCGCGGTGACGCACTGCATCGAGCACACCGGCCGCGCCGGCTGCGCCGAAGGCCATGTGGTGGACGTGACCGACCGCGCGCAGGTCGATGCGATGGTGGCGGCGGTGAAAGCGCGCCATGGCCGCATCGACGTGCTGGTGAACAACGCCGGCATCACCAAGGACGCGCGGCTGGTGAAGATGACCGAGGCGCAGTTCGACGCGGTGATCGACGTCAACCTGCGCGGCGTGTTCCATTGCGCGCAGGCGGTGGCCGAGACCATGACGGCGCAGGGCGGCGGCGTGATCCTCAATGCCTCCAGCGTGGTGGGCATTTACGGCAACTTTGGCCAGACCAACTATGCGGCCAGCAAGTTCGGTGTCATCGGCTTCACCAAGACCTGGAGCCGCGAGCTGGGCCCCAAGGGCGTGCGGGTGAATGCGGTGGCCCCGGGCTTCGTGGAAACGCCCATCCTCTCGACCATCCCCGACAAGGTGCTGCAGCAGATGCGTGAGCAGGTGCCGCTGCACCGGCTGGGCAAGCCGGAGGAGATCGCCAACGTGTACGCCTTCCTGGCCAGCGACGAGGCGAGCTACGTCAACGGTGCCGTGATCGAAGTGTCTGGCGGCATGACCGTTTGATGGGGCACCCGGTGCGTTGTCCAGGGGTGGGACAATCGGCCGGATGTATGCACTGTTCGATGATTCCGGCAAGTTCCTGGCCGGCCGTGTGATGTCCGAGGCCGAGAGCTCGATGCAGATCGAGCTCGACTCGGGCAAGCGCGTCAAGGTCAAGCTGGCCAATGTCCTGATGAAGTTCGACAAGCCCGGCCCGGCCGAGCTGATCGCCGCCGGCCAGCGCCTGGCGACCGAGATCGACCTGGACCTGGCCTGGGAATTCGCCCCCGAGGGCGAGTTCGGCTTTGCCGACCTGGCGCGCGACTACTTCGACGCCAAGGCCGGGCTGGAGCAGCAGGCCGCCGCCCTCTTCCGCCTCTATGAGGCGCCGCACTACTTCCGGCGCATGGGCAAGGGCGTGTTCAAAAAGGCGCCCGAAGAAACGGTGAAGGCGGCGCTGCTGGGCATCGAGCGCAAGAAGCAGCAGGCCGCGCAGATCGAGGCCTGGGCCACCGAGCTGGCGGCCGGCACCTGCCCGGCGCCGGTGCAGGAGCAGCTCTACAAGATCCTGTTCAAGCCCGACAAGAACGCGCCTGAATACAAGGCCGTGGTCGAGGCCGCCAAGCGCTCGCAGCGCGCGCCGCTGGACCTGCTGAAGGCGGCCGGTGCCATCCGCAGCCCTTACCAGTTCCACTGGAAGCGCTTCCTGTTCGAGCAGTTCCCGAAGGGCACGGGCTTTCCGGCGCTGCAGGCCCCGGCGATTGCCGAGCCGCTGCCGCTGGCGCCAGTGCAGGCCTTCTCGATCGACGATTCGCAGACCACCGAGATCGACGATGCACTGTCGGTGCAGGGCCTGGGCACCGGCACCGTGGTGTTCGGCGTGCACATCGCCGCACCGGGCCTGGCCATCACGCCGGGCAGCGCCATCGACAAGGTGGCCGGCGAGCGCCTGTCCACCGTGTACATGCCGGGCTGGAAACTGACCATGCTGCCCGACGAGGTGGTGCAGCGCTACACGCTGGCCGAAGGCCAGGACTGCCCGGCCGTGAGCCTGTACGTGACCATGGACGAGGCCACGCTGGAAGTGCGCGCCAGCGAAACCAAGCTGGAGCGCGTGCCCATCGCCGCCAACCTGCGCCACGACCAGCTGGACGATGTGGTGACCGAGGCCACCCTGACCGGTGAGGCGCAGGCCGGCTATGCCTTCGCGCCCGAGCTGGCCTTCGCCTTCCGCCTGGCGCGCCACCTGAAGGCGCAGCGCGAGGTGGTGCGCGGCAAGCCCGAGACCTTCAACCGCCCCGACTACAACTTCCGCCTGGAAGGCCACACCGCCGAGCCGCAGGGCGACGAGCGCGTGACCATCAGCACCCGCCGCCGCGGCGCGCCGCTGGACCTGATCGTGGCCGAAGCGATGATCCTGGCCAACAGCACCTGGGGCGGCTGGCTGGCCGAATGCGGCCTGCCCGGCATCTACCGCAGCCAGGCCAGCCTGGCGCCGGGCATCAAAGTGCGCATGGGCACCAAGGCACTGCCGCATGCCGGCATGGGCGTGGCGCAGTACACCTGGGCCACCTCGCCGCTGCGCCGGTACGTTGACCTGGTGAACCAGTGGCAGATCATCGCCTGCGCCCGCCACGGCCGCACTGCCGCGCTGGCCGCGCCCTTCAAGCCCAAGGACGCGCAGCTGTTCTCCATCATCTCGGCCTTCGATGCGGCCTACGGCGCCTACAACGACTTCCAGCACGGCATCGAGCGCTACTGGACGCTGCGCTGGCTGGAGCAGAACGGCGTGACCGAACTGGACGCCGCGGTGATGAAGGACGGCCTGGTGCGGGCCGACACGCTGCCGCTGGTGTTCCGCGCCTCGGGCTGCGAGCAGCTGCCGCGCGGCGCCCATGTGCGCGTGCGCATCACCGGCATGGACCTGCTGACGCTGGACCTGCATGCGCAGCTGGTCACCCGACTGGACGATGCGGTGGCCGCAGTCGCCGGCGAGACCGAGGCCGAGGTGGACGACGAGGTGCAGGAAGCCGCACCGCTGTCGCTGGCCATCGACCTGGGCGATGCCGGCGACGCGGCGGAGCCCGGCACCGCGCAGGAGGGTGCCGCCCCCGCGGCGGCCTGAAGATCATGCTGCGCCGCTGGGGCACGCTGCATTGGGCGCTGGCCGCTTCGGTGGGCATGCATGCGGCGCTGCTGGGCGTGCAGGTGGCGGCGCCTGGCTTCGAGCTGCAACGGCTGGGCGAAGCGCCGCTGGAGGTGATCCTGGTCAACGCCCGCGGCAGCGAGCCACCGCGCCAGGCGCAGGCGCTGGCCCAGGCCGCGCTGGCCGGCGGCGGTGAAGCCGCGCAGGGCCGCGCCACCTCGCCACTGCCGCCGACGTTAGAGGTGCGCAGCGGCCAGGACACCGACAGCCACCAGCGCCGCATCGAGCAGATGCAAAGCCAGCAGCAGCAACTGCTGGCCCAGGTGCGGCGCGAGCTGGCCATGCTGCCGCCGCCCGACCCGCAGCGCGACAGCGGCGCCGCCGACGGCGATGCGCAGGAAGACAAGCGCCGCCAGATGCTGCGGCTGCTGGCCGAGATCGAAACCCGCATCAACCAGCAGAACGCCGAGCCGCGGCGCCGCTACGTCAGCCCCGCCACGCGCGAGGTGACCTATGCCACCTACTACGACCGGCTGCGCCGCCGCATCGAAGAACGCGGCACGCAGGACTTTCCGCGCTTCCAGGGCCGCAAGCTGTATGGCGAGCTGACGATGAACGTGACCGTGGACGCGCTGGGCCGTGTGGTGGAAGCCGAGGTGCTGAAGTCCTCGGGCAACCGCCACCTCGACCAGCGCGCCGTGGCCATCGTGCATGCAGCCGCCCCCTACGGCCGCTTCAACCATGCCATGCTCAGCGAGGCCGACCAGATCGTCGTCACCTCGCGCTTCCGCTTCACCCGCGACGACGGGCTGGAAACCACGCTCTCTGCCTCCGCTGCCCCCAGGAAATGACCACCGATCTCTACGCCGTCATCGGCAACCCGATCCAGCACAGCCAGTCGCCCTTCATCCACGCCGCCTTCGCGCAGCAGACCGGCCAGGCCCTGACCTATACCCGCGTGCTCAGCCCTTTCGACGGCTTTGCCGCCACGGTGGCCGACTTCGTGCGCCAGGGCGGCAAGGGCTGCAACATCACCGTGCCCTTCAAGCTGGAAGCCGTGGCCACGGCGGCGCGGGTGAGCGAACGCGCCGCGCTGGCCGGCGCCGCCAACGTGCTGGACCTGCGGCCCGACGGCTGGGTGGCGGACAACACCGACGGCATCGGCCTGGTGCGCGACATCGCCCACACCGGCACCGCCCTGGCCGGCAGCCGGGTGCTGCTGGTGGGCGCCGGTGGCGCGGCGGCCGGCGCGCTGGGCCCGCTGATCGAAGGCCGCCCGCGCGAGGTCGTGGTGGCCAACCGCACGCCGGCCAAGGCGCAGGCGCTGGTGGCGCGGCATGCCGCGCTGGCCGCGCAGCACGGCGTGGCGCTGCAGGCCTGCGGCCTGCAGGAGCCCGAAGGCGCCTTCGACATCGTGCTCAACAGCAGCGCCAGCAGCCTGCAGGGCGCCGAGATCCCGGCCCCGGCCTCGGCGCTGCGCCCGGGCACGCTGGCCATCGACCTGATGTACGGCCCGGCGGCCGAGCCGTTCCTGGCCTGGGCACGCGCCCATGGCGCACAGGCCCATGACGGCCTGGGCATGCTGGTGGAGCAGGCGGCCGAGGCCTTCTTCCTCTGGCGCGGCGTGCGCCCGCAGACCGAACCGGTGCGCGCCGCGCTGCGCGAGGCGCTGGCCGCCAAGGCCCGGCAGCAGGCATGAAGCAGGCGGGCCGGCTCATCGCCCTGGTGCTGCTGTGCGCGGTGGCGCTGCAGCTGTACTTCGGGCTGCGGGTGGCGTTGATGGCGGTGGTCGATCCGCAGTCCACCGCCTTCCAGCGCAGCGAGGCGCGGCGGCTGCTGGCGGCCGACGGCCAGGCCGCCTGGGCGCAGCAGTGGGTGCCGTACGAGCGCATCTCGCCACAGCTCAAGCGCGCCGTCATCGCCAGCGAAGACGCCAGCTTCGTGGACCACGGCGGCGTGGATTGGGAAGCGATCGAGAAGGCCTGGGACCGCAACCTGCAGGCCGAGGCGCGGGCCGCCAAGCTCAACCAGCAACTCGCGCAGCGCCAGGGCAAAAGCGCCAAGGCCGCGCCCCCACCGGCCCAGCCCCGCATCGTCGGCGGCTCCACCATCACCCAGCAGCTGGCCAAGAACCTGTTCCTCTCGTCCGAGCGCACCACGCTGCGCAAGGGCCAGGAACTGGTGATCACCTACATGCTCGAAGCGTTGCTGAGCAAGCAGCGCATCCTGGAGATCTACCTGAACAACGTGGAATGGGGCGAAGGCCTGTTCGGGGCCCAGGCGGCGGCCCGCCACTACTTCCGGGTGGACGCGGCGCAGCTGAGCACGCCGCAGGCCGCCCGGCTGGCGGTGATGCTGCCGGCGCCCAAGCGCTTCGAGCGGCGGCCCGCCTCGCCCTACATCGTCGGCCGTGCCGGCACGGTGGCGGCCCGCATGCCGGCCGTCGAACTGCCTTGAGGAGCCTGCCGCATGAGTGAATCCATGAGTGCCGACATCGCCGCCACCGCCGCCCGCCTGGTGGTGGAAGAAGGCATGGAGTACGGCCCCGCCAAGCGCAAGGCGGCCCGTTCGCTGGGCCGCTCGCGCCCGGCCGACCTGCCCAGCAACGAGGCGGTGGAAGACGCGGTGCGCGAGTACATCGCGGTGTTCTGCGCCGACACCCAGCCGGCCGAGCTGGCAGCGCTGCGCAGCCTGGCCATGCGCTGGCTGGAGCGGCTGGCCGAATTCCGGCCCCACCTGTCGGGCGCGGCCTGGCGCGGCACGGCCACGCGGCTGTCGGCGCTGCACATCGACCTGTACTGCGACGACACCAAGTCGGCCGAGATCGCGCTGATCAACCAGGGCGTGGACTACGACGTGGGCAGCCTGCCCTCGCCGCGCGGCGAGCCGATCGACCTGCTGTCGCTGGCCAGCTGGAGCCCCGAGCTGCAGGAGCAGGTGACGCTGTTCCTGGCGGTGCGCGACCTGGACGACCTGCGCGGCGCCCTCAAGCCCGACGCCACCGGCCGCACGCTGCGCGGCGACCTGGGCGCGCTGCGGCGGCTGATGGCCCAGGCCGGCGAGGACAAAGGCCCCGCGGAGACAATCACCCGATGAACCGACGCAGTACTCTTTTTGCCGGCGTGGGCCTGGCTGCCGCGGCGGCCGGTGCCGGCCTGGCCTGGTGGCGGCTGCAACCGGGCGCGGTGGACGACGAAGCCGCTGCCGCGCTGTGGTCGCTCAGCTTCACGCGCCCCGAAGGCGGCGAGCTGCAGATGGCCAGCCTGCGCGGCAAGCCGCTGGTGCTGAACTTCTGGGCCACCTGGTGTCCGCCCTGCGTCAAGGAGCTGCCGCAGATCGACCGCTTCCACACCGAGTTCAAGCCGGCCGGCTGGCAGGTGGTGGGCCTGGCGGTGGATGGGCCGACGCCGGTGCGCGAGTTCCTGCGCAAGCAGCCACTGGGCTTTCACGTGGGGCTGGCGGGGCTGGAAGGCACCGACCTGTCCAAACGGCTGGGCAACACCGCGGGCGCCCTGCCCTTCACGGTGGTGTTCGGCGCCGATGGCCGGCCACTGCAGCGCAAGCTGGGTGAAACCAGCTATGAAGAACTGGCCGGCTGGGCCCGTTCGGTGGGCTAAGGCGCCTTCCTGGCCCGTCAAGCCCTAACACCCTTCTATTTTTTGTCAACACCGGGTAACGGCGGATAAACCGCGTAGAGTTCGCTCCCCGCAGCCCCTCTCGCAATTATTCGCGGCCTTGTTGTTCCGCGGCGACGCGGGGTCGACGAACGGGCGGCCGATGCCTGCCGTTTCGCCACAAAACTGGACTGATCGCGCGTGAGCCCGGGCTTGCCCGGCTTTGCGCGCAGGAGAACGAAGAATGGATCTGCGCAAGCTCAAAACGCTCATCGACCTCGTGTCGGAATCGAACATCTCCGAGCTCGAGATCACCGAAGCCGATGGCAAGGTGCGCATCGTCAAGGCCGACCCCCAGGCCGCGCCGCAGGCCTACGTGCCGGCCGCCACGCCGGTGGCGCAGCAGATCGCGGCTCCCACCACCGCCGTGCCCTCGCCCGCACCGGCGCCGGTGGCCGAAGCCCCGGCCGAACCCAGCGGCCACGTGGTGAAGTCGCCGATGGTCGGCACCTTCTACGCCGCCTCCAGCCCCGGCGCCAAGCCGCTGGCCGAAGTGGGCCAGGCCGTCAAGGAAGGCGAGCCGCTGTGCATCATCGAGGCGATGAAGATCATGAACGAGATCGAAGCCGACAAGAGCGGCACGATCGCCAAGATCCTGGTGGACAACGGCCAGGCCGTCGAATTCGGCCAGCCGCTGTTCATCATCGAGTGAGGTCGGCCGCGTGTTCAAGAAACTGCTGATCGCCAACCGCGGCGAGATCGCCCTGCGCATCCAGCGCGCCTGCCGCGAGATGGGCGTGAAGTCGGTCGTCGTCTACTCCGAAGCCGACCGCGACGCCAAGTACGTGAAGCTGGCCGACGAAGCCGTGTGCATCGGCCCGGCCCCGTCGGCGCAGAGCTACCTCAACATGCCGGCGATCATCTCGACCGCCGAGGTGACCGACGCCGAGGCCATCCACCCGGGCTACGGCTTCCTGTCCGAGAACGCCGACTTCGCCGAACGGGTGGAAAAGAGCGGCTTCGTCTTCATCGGCCCGACGCCCGAGTCGATCCGCATCATGGGCGACAAGGTGTCGGCCAAGCAGGCGATGATCAAGAGCGGCGTGCCCTGCGTGCCCGGCTCCGAAGGCGCCCTGCCCGACGACCCGAAGGAGATCATCAAGATCGCCCGCGCGGTGGGCTACCCGGTGATCATCAAGGCTGCAGGCGGTGGCGGTGGCCGCGGCATGCGCGTGGTGCACACCGAAGCGGCGCTGCTGCACGCGGTGCAGACCACCAAGGCCGAAGCCGGCGCGGCCTTCGGCAACCCGGCGGTGTACATGGAGAAGTTCCTCCAGAACCCGCGCCACATCGAGATCCAGGTGCTGGCCGACTCGCACCGCAACGCGGTGTGGCTGGGTGAGCGCGACTGCTCGATGCAGCGCCGCCACCAGAAGATCATCGAAGAAGCGCCGGCACCGGGCATCCCGCGCCGCGTGATCGAGCGCATCGGCGACCGCTGCGCCGCCGCCTGCAAGAAGATCGGCTACCGCGGTGCCGGCACCTTCGAGTTCCTGTACGAGAACGGCGAGTTCTACTTCATCGAGATGAACACCCGCGTGCAGGTGGAGCATCCGGTGACCGAGATGGTCAGCGGCATCGACATCGTGCAGATGCAGATCCGCGTGGCCGCCGGCGAGAAGCTGCCCTTCGCGCAGCGCCAGATCCAGCAGCGCGGCCACGCCATCGAAGTGCGGGTGAACGCCGAGAACCCGTACACCTTCGTGCCGTCGCCGGGCCGCATCACCATGTGGCACCCGCCGGGCGGCCCGGGCGTGCGGGTGGATTCGCACATCTACTCGAACTACTTCGTGCCCCCGAACTACGACTCGATGATCGGCAAGATCATCGTGCACGGCGACACCCGCGAGCAGGCCCTGGCCCGCATGCGCACCGCGCTGGACGAGACGGTGGTCGAAGGCATCCAGACCAACATCCCGCTGCACCGCGAGCTGATGGTCGATGCCAAGTTCATCGAAGGCGGCACCAGCATCCATTACCTGGAAGGCTGGCTGGCCCAGCACAAACGGTAAGCGCGTCAATGTTTGAACTGATCCTGCGCGCCCCCGAATCGCTGGTCGAGACGGTGTCCGATGCGCTGATGCTGGAGCTGGACGCCTTGTCGGTGTCGGTGGAAGACGCCGATGCCGACAGCGAGGCCGAGCAAGCGCTGTTCGGCGAACCCGGCATGCCCGCGCCCAAGGCCGGCTGGCAGCGCTCCACGCTGCGCGCGCTGTTTCCCGAGGAAGCCGCCGCCACCGAAGCCGCCACGCTGCTGCTGGCCCAGGACTGGGCCGCTGACGTGGCGATGCAAGGCCTGCAGCCGGTGCCCGAGCAGGACTGGGTGCGGCTGACGCAATCGCAGTTCGCGCCGGTCGAGATCACGCCCAGCTTCTGGATCGTGCCCACCTGGCATGAGCCGCCGGCCGCCGCGCAGCAGATCATCCGGCTCGACCCGGGCCTGGCCTTTGGCACCGGCACCCACCCCACCACCCGCATGTGCCTGCGCTGGATCGCCACGCAGCCGGACGAGCGCCGCGCCGGCTGGCAGCGGGTGCTGGACTACGGCTGCGGCTCGGGCATCCTGGCCATCGGCGCGGCGCTGCATAACGGCCAGGCCATCGACGCGGTCGACATCGATCCGGCGGCCGTGACCTCCACCCAGGCCAATGCCCAGGCCAACGGCGTGCAGCTGAACGCCGGCCTGCCCGAACTGGCCAGTGGCCACTACCCGCTGGTGCTGGCCAACATCCTGGCCACGCCGCTCAAGCTGCTGGCGCCGCTGCTGTGCGGCCATGTGGCCGCGGGCGGCGACCTGGTGCTGGCCGGCATCCTGGAGCGCCAGGCCGACGAACTGACGGCCGCCTACGCGCCCTGGTGCGAACTGGCGGTGCACGACCGTGAAGACGGCTGGGTGCTGATGACGGCCCGTTTCGCACCATGAGCCTGGCCACCCGCTGCGCGCAGTGCGGCACCGTCTTCCGCGTGGTCGAAGACCAGCTGAAGGTGTCTGAAGGCTGGGTGCGCTGCGGCCGCTGCGAAGCGGTGTTCAACGCGCTGGAATCGCTGTTCGACCTGGAACAGGAAGCGCCGCCGCCCTGGCCTGCCGGTGCCGAGGCCGATGGCCTGCCCGGCCGCGACGGCATGGAGCTACCACCACCCGTGCCTCCGCCCAGCGCGCCGCTGCCGGAGCCGGTGGCCGCGCGCAGCAGCCGCCCGCTGGGGCCGCTGGAGCCGCCGCCCTTCGAGCCCTCGGACCTGCCCGAGGAAGACCAGCCCGCCTCGGCCCGGCTGGACCACCGCCCGCTGCTGCACGAGCCGGACGACGCGCCCTATGCGTCGGGCTTCGATGCGCCCTACCGCAGCGCCCGCGAGGCAGCCCCGGCGGCTTCGGCCCGCGACCTCGACCCACCCCGCTTCGAACCCACGCAGGCACCGCTGGACGAGCTCGACGACCTGGACCGCAACGAGCCCCCGGTGTACGGCCGTTCGGCGCCGTTGCCCATGCGCGAGTCACCGCCCGACCTGCCTGCGCCGGGCCGGGCCCCCACCGTGCCTGCGGCGGCGGCCGGCCTGGGCAGCGCCGCCACCGCGGCCCCCACGCCCGAATTCATGCGCCGTGCACCGGCAGCCGCCGGCAGAACGCCGCGGCCGCCCAAGCCCGCCACGGCGTGGCAGCGGCCAGGCGTGCGCAGCGCCCTGGCGGTGGCGGCGGTGCTGCTGGCGCTGCTGCTGCTGGCCCAGTTGGGGCTGCGCTGGCGCGACGTGCTGGCCGCCCGCTGGCCCGAATCGGCCCCCGTGCTGCGCGGCCTGTGCGCCATCGCCGGCTGCCAGGTGGAGCCGATGCGCCGGGTGGACAGCCTGGCCGTGGAGAGCAGTGGCCTGGTGATGCTGGAAGGCAGCACCAACCAGTACGAGTTCACCGCCACACTGCGCAACAACGACCGGGTGCCGGTGATGCTGCCTTCGCTGG
The DNA here is from genome assembly GCF_023573145.1 of Aquincola tertiaricarbonis. GTDB lineage: Bacteria > Pseudomonadota > Gammaproteobacteria > Burkholderiales > Burkholderiaceae_C > Aquincola > Aquincola tertiaricarbonis_B. The sequence continues at coordinate 2,914,256 of NZ_CP097636.1, forward strand.
AACTCACGCTGACCGATGCGCAAGGCCAGGTGGTGGCGCGCAAGGTACTGAACGCCAGCAGCCTGGGGGCCCATGGCAGCACCATCGCCCCTGGGGCCACGTTGCCGCTGCAAGGCGTGCTGGCGGGTGGCGATCGCAAGATCACCGGCTACAGCGCCGAGATCTTCTACCCCTGATCCTTTCCGTTCTTCTTCTCCAGGAGCCACCATGGCCGCCCTCATCTGCGGATCGCTCGCGTTCGACACGATCACCAATTTCCCGGGCCGCTTCGCGCAGCAGATCCTGCCCGAGCAGGTGCACATCCTGAACGTGTCCTTCCTGGTGCCCACGCTGCGCCGCGAGTTCGGCGGCTGCGCCGGCAACATCGGCTACACGCTGCAGGCCCTGGGTGGCCAGGCGGTGGTGATGGCCGCGGTGGGCAGCGACGGCGCCGACTACGTGACGCGGCTGCAGGGCCTGGGCATCGACACCTCGTGCATCCACACGGTGGCCGACAGCTACACGGCGCAGGGCATGTGCATCACCGATGCCGACAACAACCAGATCTGGGCCTTCCACCCCGGCGCGATGAGCCTGGCGCACCTGACCGAGGTGCCGGCCCGCAGCGACCTGAAGGTGGGCATCATCGCGCCCGACGGCCGTGACGCGATGCTGCTGCATGCGCAGCAGATGCATGCGGCCGGCATCCCCTTCGTGTTCGATCCGGGCCAGGGCCTGCCGATGTTCGATGGTGCCGAGCTGCGCCGCTTCGTCGAGCAGGCAACCTGGGTGACGGTGAACGACTACGAAGCGCGCATGCTCGTCGAACGCATGGGCACCGACATCGAGTCGCTGTCGCGCTCGCACCTGCAGGGCGTGATCGTCACGCTGGCCGACCAGGGCTGCGAGGTGTGGCAGCAGGGCCAGCGCACGCTGGTGCCGGGCGTCAAGGCCAGCGATGTGCTGGACCCCACCGGCTGCGGCGACGCCTTCCGGGGCGGCCTGCTGTACGGCCTGGAACGCGGCTGGGACCTGCCCCGCTGCGCTGCGTTGGGGAACCGCCTGGGCGCCCTCAAGATCGGCAGCCGCGGCGGCCAGAACCACCAGATCGACCCGGCGATCGCCGAGGCCTGACCACCCGCCCGCCGGGCCGCCCCAAGGGCGGGTGCTCCCCCTCGGGGGGGCGCGAGCGTAGCGAGCTTGGGGGCACCATAAAGAAAAGCCCGGCGCTGGGCCGGGCTTCACATCGTTGCAGCAAGACCACCTGGCGGTGGTCTCAGCTGCGCACGATCAGGGCTTGTTGCCGGTCGGGAAGGGCCAGGCCGCAGCCGGGCTCAGGGCCGTCTTTGCCGCAGGGGCAGCAGGGGCACTGGGGGTCGGCGCCTTCTTCGCGGCCTTCTTGCCAGCCGCCTTCTTGGCGGGCGCAGCAGCAGCCTTCTTGGCCGGTGCAGCGGCCTTCTTGGCAGCAGCCTTCTTCGCCGGTGCGGCGGCCTTCTTGGCGGGCGCAGCCGCCTTCTTGGCCGGTGCAGCCTTCTTCGCCGGTGCAGCCGCCTTCTTGGCCGGTGCAGCCTTCTTCGCCGGAGCGGCCTTCTTCGCGGGCGCCGCCTTCTTGGCCGGTGCCGCCTTCTTGGCCGCAGCCTTCTTCGCCGGTGCAGCCGCCTTCTTGGCCGGTGCAGCCTTCTTCGCCGGAGCGGCGGCCTTCTTGGCCGGTGCCGCCTTCTTCGCCGGGGCCGCGGCCTTCTTCGCCGGAGCCGCCTTCTTGGCCGGTGCGGCCTTCTTCGCAGTTGCCATTTCAATCTCCTTGATCAAGTTGCAAACAGCACCCTGCTGCTCGAGTACAGCAAGGTGGCCCACCGTCCGCGGTCTTCCGGCTCAGGGCCGGCTGCCTCGGTACGGTGAACGGGGTGGCGGTCCGAGAGTCCGGCTTCTATGGCCGGGCTTCTCGTGCCGCGGATCTTGATCTCTTCACACCAGGGAACTGTCTGCTGCCGATCGGGTGATCGAAGCGCGCGTTCAGTCCCAGCTCAATGCGCCACCGGATTGGTACTCGATGACGCGGGTTTCGAAAAAGTTGCGCTCCTTCTTCAGGTCGATCATCTCGCTCATCCAGGGGAACGGGTTTTCCTCGTTCGGGAAGAGCGGGTCGAGGCCGATCTGCACCGCGCGCCGGTTGGCGATGTAGCGCAGGTAGCCCTTGAACATGGACGCGTTCAGACCCAGCACGCCGCGCGGCATGGTGTCTTCGGCATAGCGGTATTCGAGGTCGACGGCCTTGAGGAACAGCGCCGTGATCTCGGCCTTGAACTCCGCCGTCCACAGGTGCGGGTTCTCGTTCTTGAGCTGGTTGATCAGGTCGATGCCGAAGTTGCAGTGCATCGACTCGTCGCGCAGGATGTACTGGTACTGCTCGGCGGCGCCCGTCATCTTGTTCTGCCGGCCCAGCGCGAGGATCTGCGTGAAGCCGACGTAGAAGAACAGGCCTTCCATCAGGCAGGCGAAGACGATCAGGCTCTTGAGCAGCGTCTGGTCGTTCTCGGGCGTGCCGGTCTGGAAGTTGGGGTCCATGATCGCGTCGATGTACGGGATCAGGAACTCGTCCTTGTCGCGGATCGACGGCACCTCGTTGTAGGCGTTGAAGATCTCGCTCTCGTCCAGGCCCAGCGACTCGACGATGTACTGGTACGCGTGGGTGTGGATCGCTTCTTCGAACGCCTGGCGCAGCAGGAACTGCCGGCACTCAGGGGCCGTGATGTGGCGGTAGGTGCCCAGCACGATGTTGTTGGCCGCCAGCGAGTCGGCCGTGACGAAGAAGCCGAGGTTGCGCTTGATGATGCGGCGCTCGTCGTCCGTCAGGCCGTTGGGGTCCTTCCAGGTCGCGATGTCGCGCGACATGTTCACCTCTTGCGGCATCCAGTGATTGGCACAGGTGGCGAGGTACTTTTCCCAAGCCCACTTGTATTTGAACGGGACGAGCTGATTGACATCCGTCTGGCCATTGATGATGCGCTTGTCGGCCACGTTGACGCGGCGCGTGCTGTGTGCAGCAGCGGCGGCAATCGATGTGCCTGCGACAGGGGCAACAGCCTTGGGTGCGACGGGGGCTGAAGGCGTGAACGCGGCGGTTTGCAGAGCCGGCGATGCCATCGCTGCGCGGGGTGCTTGGACCATCGCGTCAACAGGTTGTGCAGCTCTTTCAGGAGCCTTGGCTTCGACCGGCTTGTCGTCTTCCCAGACCAGCATGTATGTACATCCTCAGGTGTTGAAATTATCGGAGTGTTGTGTTCAAACACCAAGCACTTATTGACATCAATGCGATGTCGATGTTGCCGCTTCGCATCGACAACATCGCATCGCTCACGCCATCACTGGCAGGCTTCGCAGCCCGGGTCGTCGATGGCGCAGAACTTGATGTCGGTGGCGGGCTCTGATGCCGCTTGAGCACGTGCTTGGGCAGCCGCTGCATCGATGGCGGACAGGCCACCACCGCTGGCTTGCGAGCCCGAGCTCACCGCGTTCATCGCACCGGCCTTGACCGTCGACTTCTCTGCATGGGTGGCGCCCATGGTGCGCAGGTAGTAGGTGGTCTTGAGGCCACGGATCCACGCGAGCTTGTAGGTCTCGTCGAGCTTCTTGCCCGAGGCACCGGCCATGTAGATGTTCAGGCTCTGCGCCTGGTCGATCCATTTCTGGCGGCGTGCAGCGGCTTCGACCAGCCATTGCGTCTCGACCTCGAAGGCGGTGGCATACAGCTGCTTGAGGTCTTCAGGCACGCGGTCGATGCGGCGCAGCGAACCGTCGAAGTGCTTGAGGTCCATCACCATCACGTCGTCCCACAGGCCGAGCTTCTTCAGGTCACGCACGAGGTACTCGTTGATGACGGTGAACTCACCCGACAGGTTGGACTTGACCGACAGGTTGCCGAAGCAAGGCTCGATCGACGCATCCACACCCACGATGTTGGAGATGGTGGCGGTGGGCGCGATGGCCACGCAGTTGCTGTTGCGCATGCCATGGGTGGCGATGCGCTGGCGCAGCGCGTCCCAGTCCAGCGTGGCTTCGGTGTCGGCTTCCACATAGCCGCCGCGTTCTTCGGCCAGCATCTTCAGCGAGTCGAGCGGCAGCACGCCACGGTCCCACAGCGAGCCGCGGTAGCTGCTGTAGCGGCCACGCTCGGCGGCCAGCTCGGTCGAGGCCCAGTAGGCCTGGTAGCACACGGCTTCCATCGAGCGGTCGGCGAACTCCACCGCGGCCTGGCTGGCGTAGGGCGTGCGCAGCTGGTACAGCGCGTCCTGGAAGCCCATGATGCCCAGGCCCACCGGACGATGGCGCAGGTTGCTGTCACGCGCCTTCTTGACGGCGTAGTAGTTGATGTCGATCACGTTGTCGAGCATGCGCATCGCGGTGGACACGGTGCGCTTGAGCTTGTCGTGGTCGATGCCGCCGTCCTTCAGGTGCTGGGCCAGGTTGACCGAGCCCAGGTTGCACACGGCGATCTCGCTGTCGCTGGTGTTCAGCGTGATCTCGGTGCACAGGTTGGACGAGTGCACCACGCCCACGTGCTGCTGCGGGCTGCGCACGTTGCAGGCGTCCTTGAAGGTGATCCAGGGATGGCCGGTCTCGAACAGCATCGACAGCATCTTGCGCCACAGGTCCTTGGCCGGCATGCGCTTGAACAGCTTGATCTCGCCACGGTCGGCCTTGGCTTCATAGGCCACGTAGGCTTCTTCAAAGGCCTTGCCGATCTTGTCGTGCAGGTCGGGGCAGGTGGAGGGCGAGAACAGCGTCCAGTCGCCACCTTCCATCACGCGCTTCATGAACAGGTCGGGAATCCAGTTCGCCGTGTTCATGTCGTGGGTGCGGCGGCGGTCGTCGCCGGTGTTCTTGCGCAGCTCCAGGAACTCTTCGATGTCCAGGTGCCAGGTCTCGAGGTACGCGCACACCGCGCCCTTGCGCTTGCCGCCCTGGTTCACGGCCACGGCCGTGTCGTTGACCACCTTCAGGAACGGCACCACGCCCTGGCTCTTGCCGTTGGTGCCCTTGATGTAGGAGCCCAGCGCACGCACGTTGGTCCAGTCGTTGCCCAGGCCACCGGCGAACTTGGACAGCAGCGCGTTTTCCTTCAGCGCTTCATAGATGCCGTCGAGGTCGTCGGCCACGGTGGTCAGGTAGCAGCTGGACAGCTGCGAGCGACGGGTGCCGGCGTTGAACAGCGTGGGCGTGCTCGACATGAAGTCGAAGGTCGACAGCACGTTGTAGAACTCGATGGCACGCGCCTCGCGGTCGATCTCGTTGAGCGACAGGCCCATGGCCACGCGCATGAAGAAGGCCTGCGGCAGCTCGATGCGGGTTTCGTTGACGTGCAGGAAGTAGCGGTCGTACAGCGTCTGCAGGCCGAGGTAGTCGAACTGCAGGTCGCGCTCGGCCTTCAGGGCCGCGCCCAGGCGGGCCAGGTCGAACTGCATCAGCTTCTCGTCCAGCAGCTCGGCCTGCACGCCCTTCTTGATGAAGGTGGGGAAGTACTCGGCGTACTGCGTGGCCATGTCGGCCTGCATCGCCTCGAAGCCCAGCACTTCCTTGCGGATGGTGTGCAGCAGCAGGCGGGCGGTGGCGCGGGTGTAGCCGGGGTCCTTCTCGATCAGCGTGCGGGCGGCCAGGATGGCGGCCTTGTGCACTTCTTCGATGGGCACGCCGTCGTACAGGTTGCGGCGGGTTTCGGACAGGATGGGCTCGGGGCGGATGTCGGCGCCCAGGTCGGCACAGGCCGACTCCACCAGCATCTGCAGGCGGGCATCGTCCAGCGGCACGCGCACGCCGTTCTCGGTGACGAACAGGGTGTGCGGGGTCGCGGCTTCGTCCGGCGTCACCTGGCGGGCACGCTCCTGCGAACGGCGCTCGCGGTACAGCACGTAGGCACGCGCCACCTCATGGTGGCCACCGCGCATCAGGCCCAGTTCCACCTGGTCCTGCACGTCCTCGATGTGGAAGGTGCCACCGCCCGGACGCGAGCGCAGCAGCGCACGCACCACGTTCTCGGTCAGGCCGTCCACCGTCTCGCGCACGCTGGCCGAGGCCGCACCCTGGGTGCCATGCACCGCCAGGAAGGCCTTCATCAGCGCGACGGCGATCTTGTTGGGCTCGAAGGCCACGACCGCGCCGTTGCGGCGCAGGATCTGGTAGCCCTGGTAGGCGGGTGCGGCGGTGCTGGCGACCGTCGCACGGGCGGGGGACGTCGGCAACACCGGGGACGACGCCGAGGAACTGGCAGTGGCGTGCATAAAGCGCTTCTCCTGTCTTGGTGTTAGAGGTTGTGCTGAAAAAAACGGCGAAAAAGGGACCCTGGCCAGGCGCGAATGCGTCCTTGCCGGAAGACCCAGATGTGTGGAGTGTTCGTTCTGCTGGAGGCTGCAACGGGCCGCCAACCCGCGTGATGGGGGGGGGGCGGTTCCGAAGCGGTGCTGAGACGGTGAGGGGGCGGCTTACGGGCCGCGGCCTCACCGCTGCAGTGCTGTAAGCATAGCACTAGATCTAGTGCTTGCCAGTGGTTCAGACACTATCCGTAGCGAGTTGGGGCCATAGCAGTTGTGCCCCTTGACGACGCGATATTTCCTCTGCCAACTTCCAGTCGAAGCCCGCCCCGGGGTCGTGCTTGCGGCCCGGTGCCACATGCTCGTGGCCGGCCACGTCCCGCAGCGGATAGGCCACCGCCAGCGCGGCCACCAGCGGCCCCAGCGCGGCGTACTGCGCGGCCTCGAAGGGCGTGCCTTCCAGCCCTTCCAGCTCGATGCCGATCGAGTAGTCGTTGCAGTTGGGCCGGCCCCGCCAGGCCGACTGCCCCGCATGCCAGGCCCGCCGGTCGCAGGACACGAACTGCAGCACCTGCCCGTCGCGGCGGATGACGAAATGCGCCGACACCTCGATGCCTCGGATCTGGCCGAAATACGGGTCCGCGTCCCAGTCCAGCGTGTTGGTGAAGAGGCGCTCGATCTCGTCGCCGCCATACACACCGGGCGGCAGGCTGATGGAATGCAGCACCAGCAGCGAGATGGCCTCACCGGCCGGGCGCTCGCCATGGTTGGGTGAATCGATGCGGCGCGCCGCGGGCCACCAACCCTGCTGCAGCGCCTTCGGCGGTGCCTGCCCGGCGAGCGGCGCCGGCTCAGTCATCGCCGTCGGCCGCCGCCTCGCCGCTGCCTGCGCCGGCATGCACGCCCAGCCGGGCCATGCGGTAGCGCATCTGCCGCAGCGACAGGCCCAGGCTGGCGCCGGCCGCCGTGCGGTTGTAGCGGTGGCGCTCCAGCGCGCGGGCCAGGATGTCGCGTTCCACGTCGTCCAGGTAGGCGGCCAGGTCGGTGGGCAGCGGCGCATCGGCGGGCGCGGGCCGCGGCTCGGCCGGCGGCAGCGCGGCCAGGTCGTCGGCGTACTGGGTGTCGCCAAAGGCGGCATCGGGCAGGCCCAGGTCATCGCGGCCGATCACGTCGCCGCCCGACATGGCCACCGCCCGCTGCAGCAGGTTCTCCAGCTCGCGCACATTGCCCGGAAAGGCATAACGCGCCAGGTGGGCGAAGGCGTCGTCGCTCAAGCGCGGCGCCGGCGCCACGCCGGCGTCACGCGCGATGCGCTCCAGCACCGCGGCGCTGATGGGCCGCAGGTCGTCCAGCCGTTCGCGCAGCGGCGGCACGCGGATCTGGATGACGTTGAGGCGGTAGAACAAGTCCTGCCGGAAACGGCCGGCCTGCACCTCGGCCTGCAGGTCCTTGTGGGTGGCGCTGACGATGCGCACGTTCACCTGCGCCTCGTTCACCGCGCCCACCGGCCGCACCGCCCGCTCCTGGATCACGCGCAGCAGCTTGCTTTGCATGGACAACGGCAGGTCGCCGATCTCGTCCAGGAACAAGGTGCCGCCATGCGCGGCCTGGAAGAAGCCTTCACGGTCTTCGGCCGCGCCGGTGAAGGCGCCCTTGCGGTAGCCGAAGAACTCGGCCTCCAGCAGGTTCTCGGGGATGGCGCCGCAGTTCACCGCGATGAAGGGGCCGCTGCCGCGCGAGCTGACCTTGTGGATGGCGCTGGCCACCAACTCCTTGCCGGTGCCCGACTCGCCCTGCACCAGCACCGGCGCCATGCTGCGCGACACCTTCTCGATCAAGGCACGCACCTGCTGCATCGCACCGCTGTGGCCCACCAGGCGGGCCAGCGCGGCACGGGTCGGCGCCACGGGCGTGGGCGCTGCAGCCGCCGCGGGCGGCTCGCCACTGCGGCTGCGTGCCGGCGCGGCAGCGGCCGGTGCGGCCGGCAGGCCCTGGGCCAGCGCCGAAGGCAGCTGCGCCGGCACCACGGTGGGCAGCGGCTGGCCGCTGCGGCCCAGGGCCGAGCCCACCACCGCGCGGAACTGCCGCAGGTCCACCGGCTTGGTCAGGTAGTCGTAGGCGCCCGACTTCAAGGCCTCCACCGCGTTCTCGGCCGAGCCGTAGGCGGTGATGACGATGGCCTTCTCGGGCCGGCCCTGCTGCTCGATGTGGCGCAGCAGGTCGAGGCCGCTGCCGTCGGGCAGCCGCATGTCGGTGATCACGGCGCTGTAGCGGCGGCTGGCCAGGCGGGCCAGCGCGTCTTCCACCGAACCGGCGGTTTCCACGTCGTAGCCCTCACGCACCAGCGTCAGCTCGTACAGCGTGCGCAGGTCGGGCTCGTCGTCGACCACAAGCAGGCTGAAGGGCGAGGTGGTGGTCATGGCGTGGTCGGTGGAGGGTGATCTGCGGCCAGCGGGATCGTCACCGAGAACGCATTGCGCCCCGGCGTGTCCGCGGGCCGCCATTGGTAGTCGATGCTGGCGCCATACCGCTCGCACAGCTCGCGGCAAATATACAAGCCGAGGCCAGTGCCCCGGCTGCGGGTGGAGAAGAAGGGCTCGAAGAGATGCCGCTCCACCTCGGGCGGGATCGGCGGGCCGTCGCTGGACACCTCCAGCCGCACCTGGGCCAGGCCTTCACGCTGCAACAGCACGCGCACCGCGCCCGGCGCCGCGCTGGCATGGCGCTGGGCGTTGTCCAGCAGGTTCACCAGCACCCGGCGCAGGTGGTCGAGGTCGAAGCGCACCGGCAACGGCGGCGCGGGCTCCAGCCAGGTGCTCTGCTCGGCCACGGCAGGCGGGGCCGGCGGGCGCTGCAGGTCCACCTGCAGCCGGCTGCTGGGCCCCAGGCCCAAGCCCTCGGCACGCGCCCAGTCGGCCACCAGCGGCGGCACCTCGGCCGCCAGGTCGATCAGGCGCGCATGCGGCGCACTGCCCGGCGCCACCTCCAGCACGTCGTCGACGATGCGCTTGAGCCGCTCCACGTTGTCGGCCACGATGCGGGTGAGCCGCTGCTGGTCGGGCGTGGCGGCGTCCTCTTCCATCAAGGCATTGGCCTGGGCGATGGCCGCCAGCGGGTTGCGGATCTCGTGCGCGATGCCGGCCGACACCCGGCCCATCGCAGCCAGCTTCTCCTGGCGGGTGCGGGCCTGCACGGTGCGCAGGTCCTCGATGAACAGCACGCACAGCTCTTCGCCGGTGCCCTGGCTGCCGGTGGCCAGCCGGTCCTCGGCCCGGCGGCCGGTGAAGCGCGCACGCAGCCGCAGCCGTCGTTCGCCCGCGCCGGGAAACTGCAGGCCGGCTTCGCGCATGCCCTCGCCCCAACCGCCGGACTCGAACGCATCGGACACCGCGCGCGCCAGGCCCTGCCAGGCCGGCACCTGCGGCAGCTCGAAGGGCGCGGCCGGCGCCAGGCCCTGGTCGGCCAGCAGCCGCCGCGCCGCCGGGTTGGCGGCCCGCACCCGCATGCGGCGGTCGATCACCAGCACGCCGTCCGCCATCTGCTCGATCACCAGCCGGTTGAGCTGCGCCTGCTGGCGCGCCAGCTCCAGGCTGCCGCGGGCGGCCGCTTCTTCGCGCGCCAGCCGGCTGGCCAGCTCACCGGCCAGCAGCGCGATGACGAACAGGCCGATGCCGGCCAGGCCGGCCTGCATCATCAGCACCGTGAGGTCGCCACCGGCCAGGGTGCCGCGCCAGGCGCCGCCCAGCAGCACCAGCGCCGCCGCCGCCGCGGTGCCCAGCGAGGTGATGCGCGGCGTGAGCACCGCCGACATCAGCACCGGCAGCACCAGCAGGGCCACGTAATTGAAGCCGGACGCCGGGTCCAGCAGGTGCAGCACCGAGAACACCACCACGTCCACGCCCACCGTGGCCGCGGTGACCGGCACCGACAGCGCCGGCCCGGCGCCCGCATGGCGCCAGCGCGGCAGCAGCCACAGCAGCAGCGCCTGGGCGGCATAACCGGCGCTCAGGATCAACGCCGGCCACAAGGCGCGCACGCCCAGCGCGCTGCCGGTGCCCTGGGCCAGCAGCAGCGCCAGGCCGATCACCGCGCGGGCGCCGATGAAGAGGCGGAAGAAGCGCCGGAAAGCGGTGGGCTCGGCCTGCGGATCGCCGCGGCGATCGGCCGCACCCGCGCCCGGCGCGCGGCCTTCACCGCCCAGCGTGCCCAGCCAGGTCTGAGGGGCTTCGCCGCCCCGATCGGTGGCACGGCGGCCGTGGCGCCGCCGGTCGACAGGGCCGCTGCTGGGCGGCGCAGGCGGCTCGGGCCCGCGCGCGGCGCCGGTGCTCACCCGCGCGGCCCGGCGTCGCGGTGCGCGGCGCTGCAGAACACCTGGCCGTCAGGGCCGGGCAGCGACTCGCTGCGCGGCAGATGCAGGCCGCAATGGCCGCAGGCCACCATGCCTTCGAGCTGCGGCGCGGCCGAGGGCCGCGGCCGCCGCGGCGTCGGCGGTGGTGCCGAGCGCTTGCGCGACATCACGTACAGCACCACGCCGATGATGAGAAACAGCACCAGGTACTTCATGACACGCGGCCCAGCAGCACCTCGAGCACGAAACGCGAGCCGATGTAGGCCAGCAGCAGCAGCGCCGCGCCGGCATACAGCCAGCGGGTGGCATGGCGGCCGCGCCAGCCGCGCACGTGGCGGCCCACCATCAGCACCGCCACCGTGCCCCAGCCCAGCAGCGAGAAGATGGTCTTGTGGTCCCACTTCCACAGCGCCGGCGACTGCACCGCACTGCCGATGCCCAGCAGCAGCGCCGCGCTGAGCACCACGAAGCCGGCATCGACGAAGCGGAAGGTCAGGCGCTCCAGCCGCATCAACGGCAGGCCCAGCGGCGCGGGCAGCACACCGCCCGGAGCCGGCGGCCGGCCGGCGCGCGGGCGCATCTGGCGCTCGGCCGCGTCCAGCAGCGAGGCATGCAGCACCGCCGCCCCGAAGAGGCCATACGAAGCCACGCCCAACAACCAGTGCAGCGGCACCCAGGGCGAACCCACGTGCACCCGCACGTCGCCCGGGAACATCAAGGTGAGCAGCAGCGTGGCGCTGCCGGCCAGGGCCAGCAGCCGTCGCACGCCGGGCAAGGGTACGAAGCGGCTTTCCACCGCATGCATGGCCAGCACCAGCCACACGGTGACCGACAGCGCAGGTGCGAAGCCGAAGCGCGCGCCACGCTGCGCCTGGCCCCAGCCGCCCACGTCGAGCACCAGCGCCAGGCCATGGGCCACCCAGGCCACCCCGAGGGCGACGGCGGGCCAGCGCGAGCGTGACTCGATCGGCCAGGTGGCCGCCGCATACCCCACCAGCGCGACCAGGCCGAGCACCCAGACCGATAAGGCCGCCACGTCGGTGGAACCCGAGAGAAAGTTCATGAAGTAATGAGGCCCCCTGGTCCGGGCTGCACCCGGCCCGCCCCCCGAGGGGGCCAAGGAAACTTGGGGCGGCCCGGCGTTTCCTTGGCAGTGTACGTTCGGGGCACTGCGCCTTCGCGTCTTGCCGCAGTGACGGCCCGGCCGCCCACACCCCGCCTGCTAGCATTTGCCCCTTCGGCCGCCCTCTGCGCCTGTCTCGCGCGGCCCCTGCCCCCTGAAGCTCCCGGAACCGTCATGGCCTCCACACTCGCCGATCGCCTGTCGCAACTCGTCAAGACGATGCGCGGCCAAGCCCGCATCACCGAAGACAACGTCAAGGACATGCTGCGCGAGGTGCGCATGGCCCTGCTGGAGGCCGACGTGGCGCTGCCGGTGGTGCGCGACTTCATCGAGCGGGTGAAGAACAAGGCGCTGGGCGCCGAAGTGGCCGGCTCGCTGAACCCCGGCCAGGCGCTGGTGGGCATCGTGCACAAGGAGCTGGCCGCCACCATGGGCGAAGGCGTCAGCGACCTCGACCTGGCCACGCAGCCGCCCGCGATCATCCTGATGGCCGGCCTGCAGGGCGCCGGCAAGACCACCACCACCGCCAAGCTGGCCAAGCACCTGATCGAGCGGCGCAAGAAGAAGGTGCTGACCGTCAGCGCCGACGTCTACCGCCCCGCCGCCATCGAGCAGCTGAAGACCGTGACGCGCCAGGCCGGCGCCGAGTGGTTTGCCAGCACGCCCGACCAGAAACCGCACGACATCGCGCTGGCCGCGCTGGACTACGCCCGCAAGCACTACTTTGACGTGCTGCTGGTGGACACCGCCGGCCGGCTGGCCATCGACGAGGCCTTGATGGCCGAGATCCGCGACCTGCACGCCACGCTCAAGCCGGTGGAAACGCTGTTCGTCGTCGATGCGATGCAGGGCCAGGACGCGATCAACACCGCCAAGGCCTTCAAGGAGGCGCTGCCGCTCACCGGCATCGTGCTGACCAAGCTGGACGGCGATTCGCGCGGCGGCGCGGCGCTGTCGGTGCGCCAGATCACCGGCGCGCCGATCAAGTTCGCGGGCGTGTCCGAGAAGATCGACGGCCTGGAGGTGTTCGACGCCGAACGCCATGCCGGCCGCGTGCTGGGCATGGGCGACATCGTCGCGCTGGTGGAAGAAGTCCAGAAGGGCGTGGACATCCAGGCCGCGCAGAAGCTGGCCACCAAGCTCAAGAGCGGCGACAACTTCGACCTCAACGACTTCCTGTCGCAGATCACGCAGATGAAGAAGATGGGCGGCCTGTCCAGCCTGATGGACAAGCTGCCGGCGCAGATGACCGCCAAGGCCGGCCAGCCCGACATGGACCGCGCCGAGCGCGAGGTGCGCCGCATGGAAGGCATCATCAACTCGATGACGCCGCTGGAGCGCCGCAAGCCCGAGCTGCTCAAGGCCAGCCGCAAGCGCCGCATCGCCGCCGGCTCGGGCGTGCATGTGCAGGAGGTCAACCGCCTGCTCAACCAGTTCGAGCAGATGCAGGGAATGATGAAGAAGATGAAGGGCGGCGGCCTCATGAAGATGATGAAGCGCATGGGCGGCATGAAGGGCATGGGCGGCCTGGGTGGCGGCGGTTTCGGAGGGCTGGGCGGGCCCCGCTGAAACGCCTCGTCACCTTTGCGAGGTTGCCCCTGCCGGGTGGGGGCGCTACGGTCCGCCGCTGTAGCAATCGCAACGCAAGGGCATGGACGACGCTTGGATCTGGTTGGGAACGGGCATCGCCGGCACGCTGATCCTGCTGACGCCGCTGTGGCTGCGCGCGCAGCGGCATTCGAAGGCGCAACAGGCGCTGGATCGACTCGACACCCTGGCGAACTGGCCGCCTGAGGCCACCCGCGTGCTCGACCTGCATGAGCGCCTGGCCCTGCAGGCGCTGCACCGCGCCCTGCCCGACCACCTGCTGCTGGCGGCGGTGCCACTGGCAGGTTTTCTCAATGTGCCGCGCCGTCACTCGTACACCGAGTGGCTCAAGCGCGTGGGCCATCTGAGCGTGGACCTGATGGTGTGCGACAGCTCGTCGCAGGTGGTGGCCGTGGTGCTGCTGCGCAAGCCCAACGACAGCGCCAAGCGCCTGCGCCGCACCGAGCGCATCGTACGGGTGCTGGAAGCGGCCCGCGTGCGGGTGCTGGTGCTCAATGCGGGCGCCCTGCCCGTGCCCGATGCGCTGCGCGAGGCGGTGCTGCCTGTCGCGCGACCCGGTGTGCCGGTGCCGGCCCGGCAGCCCCAGGAAGAGCCCATGCATGGCGATGTGGTGGCCACACCGCCGCGCCCCGGGCCGGCCCACGGGCTGGGCCTGCCGGTGCCGCTGGTGCTGGAGCGCCACCCCAACAGCCACCCGCCCACCGACCGCGAGACACCGCCGTCGACCTGGTTCGACGACCTGGACCCCGGCGGCGACGCCGGCCCGCCGCTGCGGCCCGGCTCGATCTGAACCGGACCGCAGTGCGCGCTGTCAGTTCAGCAGCGCGTGCGCGAATTCACGCGCATTGAAGGTCTCCAGGTCGGAGAGCTGCTCACCCACACCGATGAAATACACCACCAGCGGCCGCAGGCCCGGCTGCTTGGCGCTGCGCTCACGCGCCCACAGCGCGATGGCGGCCAGCACGCCGCCCTTGGCCGTGCCGTCGAGCTTGGTGATGATCAGGCCGCTGACCTGCAGCGCCTCGTCGAAGGCCTTGACCTGCGTCAGCGCGTTCTGGCCGGTGTTGCCATCCACCACCAGCAGCACCTCGTGCGGTGCGTCGGGCTGCGCCTTGGCGATCACGCGGCGGATCTTCTTCAGCTCCTCCATCAGGTGCAGCTGGGTGGGCAGGCGGCCGGCGGTGTCGGCGATCACGACATCGCATTCGCGCGCGCGGCCGGCCATCACCGCGTCGTAGGTCACGGCCGCGGGGTCGCCGCCTTCCTGGCTAACCACTTCCACCCGGTTGCGGCCGGCCCACACCGTGAGCTGCTCACGCGCGGCAGCGCGGAAGGTGTCGGCCGCGGCCAGCAGCACCTTCTGCTCGGCATCGGCCAGGTGGCGGGTGAGCTTGCCGATGCTGGTCGTCTTGCCGGCGCCGTTGACGCCCACCACCATCATCACGGTAGGCGTGGCCTCGCCGATCACCAGCGGGCGCTCCAGCGGCTGCAGCAACGCGGCGATGGCATCGGCCAGCAGGCCCTTCACCGCCATCGGCTCGGTCACGCCGGCTTCCTTGACCCGACGCTTGAGGTCGTCGAGCAGCCACTGCGTGGCCTTGACGCCGGCGTCGGCCATCAGCAGCGCGCTTTCCAGCTCTTCGTACAGCGCATCGTCGATCTTGGTGCCGGAGAACACCTGCGCGATGCTGGAGCCCGTCTTGCGCAGGCCCTGGCTGAGCTTGCTGACCCACTCGGTACGCTCCAGCGGCGCATCGAAGTTGGCCATCGCGCCGCGCAGGTCGGCGTGCACCGGGGCGGCGGCCGGGGGGCGGGGCGCCGGTGCGGGCGCGGGACGGGGCGCCACCGCCGGGCTGGCCGGCGCGGCAACGGGCGGTGCCGGCGGCGGGCGCAGCGTGCGCAGGTCCACGCCAGGAGGCGCCACTGGGGCCGGCGCGGGTGCGGCCAAGGGTGCGGGTGCAGGTGCGGGCGCGAACACCGGCGCCGCGGGCGCAGGCACCGGCATGGCGGGCTGCACGGCAGGCGGCTGGAAGGCCGTGACGGGTGCCGCCGGTGGCACCGCCGGAGCCAGCATGGGTGCGGCGGCCGGTGTCGGGACGGGCGCTGCCGGGGGCACGGCCGCCGGTGCAGGCACCGGGGCCGGAGCCGGCGCGGGCGTGGCCAGGGGCGCGGGCCGCAGCGTGCGCAGGTCAACCGCGGGCGGTCCCGGCGGTGGCGGGGGCGGCTTTTTCTTGAAGAAACTGAACATGTGCAGATTGTCGCGCGTGACGCTGGACACGCCACAAAATTTGTCGCTATACTGCAAGGCTCCAAGGCGCTTTAGCTCAGCCGGTTAGAGCGACGGAATCATAATCCGCAGGTCCGGGGTTCGAATCCCTGAAGCGCCACCAAAATCTAAAATAGCCTCGCAGGTCAAAGACTTGCGAGGCTTTTTTCTTGGCCGGGGTATCCACCTAGGGTATCCACTTTTGGCCGCCAAGCCCGCTCGACTCGCCCGCAACCGACACGGCACCTTCACCTTCCGGTGGATCGTGCCGGTGCCTCTGCGCGAGCGCGTGGGCGCGCGCCGCGAGATCAGGGTCTCCCTTCGCACGAAGGACTGCCGGACAGCACGCATCCTCGCGCTCGAGCTCAACTTAGAACTCGAACGACTGCGCGCCGCCATGTCCAAGGACCCTGCCGCCGATCTCCGGCACCTGATCACCCCGCTCAACCTCAAGCTGCCGGGCGGCATCGAAGCCGAGATCAAGGACGACAACGACCTCCGCCTCTTCCAGAGCTTCCTGACGCAGAACGGCGACCTGCGCGACGCGCTGATGAAGGCCATCCGCCGCGGCGAAGATCCCAGCCAGGCGATGGCCAGCCTCGTGCAGGACCTCAAGCAGGCCGCCAGCGGCGCTCACCGCGTCGCTCGCCCGACGCCGATGGTCGAGGCCATCCAGCAGTTCGTCGCTGCCGCGAACGCGGGATCGGCCGCCGAGGTCACGCGCGGCACCCGCAGCACGCCCGGCGAGAAGCTGCGCACGCTGACCATGCTGCTCGATGATCTGGCTGCGCAAGGCCGCGACCGAGAGACCGTGTGTGTCCACGAAGTCACCCGGTCCGACGTCAAAGGTTTCGTCGATCGCTACGCCAAGCGTCCGTCGAAGGCCGCCAGGGTGGCCCTCGCAGACCGCAAGCGTGCGGCGACGTCGCCTGAAGACACCGCGGTCGAGCCGACCAAGGCAGAGCTGAAGACCCTCAACGCGCGCACGGTCAAGAAAGCGCTTGGCCACCTCCAAGACTTTTTCGTGCAGGCGCTGGCCAACGACTGGATCGCCATCAGCCCGATCGACGACGCCTTCGACCGAGCCACCGCGCAGTACCGCGTGATCTCCAGCAAGGAGAAGAAGTCCAACCACTACGACCTCTTCGATGAAGCCGAGATCCAGGGCATCTTCGAACCGCGGCGCTATCTGCGCAACCTGAACGCGGCGGATGACTTCTGGGCGCCGCTGCTGGCGCTCTTCAGCGGCGCACGCGCGGGAGAACTCGTCGGCCTGCGCGTGGCCGACATCGTGCTCGACGCGCCGTCGCAGCTGTGGGTGATCAACATCAGCGAGGAACTCAACGACAGCGACGGGCCCAAGACCCAGAACTCCGTCCGCAGGATTCCCATCGCGTCGGCGCTCGTCGAACTCGGCTTCCTGGCCTACGTCGAGAAGCTGCGCCTGGCCGGCGCACAGGCGCTGTTTCCGCATCGCCCGATGAACAAGACGCGGAAGAACGATCCCTCCAAGCACCTCTCCCGCGTGTACTCGGAGCATCTGCGCGACTGCGATCTGAAGACCGCCAAGAAAGTGTTCCATTCGTTCAGGCACACCGCCATCACGCGCATGCACGTGCGCGGGGTGCCGGTCGGCGACGCTGAACTGATCGTCGGCCACGCATCGCAGGACACCGAGCTTCGGCTGCAGGCAGGGCGTGGCGCCGCTGGAAATCGCGGCAACGCGACGCACCTGGATACCTATGTCGATGCGGCGGCTTTTGCCGACAACGACAAGCCGCTGATGTTGCGGCTGCGCGAGCACGTCGATCGCTGCCTCACCTTCGGCATCGACTTCGCAGGCCTGAAAGAGGCTGCGGCCATCGTCCAAGAACTCACTGTCTTGGAAGGGAAGCGGTGGAAGTCGGGCTGGCACGCCAACAGCCACAAGGTGGCGCAGATGATGACGGAGCGGGTCGCCGGCGCCTGCGGCCGACCGGCCGACGCCGCGTCGCCGGCCCCAGCGGGACCCGGCACCGCAGCGGCCTGATCTCGCATTTCAGGCAGCACGCCCCTAGTCGCATTTCAGCACCACCACCACGCCGCATTAACAACCACATGAGCGCGCCTGAAATGCGAACCACACAACTCACCCAAACGCGGGAGACGCAGAGCTTCTACAGACGTGTCGTGGCCCGGCTCGAACGCCACGCCGCCAAGCTGCTGGCAGCGGGCGAGATGGCCGAGATCCCGGACCGCAACGTGCGCGTGGCCATCGCCTACGCTTGCCTGGAACCCACCGTGACCGAGGCCACCGCACGCCTGTACCGCGCAGCCATCCTGCACCTGATCGAGGCAGAGCCGGGTGAGCGGGACTGGGACGTGCTGAAGATCATCGACCCCGAACCTTCGGCGAGCGAGTCCGACCGACAGGATGAGCTACGGGCGCGGCGAGCGCTGAACCTTCAGACATTGCGCGGCGCACAACAAAAGGCCAAGTGGCTGTCGATGGTTGACTGGACCAGGTTGGGCGAGGCGCTCGGCCGGTCCCGCAGCAGTTGGGCCAGCCCGGCCCGCCACTGGATCACCGCCACACTGCTGACCGGCCTGCGGCCCTGCGAGTGGCGCCGGGCTGCGCTCGATGGCGCATCGCTGGTCGTCGTCAACGCCAAGGCCACGAACGGGCGCGCGCATTCGGCGACCCGGACCATCGGCCTGGCCAAGTGCGACCGCACGGAACTGGCAGTCGTCGCCTCCTTTCTGGAATTGGTGCGCAGCTTCGGCGAGGACGGCTACAAGTCGCTCTACGACGGCGTGCGCGACCTGATCTGTGACGTTGCCCGCGAGACCTTTCCGGGCCGGGACCGGTATCCGTCGCTGTACACGGCCAGGCATTGCTTCGCCGCGCGTGCCAAGGCGACTTACTCGAAGGTGGAAGTCGCCGCCTTGATGGGCCACGCCAGCACGGCGACGGCAGGCCGCAGCTACGCCCCGGCGCGCCACGCCCGAGGAGGCCGTCCCCTGGAGGCCGAGCCCAGCGCCAACGACATCGACGCCGTGCGCCGCGCCCAGAACGCCAGGAATCTGTTCAGCGAACCCAAGGACATGCCATGAAGTCAAGCTCTCGCGATGACCCGCCGGCCCGGCCCAACCTCGCCAACAACAGTGATGACATGACGACATGCTGGCATGCCGGCGGTGATGCATCGAGGACGCCGCCATGCTGAAGATCGCCGTCTTCAGCCAGAAGGGCGGCGCCGGCAAGTCAACCCTCGCCGTGCATGTCGCTGTCGCGGCGGCGCGGTCGATGCAGGTGATCCTGATCGACGCCGATCCGCAAGGCACCGTCGCCAGCTGGGCCCAGGACCGTCAAGCCGTGGACCCTTTCGTCGCCCGCGTCGAGCCCTCGTCCATCACCCAGCTTCTGGAAGGGGCCGCGTCGGAAGGCTTCGAGCTGGCGGTCATCGACTGCCCGCCGCACGCTGCACCAGGCACGACCGCCCTGCTGCGCGCGGCCGATCACGTCGTGATCCCCTGTCAGCCCACGATGCCCGACCTGTCGGCCACCGCCAGGTCGGTGGCGCTGGCCCGGTCGGCCGGCCGCGGCTATTCCTTCGTCGTGAACCGCGCGCCCGCCCGCGCACCTGAAGTCATGCAGGCGATCGAAGCACTGGGCGGCGGCGGCCGGGTTGCGCCGATCGTGATCGGCGACCGCAGGGCGTACTCGCGCGCGCTGACCGACGGTCGAGCGGTAACGGAGTTCCCGCCCAGCGGCTCAAAGGCCGCCGACGAGATCAACGGCTACTGGGCTTGGTTGTACGAACACGTGAAGGAACAAGCATGGCAAACGCAGCAAGCAGCCTGAAGAAGTTCGCCGTCAAGCCGGCGGACGAGGTGAGCGCCTCGGCCACCCCTGGCATCCTGCCCACGCGCGGCAAGAACAAGCGCGTCGGCATCGCCGTGCGCCTCAGCCCTGCGGACTGGCACCGCGCCACCGAACTCGCCATGCGCGAACAGACGTCGTTGCAGCGCTTGCTGGTGGCAGGGGTGAGTGAATTGCTGCGCCAGCGCGGCCTTCCGCCCCTGTCGGGGGACTGATCCACGCCAGCGACGTGGTGACGTGGTGACGTGGTGACATGCCACCACGTCACCACGTCACCGTCCGTCGGTGCACTCCGGCATCGCAGGCAGCGCGCTGCCTGCGCTCGGCGCGACAAACCTCCGAGGTCTCGGCAGACTGCCTTCTTGTCGCAACCCCTGGTCCTTTCATGATCAATCCGCCTGAACTTCTCGTCGCCTCCGCACCGGTGAACGACGCCGCGGCCCTGCATGCAGGCGTTGGTGCCTGCGTTCATCGCAGCGCCCGGCTTGACCAGGCGGTGCGCGGCGTTGCGCGAGCGGCGGTGAAGCGCGGGGAGAAGGTTGTCCAGATCCGGACCACGATCAAGCTTGGCCAGGCCCAGCGTAGCGAGAAGCCGAAGGCGTCAGCGCCGACGGTGCTGCTGCTGGACCCCAGGCAGATCGATGTGTCGCGCTGGTTCAACCGGCACGACGAGAGCTACCGCAGCGACGCATTCCAAAACCTCAAACGGAGCATCCAACATGATGGTGGGAACCAGATCCCCGTCCTCGTCCGCGCCCTGCCCTCGGGCCGCAGCGCCGCTTCGCAGCCGCGCTACGAACTGGTCTACGGCCATCGGCGCCGCCAAGCCTGCTTTGAGCTCGGGCTGCATATCAGAGCGATCGTCGAGGTGCTCGCCGAAGGGGACCTGGTAAGGCGGGCCCACTCCGAGAACAGGGAGCGCGCGCCGCTGTCTGCATATGAAGCTGGCATGTTCTACCGGCAGCTGATGGACGCTCAGCTGTACGGCAGTCAGCGCCAGATGGCGGAAGCCCTGGGCATCGACCAGGCCGACGCCGGCCGAAAAATGTGGCTGGCCGGGCTGCCCGCCGATCTGCTCAGGGTCTTCCGGAACCCGCTGGAGATCAGCTGCGATGACGTGAAGCGTCTCCGTGGGGCCTGGACGCGGGACGTCGAGGGCTTCCAAGAGCAAGCCCTCGCGCTGCTGGATGCTGAAGGCCCCCTGCCCGCCAAGCTGGCCATCCAGCGCTTGACGGCCGGTGGCACACCGCCCGGTGATGGAGGCTCCATCACCTCGACACCCGATCCGTCACTGCGGACTCACACCGAAGGTCCAGCAGCCGTCGAGATTCAGGCATGCGATCCCGGCGGCTTGACGCTGCGGGTCAACGCCTGCCTTGGCGCTGCCGAGCGCGAAGGACTGAAGCAACACGTCGCACAGTTCCTGCTGACCTTGCACGGCGAGCGCGCCCGCGCAGGCACCCCGGAAAAGATGGTCCTGTAAACTGGTCGCCTCATGCAACGCCGCGCCGTCCTCCTGGTCATGCTGTTTGCCATCTTCTGGCAATCGGTGGCGCTTGGGCGGGTGGGTTCGACGGTGAATGCACTGGCCGATGCCCAGCACACGGCGTTGCACTGGCAGGAAGAAGGCCACCATCACCATGACGATGGCTCCTACCACCTCGACGATTCAAACGAATCGGTGCAGCACGTGCTCAGCGACCACCTGAGCGCCACGGCGGCCTTCACCACCGCGGTGGCACACGGCCTGCCTCTTCTGGCGTCGCCTGCCCCCAACGGATTGCACGAGACCCCAGTGCCCGACCCCACCCTCGACGGCCTGCTCAGGCCGCCTCGTCCCCGCGCCTGACCCGCCCTCGCGGCGGGCGTCCGCCCATGGACGCCCGGCCTCCCGCCGGCCCGGCATCACACGCCATCTTCCACCACGCCTGCGGCGTGACCTGAATGCGCGTTGTGCCGCTCCCGGCTGCTGAATCGTCAGGATCGTCGTGAAACCTCTCCCTTGGCTGTCTGCCTGCGTGATCGCCGGCAGCCTGGCCGGCGGGCCCGCTGTGGCCCAGCCTGCCACACCTGTTGAAGGCCCCCGGGCCAGCCTCGCCGCCGATGCCGGCTTGTCGGTCGATCGTGTCCCGCTTCGCACTGCCCTGGATGCCGCCTGGCAGCGCACCGTCGTTGCCCGCGAAAGCGATGGCCAGCGCCGCCGTGCCGAAGCCGAGCGCGCCGCTGCGGACAGCTTGTGGGCCGCGCCGCCGTCGCTGGAGATCAGCCACCGCAGCGACCGCCTGCAGAGCAACACCGGCCGTCGCGAGACCGAACTGGGGGTGGCGATCCCCTTGTGGCTGCCCGGTCAGCGGGCTGCCCGTGCAGGCACCGCAGACGCGGCGGCAGCGCAGGCCCAGGCAGCCGCCCTGGCAGCCCGGCTGCGCCTGGCCGGCGAACTGCGCGAGGTGGCGTGGCAAGTCGCCGCATTGCAGGCCGAGGTCGCCCAGGCCGATGCCCAGACGCAGGCCCTGAAACAGTTGGCCGATGATGTGGCGCGCCGCGTGCGGGCGGGCGATCTGGCGCGGGCCGATGCACTGGCCGCGCAGGCCGAGCACTTGGCTGCCTCCGCCCTGCAGACCGAGGGGCGCCAGCGCCTGCAGGCAGCACATGCGCGTTGGACCCTGCTCACCGGACTGGCTGCCGCGCCCGACCTCGCCGGGCCGGCTGGCGAAGAGACAACTAGACCGGTGGCCCCACACCCGGAACTCCAGCTCGCCAGCCAGTCCACCCAACTGGCCCGCCAGCGTGCAGAGCTGATGCGCCGCTCGCGCCGGGATGCGCCCGAATTGACGCTGGGGGTGCGCCAGGATGTGCCCGGCCGGGCCGAAGCCACCCAAGGCAGCCTGGTCGTCGGCCTGCGCCTGCCCTTTGGAACCGACGACCGCAACCGGCCGCTGGAAGCCGCCGCGCTCGCCGAGCTGGACGTGGCTGAAACCCACGAGCTGCGCCTGCGCGAAAAGCTGGACAGCGACACCGCCGCCGCACGTGAAGCGCTGCGATCGGCCGAGGCCCAGCTCGAAGCCGAGACCACCCGCGCACGCCTGCTGCGCGAACGCGCGACCCTCATCGACAAATCCTTCCGCGCTGGAGAGACACCACTGCCCGACCAGTTGCGCGCGCTGGCCGCCGCCGGGCAGGCCGACAGCGCCGTCGCCCGCCAGACCGCGGCGCTGGGCCTTGCCCACGCCCGTCTCCAACAAGCTCTTGGACTCCTCCCATGAACAAGCCCCTCTTACTCCGCCCCATGCCGGCCTGGCTGGCGCTTGCGCCGACGGCCTTTCTGCTGGCATTCCTTCTGTGCGGCAACGCGCCTGCCATCGCCGCCCCCGGTGCCCATGGTCCCAATGGCGAGCATCTGGATGGCCCCTCCGCCTTGCGCGCCCCCACAAGCCTGCCTCGGGTTGAAGCCAAGTCCGAGGCCTTCGAGCTCGTGGCCGACCTGCGCCCGGGCGAACTGGCCATCGTGGTGGACCGCTACGAGTCCAACGAGCCCGTGCTCGGCGCCCAGCTCAGCGTCGAAAGCGGTGCGCTGAAGGCGGTGGCGGCGTTCCGTTCGGAGCAAGGCGACTACGCCGTCACCGACGCTGCCTTGCTGAAAGCATTGGCTACGCCGGGCGAGCACGGCCTGGTCTTCACCCTGGTGGCGGGGCAAGACAGCGACCTGCTCGACGGCACGCTGGTGAGCGCCGGCGGTCGCGCAGCCACCACCGCCGCGAAGGACGACCACGGGCATGACCACGAATTGGAACGCGCCGCCTGGATCGGCGCTGGCGTCGCAGCCCTGGGCCTGATCGGCGCCATCGCCTGGCGGCGGCAGCGCCGACGTCGCGCGGGCCTGACGCAAGGAGGCCTGTGATGACGCAAGCTCGATCAACCCGCCCCGGCCTGCGCGCAGTCATCACCGCCACCGCAGCCGCCGCACTCGCAAACAGCCTGCTGTGGGCCTGGCCGGCCCACGCCGCACCGGGTGCGCACGGCCCCAATGGTGAACATCTCGACGCGCCGGGCGCAGCCGTAAACGCCTCCGGCCTGGCCCGCCTGCCTGACGGCAGCGTGAACGTGCCCAAGCTCGCGCAACGGCGCATGGCCATCCGCACGGTGCTGGCGCCTGAATCGGAAGCCGCCGCCACGGTCGAGATGCCCGGCCGCGTGGTCATGGACCCGAATGCGAGCGGCCGTGTGCAGGCTGTGCATGGCGGGCGCATCGAGCCCGGCCCCCAAGGCTTGCCGGTCGCCGGCCGGTCGGTGAAACGTGGTGAGGTGCTGGCCTATGTGCGCCACCACGCCGAACCGTATGCCCAGGGCGCCCAGCAAGCCCAGCTGACCGAGTTGCGCGCGCAGCGGCAACTGGCCGAGCAGCGCCTGGCGCGCCTCGAAGGCCTGGAGGGCACGGTGCCGCGCAAGGAGATCGAGACCGCGCGCACCGAAGCGCGCAGCCTGGCCGAGCGCGAACGCAGCATCGGCGGCAGCCTGGTCGCCCGTGAAGCCTTGACAGCCCCGGTCAGCGGCGTCATCGCCCGTGCCGACCTCGCCGTCGGCCAGGTGGTGGAACCACGCGACGTGCTGTTCGAGGTGGTGGACCCGACGCGCATGCTGGTGGAAGCCACGACGGCCGATGCCCGTCTGGCCGCCCGCGTTGCCGGAGCGTCGCTGCAGGGCGTGCCCGAGGTGTCGCTACGGCTGCTGGGGGCTTCCCGCTCGCTGCGCGACGGTGTGCTGCCCATCACCTTTGCCGTCAGTGCGTCGAAGCCGGGGGCCGCCCTGCCATTCTTGCCCTTGGCCATCGGCCAGCCGGTCACCGTGGTGGCCCGGTCGAACGAGCGCATCAAGGGCGTCGTGCTGCCGGCCCAGGCCGTGGTGCGCAACCCGTCCAACGAAGCCATCGTCTGGATCAAGTCCGGTGCGGAACGGTTCATCCCGCAACCGGTGCAGTTTCGGCCGCTGGATGCAGGCACGGTGGTGGTGACGCAGGGCCTGAGCGCTGACAACCGCGTCGTGGTGCAGGGTGCACCGCTGATCGCACAGATCCGCTGAACGGGAGCGACCCTCATGTTCAACTGGATCGTTCGTTACAGCCTGCACAACCGCCTGCTGGTGCTGGCCGCGGCCGCGCTGCTGATGGTCTATGGCGCGCTCACTGCGTGGCGCACGCCGGTCGATGTCTTCCCCGACCTCAACAAGCCGCTGATCACCGTGCTGACCGAAGCCGGCGGCATGGCGCCGCAGGAGGTGGAGCAACTCGTCACCTTCCCGCTGGAGACTGCCCTGAACGGCATGCCGGGCGTCACCCGCGTGCGCAGCACCTCGGGCGTGGGCCTGTCCCTGGTGTATGCCGAGTTCGACTGGGGCACCGACATCTACCGCAACCGCCAGCTGGTAGCCGAGCGGCTGGCCGTGGTGCGCGCGCAGATGCCGGGCGACATCACGCCGGTGATGGGGCCGGTGTCGTCCATCATGGGCGAGGTGATGCTGGTGGCCCTGCCGCTGGCGGCCGGCCAGGGCCAGGCCGCGGCGTCGCCGATGGCGGCCCGCGAGTACGCCGATTTCGTGCTGCGGCCCAGACTGCTGTCGATCCCCGGCGTCTCGCAGGTCATCCCCATCGGCGGCGAGGTGCGCACGCTGCGCGTGGCCCCAGACACGGCGCGCCTGGCCCAGTTCGGCGTATCGCTGACGCAGGTGGAGCAGGCGCTCGAGGGCTATGCCGGCAACGCCGGTGGGGGCTTCATCGACCTGAACAGCCGCGAGTACCTGATCCGCCACCTGGGGCGAACCAACCGCGTCGAAGACCTGGCGGGCATTGCCGTGGCCTGGAAGGACGGCCGCGCCATCCTGCTGGAGCAGGTGGCCACGGTGGCCTTTGCCGCGGGTCTCAAGCGCGGCGACGCCGGCTACAACGGCCTGCCGGCGGTGGTGGTCAGCGTGCAGAAGCAGCCCGATGCCGACACCGTCAAGCTCACGGCGCAGATCGAATCGGCGCTGGCCGAGCTGAAGCAGGGCCTGCCCAAGGGTCTGTCCGAACCGCGCGTGCTGTTCCGCCAGGCCGACTTCATCCAGGCCTCCATCGGCAACGTGTCGGAAGCGCTGCGCGACGGCGCCATTATGGTCGCCATCGTGTTGTTCGCCTTCCTGCTGTCGGCGCGCACCACGGCGATCTCGCTGGTAGCGATTCCGCTGTCGCTGGCAGTCACGGCCCTGGTGTTCCAGTGGCTGGGCCAGTCGATCAACGTGATGACGCTGGGCGGCCTGGCCATCGCCATCGGCGAACTGGTCGACGACGCGGTGGTGGACGTGGAGAACATCCTGCGGCGCCTGAAGCAGAACCGCTCGGCGGCCAACCCGCTGCCGGTGCTGGAGATAGTGCGGCGCGCCAGCGTGGAGGTGCGCTCGGGCATCGTCTACGCCACGGTCATCGTGGTGCTGGTGTTTGTGCCGCTGTTCGCGTTGCCGGGCATCGAGGGGCGGCTCTTCACGCCGCTGGGCATCGCCTACATCGTGTCCATCCTCGCGTCCATGCTCGTTTCGATGACCGTCACGCCGGTGCTGAGCTGCTACCTGCTGCCGACCATGAAGCGCCTGGACCATGGCGACAGCCCGCTGGTGGCTTGGCTCAAACGGCAGGACACGCGGCTGCTGGCCTGGTCCTTCGGCCGCGCAAAGCTGCTCATCGGCCTGGCGGTGCTGGCCGTGGCCGGCGCTGCGGCCACCGTACCCTTCTTTCCGCGCGCCTTCCTGCCCGCCTTCAACGAGGGCTCGCTGGTGCTGGGCCTGGTGATGCAGCCGGGCACCTCGCTGGCCGAAGCCAACCGGGTCGGCGCGGTGGCCGAGACGCTGATCCGCCAGGTGCCTGAGGTCACGCAGGTGGGCCGGCGCACCGGCCGTGCCGAGCTGGATGAACACGCCGAAGGCGTGCACTCGGCCGAGATCGACGTGGACCTGAAGCGATCAGCGCGTGATCGGGAAACCATCATGGCCGACATCCGTGGCCGGCTGTCCTCGCTGCCGGCGCAGGCCACCATCGGCCAGCCCATCAGCCACCGGCTGGACCACCTGCTGTCAGGCGTACGGGCGCAGGTGGCCGTCAAGGTCTTCGGCGACGACACCGACACGCTGCGCGGCCTGGCCGAGCAGTTGCGCGGCCAACTGGCCGCGGTGCCCGGGCTGGTCGACCTGACGGTGGAGAAACAGGTGCTGATCCCGCAGATCAGCGTGCGCCTGGACCACCGCAGGGCAGCCCAGGCCGGCCTGTCGCCGGGCGAGGCCATCCGCGTGCTGAAGGCGCTGACCGACGGCGCTCACGGTGCCGACATCGTCGACGGCCCGCGTCGCTACGAGCTGGTGCTGCGCCTGCCCGACCACCAGCGCAGCCCACAGGACCTGGCGCGCACGCTGATCGACACGCCGGCCGGGCGCATTCCCGTGTCCAGCATCGCCACCGTGGAAGAGACCGATGGCCCGAACCAGATCGGGCGCGAGAACGGACGGCGCCGCATCATCGTCTACGCCAACACCGATGGCCGCGACATGGGCCGCGTCATCGCAGACATCCGCGGCGTGATCGCCAAGACGCCGCTGCCCGGCGGCAACTTCATCAGCCTGGAGGGCCAGTTCCAGGCCCAGGAGCAGGCCACGCGGCTGATTGCCGGGCTGTCGATGGTGTCGCTGGTGATGATGTTCCTGGTGCTGTACTCGCGCTACCGCTCGGCGGTGCTGGCCGGCATCATCATGGCCAACATCCCGCTGGCGCTGATCGGCGCGGTGGCAGCAATGTGGATCGCGGGCGTGAGCCTGTCAGTGGCCTCGATGGTGGGCTTCATCACGCTGGCCGGCATTGCCACGCGCAACGGTATCCTGAAGATCAGCCACTACATCAACCTGTGCAAGTTCGAGGGCGAAAGCTTCTCGCAGGCGATGATCGTGCGCGGCTCGCTGGAGCGGCTGACGCCGGTGCTGATGACCGCACTGGTGGCCGCCTTCGCGCTGACACCGCTGCTGCTGGCCGCCGACGCACCGGGCAAGGAGATCCTGCACCCAGTGGCGGTAGTCATCTTCGGCGGCCTGGTGAGCTCGACCTTGTTGGACACCCTGCTCACACCCGTGCTGTTCTGGCTGTTCGGCCGGCCAGCCACCCAGCGCCTGTTGCAGCCCGAGCTGGACGCGCGGCCGGAATCGGCAGGCGTTCAGGAAGCCTATTGACGTGCAATCAGGCTCGGCGGCGCCGCCTGTTCCAGTGCGCCGCACCCTCTCAGGAGATCGAAGCGATGATGAAGAATCTGTTGGCCGTGGTGATGCTCGGCTTGTCGGCACTGTGCTTCACGACGGCCCACGCCCATGGCGGCGGCCAGGCCAAGCACGGTGGTGTGGTGGCCACCGCCAGCGACCTGTCGTTCGAGCTGGTTGCAGCACCCGACGGCGCCGTGATCTATGTGGAGGACCATGGCAAGCCGATGGCGCCGACCGGCCTGAAGGGCAAGCTGACCGTGCTCAACGGCGCCGAAAAGTCGGAGGCCGACCTGGTGGTGGCCGGCGACAAGCTCGAAGCCAAGGGCGTCAAGCTGGCCAAGGGCGCCAAGGTCGTGGCCGCGCTGACCACATCGGCCGCCAAGGCCATCACCGTGCGCTTCACCGTCAAGTAATGAACGTGCCAGCCCATCCTTCACCCCTGCTGCCGGCCTTGCGCGGCGGCCTGCTCGCCTTGCTTGCTGCGGCTCTGTTTGGCATCAGCACGCCGCTGGTACAACAGTTTGGGGCTGGGATGGGCGCATTCAGCACAGCCGCGCTGCTCTACGCCGGCGCCGCTGCCGTGGGCCTGCTCTCGCGACGAGGCATTGACCGCGAGGCCCGGCTGCAGGCTACCGACCTGCCCCGGCTACTGGCGATGGCGGCCTTTGGTGCGGTGATCGGGCCCGTGGCACTGGCCTGGGGCCTGCAGCACACCAGCGGCACCAGCGCGTCGCTGATGCTGACGCTGGAAGCGCTGTTCACCGCCGTTCTGGCCTGGCGCCAGTATCGCGAGACCATGGACGGTCGGGTCTGGTCGGCGATGGCCCTGCTGCTGGCCGGCGGCATGGTGCTGGTGCTGGACCAGGGCATCAGGTCAGGTTCAGTGGGCGCGCAACTCTTGGGTCTTCTGGCCGTGTTGGTGGCGACAGCCGCCTGGGGTGTGGACAACACCTTGTCCCGGGCACTGGCCGAGCGCGACCCCGGACAGGTAGTGCTGGCCAAGGCGCTGCTCGGCGTCACGGCCACCGTGCTGCTGGCCATGCTCTTCGGCGAGCCCTGGCCGTCGGCTGCTGCCGCGCTGGCCCTGTTCGCCATCGGCGCGACGGGCTACGGCTTGAGCCTGCGCTTCTACCTGCTGGCGCAACGGGCCTTTGGCGCCGCCCGCACGGGGTCGGTCTTCGCCTTCGCGCCCTTCATCGGCGCGGCGGTCGCGGTGGCCCTGGGTGACCGCTCAGCCAGCGGTCTGATGGCACTGGGCAGCGGGCTGATGCTGGCTGGCGTGGTCCTGCACCTGGCCGAGTCACATGGTCACGAGCACACGCACGAAGCGCTGGCGCACGAGCATGCCCATCGCCATGACGATGGACACCATGACCACCAGCACGAGCCCATGCCCACGGACGAGCACAGCCATCCGCACCAGCACACGGCGCAGCGCCATGCGCACGCCCATGTGCCTGACGTGCATCACACGCACAGGCACTGAAGCCCAGGCGCGGGGCGAGCGAGCTCAGTCTGCGACCGGTCTTGGCGCGCCGGCGCGGCGCCCCACCGCCTCGACCAGCGGGGTGATCGCCGATGGCGGAAACGGCGACACGCTGCTGACGTTGATCTCGCACAGCACGAAGCGTGGAGTACCGTCCGCGCCCGCCGCGCCATGCATGAAGTCGCAATCCCACAGCAGCGGCAGCTGCTCGTGCGCCAGGCCGACCCGTTCGCGCAGCAGCGTGATCCAGCCCGACGCCAGTTGCTGCTTCAGCCCCTGGAACTCGGCCAGGTCGGGCCCGTGGTACAGCCGAGGCCCCGGTAGCGGTGCATCGGGATGCAAGGCATTCACGGCCTGGACGCCAAAGCCCACCACGCGGTCTTCGACCAGGTAGGCGCGCACCATGCCCTCGGCCAGGCGAGGCTGCCAGGCCTGGTCAAGCATGTGGCCACCGGCTTCCGGGGCGAAGTACGGCGCCAGCGTTGCCATCAAGCCGGCCAGGTCCATGCGCTGCGGCGTGTAGCCACGCTGGGCGTGCTGCACAAGCAAATCACCGTCGCCGGCCCGCTCGACACGCCACACGCCGATGCCGCTGTGGCCACGGTGCTGCTTGAGCACGCGCGCGCCTTGGCGCAGGCGCTGCGGCAGCTCAGATGCAAGCTGCGCCAGGCTGTCGGCGCGGTGCACGTCGCTGCCGAAGGGCAGATCGCGGGTCTCGTACAGCACGTCCTTGGTGCCCAGGCGCAGCACCGCGTCAGGGTGGGCGCTGACCAGCACGCCCGCCTGGGCCACCTCGCGCAACATCGCATCCAGAAGGTCGCGGCGACGCCCGTCTTCGATGGGGTTGCACCACACCAGCACGGACTGCACACCGCGCAATTGCGCGGCCACCTCGTCGGCGAAGTCGTCGTGGTAAACGGCGGGCTCGGCGCGCACACCCGCTGCCGCCAGGGCCTCGAAGAGCGCGGCGAAGCGGCTGGCCGCCGGATCGGCCAGGTCGCGCGCTGCCCGGTCACCGGGGTACAGCAGCGCGACCCTCGGTGCCGGTGTGGTCATGTCGCTGACCCTGCCGCAGGCTTGTCGGCCAACGGCCGCCCTGCGGCCTGCCACGCGTCGATGCCGCCACGCAGGTAGCGTGCATTCAGCCCTGCGGCGCGCAGGCGCATCGCGGTGACCCGCCCGACCTCGTGGCCGTAGACGCAATAGACCACCAGGGCCCGGTCGGCAGGTACCTCGCCGGACCAGTTGGCCACGGTCGACGGGTCGCACCAGCGTGCCCCGGGCAGCATCGTGCCCGCCTGGTCAAACACACCGGCCCGGCGCACATCGAGCAGCAGCGCATCGCCGATGTCGTCCTGCGCGGCACCAAAGGGCTCGCTGGCCGCGTGCACGGCCTGCTGGTAGCGCCCGTACACGGCGGCCCAGTCGATGTTGGCCATGAAGGCGTCGACGTAGGCGCCCGCGGCCGCGCCGAAGTCCAGGTGGTAGGCGTGCTCGTACATGTCCAGCGCCAGGATGGGCACGCCGCCGGCCACCGCATGCGTGTGGTCGGCCGCCCACTGGTTGACCAGCGAGCCCTCACGCGGCTGGAACACCAGCAGCACCCAACCCGAGCCGCCGCCCTGGGCCTTGCCCAAGGCCGTGAACTCGTCACGCCACCGAGCCACGCTGCCGAAGTTGGCCTCGAGCGCCAGCGTCATGGCCGGCGTCAGCGTCACACCGTCGCCACCCAGGCTGCCGAAGTACAGCTCGTGCAGCAGCATCGAGTTGGTGGCGATCAGCTCCTCGCGTTTCAGGCCGTTGAGCTGGAAGTCGGGAGCGGCCGAGGGCGCCATCGCCGCCAGCTGGACACGGATGGCGTTCAGCCGCTTCACCGCACCGCCATAGTTGTTCTGGTGGTGGCTGCTGATCAGGCGGGGCGACAGGCCCTGCAGCACCGCTGGGTCGAAGGGCAGGTTCTGCGGGCGGGCATCCATGGAAACTCCTTCAGCGGACCAGGGGAACGAGCCAGTGCGCCGCCAGGCCGATGGCCGCGCAGGCCCCCAGCAGCGGCAGCACGCCGACCTTGAAACGGAACAGCGCCAGTGCGGCCCCAGCGCAGATCAACGCCGACAGCCCATCGAAGCGCCCGCCGAAGCCCTGCGGCCACAACACGTGGTAGGCGAAGAACATCGCCAGGTTCAGGATCACACCAACCACTGCGGCCGTGATCGCCGACAGCGGCGCCGTGAAACCGAGCTTGCCGTGCGTGGCCTCGACCACCGGGCCGCCGGCCAGGATGAAAACGAAGGACGGCAGGAAGGTGAAGAAGGTGACCACGGTGGCAGCCAGCGCCCCGCCGAGAAACAGCGCGTCAGGCCCAAGGGCCTGCTTCAGCCAGCCACCGACGAAGCCCACGAAGGCCACCACCATGATCAGCGGGCCGGGCGTGGTCTCGCCCAGGGCCAGCCCGTCGATCATCTGCGGGCCGCTGAGCCACTGGTGGGTGTCCACCGCGCCCTGGTACACATAGGGCAGCACGGCGTAGGCGCCACCAAAGGTCAACAGTGCCGCCTTGGTGAAGAACCAGCCCATCTGCGTGAGCGTGCCCTGCAGGCCGTCCACCGCGACCAGCACCGCCATCGCCAGCGCCCACAGACCCAGGCCGACCCCCAGCACGCGGCCCAGGTGGCTGCGCGAGAAGCGGGCATGGGCCGGCGTGGGCGTGTGATCGTCGATCAGGGCCGGCCCGTAGCTGGCCTTGGCGCTGCCATGCCCGCCGCCCAGTGCGAACACCTGCGGCCAGCGCCGTGCCCCGAGGTGGCCGATCAAGCCCGCCGCCAGCACGATGGCCGGGAACGGCGTGTCGAAGGCGAAGATGGCGATGAACGAGGCCGCCGCGATGCCCCACATCCAGCGGTTCTTCAGCGCCCGCGTGCCGATGCGGTGCGCGGCGTGCAGCACCAACGCCGTCACCGCCGGTTTCAGGCCGAAGAAGAGGCCGGCCACCAGCGGCACATCGCCGAAACGCAGGTAGATCCAGCTCAGCGCGATCAGGATGAACAGCGAGGGCAGCACGAACAGCGCGCCGGCCACGATGCCGCCCCAGGTGCGGTGCATCAGCCAGCCGATGTAGGTGGCCAGTTGCTGGGCCTCCGGCCCGGGCAGCAGCATGCAGTAGTTCAGCGCATGCAGGAAACGCTGCTCACTGATCCAGCGCCGGCGCTCGACCAGCTCGGTGTGCATGATCGCGATCTGGCCGGCCGGCCCGCCAAAGCTGATGAAGCCCAGCTTGAGCCAAAAGCGGAAGGCCTCGGCAAAGCTCACACTGGCGGGCGGCTGCGTGGCAGGGTCGCCAGGCGAGGTGGATGGCGTGCTGGACGCCTCGGGGGTGGCGGTGGTGCTCATGGTCATGTCGGTGTGGCCGGGGCGGCATGCAGCGCGTCGAACACGGCCGCTGCCGCGAGGCACAGTTGATCGTCGTCGGCGTGCACCTCGCGCATGCCGGCCAGCACGGCTTCCATGCCCGCGGCTTCAGGCACCGGAATGCCGCCGACGTCCAGGAAGTGCACCGTGCGGGCAATGCGCTGCAGGCGGGCGTCGGCGTCCAGCCCGAAGGCCGCTGCCAGCACCTCGAAGCTGACCCGCGCACCCACGTGCGTGAAGCGCGCGCCGTCGTAGTCGAACCCCAGCGCGCCGCGCGGCGGAGGCGTGGTGCCTGCTGGATCGACCAGCCAGAGGAACTGGGCAGCGGGGTCAATGAAGCGGCGGATCAACCAAGCGCAGGCCAGGCGGTCGACCCAGGGCCGAGCGCGCGTGGCCCAGCGCTTGCCCTGGAATTTGCGCGCGTCCAGCCGCGCAATGCCATGCGGCGCCTGGGCCACGGGTTCACCGCGCGAGAAACACGCGTCAAGCGCCTGGCGCAGCGCCGCTAGTTCTGCGTTGGCCTGCTCAGCGGCGGCGCCGGGGTAGTAGTCGATGCGCTGCAGCGCCTGCAAGGCCTCGGCCGTGCCGCGCCAGCGCCGCCGGGCCTCGGTCTCTTCCAGCGTGGGCAAGGCGTCGAGCAGTGCATGCGCCTCCGTTTGCCAATGGGCGTAGGCCTCGCTGCGGTCGAACAGCGCCAGCACTTCGGCCCGACGGGTCTCGTCGCGGGCGGACAGTTCCAGCACGCTGGCTTGGCCACCGTGGGCCTGCACCTCGGCAACCAGAGGATCGAACAGTGCCGCCTGCGCTTCTGGCAGGACGTAGACGCCATCACGCAGCGCGCCACAACCCAGTGTTTTCAGCGCGCGCCAGACACGCAGGCGCACGGCGTTGGGCTGGGTCGGCAGGGTCAGGCAAAGCATGCTCCACATGTTTGAAGCATACGCTACCAACTGAGAAATATATATTTCTCAATCAAGGACAATGGTCCAGAGCCCCGAGGGGATGCCAACCGGCATCAGCACTCGGAGACTGCGCCCAAGACCTGTCAGAGCTTCGCGTCGCCGGTCCTCGGCTTCTCGCCATTGATGTTGCCCGCGCCAGAAGCCATGTACTTCACGAACGAGCGCCCTGCATCGAGGTCCACCAGTTGGCCGAATCCGGACGCCAGGATCTTGACCCCGTTCCGGTGCTGGGGCTGGTAGCTGACGCCGAAAGCTTTGCGACAGGCGGGGTCGAGCCTGATCTTGTCACCGCTGCCGCTGCGGACGAACGGGAAGTCCAAGCACTGCCCTTCGAACAGCTCGGCACCGTGGATGGCGGGATCACCTTGCTGCGGCGCGATGGTGCCACCGTTCACGATCATGAAGGCGCTCTTGATGGGCGCGGCGTCCGCGTACTTGGCCTGCACGTCGGCGACCATCTTCTCGTAGACATAGCGGCCGCTCGCGTCATCGCGCCAAACGGCCCAGACCTTCCCTTCGTGTACGAAGACCTTCACGAAGTCGAAGTTCGACTTCGTTTCCGGATGCAGGTCGAACCGGATGCCCGCCTTCACCTTGGCACCGGTCGCCGGGCTGGTGAGCTCGTAGTCAGACTGCTTGAGATTGATCGGCCGGTCGTTGGCGTCCTTGCTGCCCGGCGGGAAGCGCTTTCGGATCGCAGCCACGGCCTCGGCCTCGCTCATGCCCAGCTTCACGCCGAGGAGGTCGTAGACGGCGATCAAGCCCTTCGTGTCTTGCGGCTTGTAGATTGATGCTGCTTGCACAGCCCCGGCGCTCAGGGCGACGAGGAGCACGGTAGCGATGAGGCTGCGACAGGGGCGGAGGGCAGACAGGGTCATGTTAGTTTGATCGAAGGGAAGCACTGGGGGCATGCGGCCGAGCCCCGGTCTGCACATGCAGACCTCGCGGCCTTGGTCTAGGCTGATGCGGTCAGCGCCGCTCCGCAGAGGCTGGCGCTGGGCGGAAGTCTCGGATGGACCCGTTCAGTTCAGGATCGGAGTCCTTGCGCGCGGCTATCGCGGCAGCAAGGAGGACCGCATCCGGAATGCTGGATACAGCCAGAGCCGTATTGCTCCGATCTGCGGCTCGATCGCCGCTCTGGCGGCGCGGCCCGGTATCGGCTGCATGCACTGCGACAGCGTTCAGCAATACCACCGCGACCAGGCCAGCGGTTGCCGCAAACGGGCGAGTCTTCATGTTCTTGGCCTCCTCAGGCGAGACGTGGCGCCGGTTTAACCGGCTCGATGGGGACCGTCTGGGCAGCTGCCTTGCGGCCATGCGCGAGATCGGTTCAATCTCGCTTTGTACCATATATGCGGGTGCATATATGCGACCACATCCTCACCATTTCCGAGGATGCGCAAAGCCCAAGACGAACTGGTATTGCGAGCCGCCGCCGCTGAAATCAAAGCGCGCCGCGGCCGCATTGACATCAGCCAAGAGGAGTTGGCGCACCGCGCGGACGTCCACCGGTCCTTCATCGCGCGCGTGGAAGTGGCGCAGACGCAGCCCTCGCTGGCCGTCTTGGTCAGGATTGCTGACGCGTTGGAGGTGGACGCGGCTGAGCTCGTGCGCGCCATCGTTGAGCGCTGCAAACGCGAGGCATAAAGCAGGAAAGTCTCTGCTGCAGCAGGCGTTCCCTACCCCGATCACGAGGGCACATCTCGCGCCATGCCATCAAGCAGCTGCCTGCCAGCCTTTCATGCGGGGAGGTACCAAGACAGTGCGTCGGCGCCCGCGTCATGAAGCCGTCACGAACTGACCAGACCATGTAGGCATCACATGTAAGCGTTGCGATCAGGTGAGGCTATCGGGTGCAGGATCAGGCTGGGCAGAGCGATGAAGACGATGCCGAGGACGCCGGGATACCGGTGGCCCAGTACGTTCGCATGTCCACGGAGCATCAGAGGTACTCGACTGAAAATCAGGCAGCCGCGATCAGCGAGTACGCAGCCCGCCACGGGATGCGCATCGTGCGGACGTACGAGGATTCCGGCAAGAGCGGGCTGAACCTCCGGGGCCGCAGTGGTCTGCAGGCCTTGCTTCACGACGTGAAGCAACCCAGTCCGAAGTTCAGTTCCGTACTGGTTTACGACGTCAGCCGTTGGGGCCGTTTCCCCGACCCGGACGAGGCCGCTGTCTACGAGCACGCATGCAAGAGCCGCGGCATCCGGGTCATTTACTGTTCCGAGCCCTTCAACAACGACGGCTCATTGCCGTCCACGGTGTTCATCGGCATCAAGCGCAGCATGGCGGCCGAGTACAGCCGTGAGCTGTCAGTGAAAGTGTTTGCCGGCGCCAGCAACATCGTCCGACACGGCTTCCGCCAAGGTGGCGTCGCCGGGTTCGGGCTGCGGCGTCAGTTGGTCGACGAGCAACAGAACGTCAAGGGGCTGCTCTCGCGCGGCGAGAAGAAGAGCATCCAGACCGACCGCGTGGTGCTGGTGCCGGGCCCGCCGGAAGAGGTGGCGGTCGTGCATCGCATCTATCGGCTCTTTCTCGAAGACTGCATGCCGGAGCGCGTGATCGCCTCCGTTCTCAACCGGGAAGGCATCCCGTCGGACACGGGGCGCGCCTGGACGCGCGGCACGGTCCACCAGATCCTGACCAACGAGAAGTACATCGGCAACAACGTCTACAACCGCACGTCGTACAAGCTCAAGGTCCGGCACGTGCGCAATCCGCCGGACGAATGGGTGCGTCGCGACAGTGCGTTCGAAGCCATTGTTCCGATGCACATGTTCGTCCAAGCCCAGGCGATCATCGCCGCGCGCTCCCAGCATCTGGATGACGATCAGTTGCTGGATCTTCTCAGACGGACGCTGCGGAAGCACGGCGCCCTGTCCGGCATCGTCATCGACGAAGACGAGGACGCGCCGTC
Source organism: Aquincola tertiaricarbonis (assembly GCF_023573145.1). GTDB lineage: Bacteria > Pseudomonadota > Gammaproteobacteria > Burkholderiales > Burkholderiaceae_C > Aquincola > Aquincola tertiaricarbonis_B. The sequence goes on from NZ_CP097636.1 coordinate 2,950,782, forward strand.
CAGCTCCACATATCGCAGCAGGTTCGGCTGCCTGCTGCGGGCCTACAGCCTCATCGGCTACACCCCGCGGCGCGACTATGCCTATCTGGAGATCAATCGGGCGCTACGCCGACACCATCCTGAACTGATCGAGCAGATGGCGGCCAACCTCGTCAGCACAGGCGGCTGGACGGTGCGTGACCCCTTGACAGACCTGCTCACCGTCAACGGCGAGTTCACCGTGTCGCTGGTGATCGCGAGATCGAAACCGACACCCGCTGGATCGCAACGGTGGCGAATCCGCTTCGACGCCAGCCTGCTGCCGGACATCACCGTCGTGGCGCGCATGGACCCCGGAAACCAGCGGGTCTTCGACTACTACGTTTTCCCAGCCATCGACTTCATTCCAGACACGTTGCCGACGCTGGAAGACAACGGCTTCACGCTGGATGCCTACCGCACGGATTCGCTCGACTTCTTCTACCAAGTGGCGGGACGTGTTTCTCTGCAGGACGCCGCATGACCCAATCGTCCCCCCACATTGAAATGATCCCGATTGCCGACATCGCGGTAGTCAACCCACGTGTCCGCAACCCGAGGATCCACAAGACCATCACCGAGAGCATCGACCAGGTCGGTCTGAAGAGGCCGATCACCGTGCGCCGCGTACCGCCCGGGCAAGGTGGTACGCCCTACGCGCTGATCTGCGGCCAAGGGCGTCTGGAGTCCTGCCGGATGCTGGGGCAGACCGAGATCGCCGCCTTGGTCGTCGACGTCGACGAAGAGACCGGGCACGTGATGAGCATTGTGGAGAATGTTGCCCGGCGAACGCCCCGCGCCGTGGAGACGCTCGAGCATGTGCGTGTCCTCAAGCAGCGCGGGTACACCGATTCCGAAGTGGCGGCCAAGCTTGGCTGCACGCCCTCGTGGGTCAACAACGTGGTGAACTTGCTGGAGCGCGGCGAGAAGCGATTGCTGGCGGCCACCGAAGCAGGCCACATCCCGATCAACCTGGCCGTGAGCATCTCTCGTGCGAATGGCGCCGACGCACAGCAGCTGCTGATGGACGCCTACGAAAGCGGCGAGTTGACGGGTAGAAAGATCACAGTTGTGCGCAAGATCCTCGAGCAGCGGGAGCGCAGCGGCAAGAAGGGCACCAATTCGTTTGCCAGGGGCCCGACGCGGCGCCAGATGAGCCCCGAGGACCTGGCCAAGCTGTACCAGCGCGACGTCGAGATGCACCGGCGGATCCAAAAGAAGGCCGAGTACACGCAGAAGTCGCTGCTGCTGGCCCAGCAGATTTTCAAGGAACTGTTCGCGAGCAAGGAGTTCTGCGCCCTGCTACGTTCCGAGAAGCTGGTGAGCGTTCCACAACCCTTGGCTGAATTGATGCCGCGCGGGAGCTTGGCGCGATGAGCCAGAAGCCACCAAAGTCGGTCCGGCTGGGGTTCGAGCGGAATTGCAAGGAGATCGCGCTCGACCTGCTCCAACCAGGCATCCCCTTGCCGGCCGGCATCAAAGAGACCGTCAAATATCACCAGATTCGCACATCGGTGCAGGCCATCGGCCTTGTGGAGCCAATCGTGGTGGCGCACAGCCGCGAGACTGCCGGCACGTTCACGGTGCTTGACGGACGCATGCGCCTGGAGGCGCTGCGCGAATTGGCCGCGCAGCATGCGCTGTGCCTCATCTCGACGGACGACGAGGCCTACACCTACAACAAGCGCGTCAACCGACTCTCGGTGGTGCAGGAGCACCGCATGATCGTCCGTGCCGCCGAGCGGGGCGTGTCGGTCCAGCAACTCGCCGATGTGCTGGCCGTATCCCCCGGCGCCATACGGCAGCAGTTCAAGCTGCTCGATGGCATCTGCAGCGAGGCGGTGTCACTGCTGGCCGACAAGCCTGCCACCCATGGCATGTTCAAGGTGCTGAAGCAGATGAAGCCGTTCCGGCAGATTGACGTGGCGCAGGCCATGATCAACCTCAATAACTACACCATCAAGTTGGCGCTGGCCATGCTGCAGGCCACCCCGCCGGAACAACTGACGGAAGCGGCGACAGCAAAGGGTCAGCGCGCCGGCCCGACGGAGGCACTTCAGCGACTGCAGCGTGAACTGGCCGCCGTGCAGGCCGACACCAAGCTTTTGGAGGAAGGCTACGGGCCGGCCAACCTGCAGTTGGAGATCATCAAGACCTACGTTGGCAAGACGCTGCTGGAAAACGCCGCCGTCGTCCGCTGGCTGGCCAAGACGCACGCCGAGTACCTGCAACAGCTCCAGCTGATCGCAGAAATCAAACACCTGCCGAGTCAGTAGAAGGACTACCTTTGGCCAAGCGGATCAAGTGGGGCCGCTTCGGTGCCCAGTCTTTCGCAAGCAAGGCGAGCGACGTCGATCGCTGTCAGCATCCTGGCAAGTCGTCTCGGCTCCGCGTGCCCGCCCGCTGCAATACGATCAATGTCGAGCAACGCAGCCTGCACAGCAGAGAACCACCGGGCCTGAGCGTCTGGCAGGCTCAGCGGCACCAAAGGTTGAATTCTTGACATGGTTGCATGCTGCGATGTCGGGAACAGCCGGTCTGTGCGCTGTCGCACAGAGGAACACTTTGGCCCCCGCTGTCGCCCGCCGTACAGCAGCCGCGGCTGCCGTGCGGCTACCGGGCCAAAATCCACCTGGAACGATCAGCTGCGCAGAACATCTTCGGCCATGCCATCCAATCGCTGCTTGACGGCCTTCCAGCCCGGCAGGTGGCGCTCCAGCAGCCGATAAAACCGCGGGCTGTGGTCGTGGCTGGCCAGGTGACACAGCTCGTGCAGCACCACGTAGTCGATGCATTCGCGCGGCGCCCTGACCAGGCCGGGGTGCAAGGTGATGCGCCCGGTAGGGGAGCAACTGCCCCATTGCACGCGCATGGCCTGCAATCGCATCGGCGGCGATGTCTTCACCCAGCGAAGCCCCATCGCAACCGAATCCATCCGCTCACGAAGCACCTCTCGGGCACGTTGCCGATACCAATGGTCCAGCGCCTGCTGCACCGTTGCCGAAGCCGCTTCGCGCACGACCACTTCCAGACAAGCACCAAGCAGCTTGCATGACGGCGTTGCCACATCGTCGACGATGACCCGCAAGCGATACCGACGGCCCAGGTAGTGCACCGCCTCACCGCTGACGTATTCACGGGGGCGAACATGAGCCGTACGCGCACGAGCAGCCTCTACGTGATCGAGGATCCATCGCGACCGTTTCTTCACGGCGACGATGACTGCTTCGTGTCCGACGCCTTCGGGTGCGTCCACGAGCACCCGCCCATCGGGCTCGACGTGGATCGCCACCTTCGATGGCTTTCGATCCCGTTGTACCCGCAACGAAAACGAAATGACTTCGTCTCCGTAGCGGACGCTGAAGCGCCCTGCCCGGACCTCGGCACCGACCATCACGCTTTTCCAAGCCCCAGGCGCGTGATCTGCACGATCTGGTCCACGGCCTGCTTCGCGCCGTCCAGGCCCAGGGTCTTGAACAACAGCGGCAGCAGCCCCTTGCGAATGGCCGCTTCGATGCTCTGCGGGCTCAGCGAGTTTTCGGCCACCGCATCACGCACCACCTGGTCGATGGCCAAGGCCTGCGCCACCACGGCATCGCGCGCTGCCGGCACCATCGCCGCCACAGCCTCGTCACCCATCACCAAGCGCAGCACGCCGAAGTAGGCCCGGGCATGGGGCTGATCGGCCAGCACGTCGGGCGTGCCAGGCGCCTGGCGGGCACCCAACTTGTCCTCGAAGTCCTTGAACAGGGCGTACTGCTTCAGCGGGTGCTCGAACATGGCCTCGGCCTCGGCGATGGCCTGCCGCAGCAGTTCGCCGAACACCTTCTGGGCGTACGGGTCTTCTGCCAGCTCTTGCTCGATGGTCTTGCGCAGCCGCGTACGGATCAAGTCGGTCTCGTTGCGGGTCTTCTCCTCGGACCACTGTGCAGGGTCTTCGGGCTGGCCGAGCTGATGCACCAAGTACACGCCCTCGGGCTCACGCACTTCCTTGCCGATGACCTGCTTGTCCACCAAGCGGCGGATCTGGTCTTCGTAGACGCTGTAGTCCACCACCTCCATCGCGTCGCGACGGGCAGTCTGGCGCAGCTCAGTGAAGAAGCGCAGGTCGGCCTTGTACTGCGCGATCAGGCCTTCCGAGAAACTCTTGTCCTCGAAGAAGCTGCGGCTGGCCAGCGCCGTCTGCAGGCACAGGCCGAAGGCCGTGACGGCCGCATAGAAGTCATCGCGCAGCTTCTGGCGCTCGTCGTACTCCTCGCCTTCAGGGGCCGTCACGAACTTCGGCGTCAACACCTGGCGGTACTGCTCGCGGTCACGCTTGTTGGCCACGCCCTTGAAGAAGGACCAAAGCTTGTCGTGCAGCGCCGGCAGGCGCTTGTACTCGGTGCTGACCTGCTGGTACAGGCCGTCCAGGTCGTTGAGGTCGAAGCCACCCTGCGTGCGCTCTTCCAGGTCCTGGTAGGCGCGGATCGCCGTGTCCAGCTCTTTCAAGATGCCGCGGTAGTCCACCAGCAGGCCGAAGCGCTTGGCGTCGTGCAGCCGGTTGACCCGCGCCACGGCTTGGATCAGGTTGTGGCCCTTCAAGGGCTTGTCAATGTAGAGCACCGCGTTGCGCGGCTCGTCAAAGCCCGTCAGCAGCTTGTCGACGACGATCAGCAGGTCGGGCTCGCCATCGCTGCCGAAGTCGGCGATCAGCTGCTTCTCGTAGTCTTCCGGGTCACGCCCGCTGGCCAACACCGTCTGCTTCCACCACTTCTGCACCTCGGGCAGCGTGTCCTCGTCGACCTCGGCATTGCCCTCGCGGGTGTCCGGCGCTGAGATCACGACGGCGCTGCTGACCAGGCCGGTGTCGTCCAGCGCCTTCTTGTAGCGGATGGCGTCCTGCTTGCTGTCGGTGGCGATCTGACCTTTCAGTCCTAGGCCCAGCTGCTTGAAGTTCTGGTCGAAGTGGCTGGCGATGTCCCAGGCGATCAGCTCGATGCGGCCGGCCGCGCCATAGATCGCCCCCTTCTTGGCGAACTTCTTCTTCAGGTCGGCGCGCTGCGCGTCGCTGAGGCTGGCCGTCAGCTTGTCGAACCAGCGGTTCACCGCCTCTTCGTTGATCGCCAGCTCGGGCACCCGCTCTTCGTACAGCAGCGGTGCCACGGTTTCATCGTCCACCGCCCGCTGCATGGTGTAGGCATGCACGATGGGGCCGAACTTGCTGGCTGTCTTCTCGTTCTTCAGCAACGGCGTGCCGGTGAATGCCACGTAGGCCGCACGGGGCAGCGCCTGCTTCATGCGCTCGTGCGTCTCGCCACCGTGGCTGCGGTGGCCCTCGTCCACCAGCACGATCAGGTTGGGGGAGTCGTTGCGGCACTCCGGCAACTTGGACGCCGCGTTGAACTTGTGCACCAGCGTGAACGAGATGCGTTCCGTGCCGCTGCCGATGCGCCGGGCCAGGTCACGGCCCGACAGCGCCCGGCTCTTTTCACCGTCCTTCACCGAGGCCATGGCCGAACCAAAGGCGCCGCCTGACATGAAGTTGCGCGCCAGCTGGCTTTCCAAATCCACCCGGTCGGTCACCACCACCACGCGACACTCGGCCAGTGCCTCCACGAGCAACAGCGCCTTGGTGAGGAACACCATCGTGAAGCTTTTGCCCGATCCCGTGGTGTGCCAGATCACCCCGCCCTCGCGACCACCGTCGGGCCGCCGCTGGCCCACCCGCTGCAGCAGCGCACGGATGCCGAAGAATTGCTGGTAGCGGGCGACGATCTTGCCCACCTTGCGGTCGAACAGCACATAGCCGCGCAGGAATTCGAGCAACCGGGCTGGCGCCAGCAGGCCGATCAGCAATACGTCCTGCTCGGACGTGGCCATGGTCTCGGCCCACAGGCCCTCGAAGTACGCCCGCAGCGCTGGTGGCTTGCCGTCAAACAGGCGGTCGCGCACGTCGGTGGCGAGCGGCGCGTTCTTCAACGCCAGCCAGTGCGGCTCGCTGAATTCTTCGTCGCGCCAGCGGGCCCAGAACTTGGCCGCCGTGCCGGTGGTGCCATAGCGGCCCTCGGTCTGGCTGATGGCCAGCAGCAACTGGGCGTAGGCAAACAACTGTGGAATCTCGTCCGGCCGCTGATTGCGCAGGTGCTGGCTGACGCCCTCGGCCACCATCGATTTCGCAGCGTGCGAGCCCTCGGGTCGCTTGGCTTCGATCACGACCAGGGGCAGGCCGTTGACATAGCCCACGATGTCGGGTGCGCGGTGGTGCGTACCCTGGGCCGACAGCACCTGCAGCTCTTCCGTCACATCGAAGCGGTTCGCCGTCGGATCGGGGTTGCTCCAGTCGATGATCGCAATCGTCGGCTGGTGCTTCTTGCCGTCGGGCATGAACTCGGTGACCGTGATGCCCAGGGCCAGCTTGGCGTACAGCCGCTCGTTGGCCGGCAACAGGCCCTCAGTCAGGTTCAGCGCCGACAGCTCGCGCACGATCTGCTCGATGCCGCTGCTGGATAGCGGGTAGCGCTGCCCCTTGTAGTCGTAGCGTCGGGTCTGCAGCACCTCCACCAGGCGGTGCTTGAGGATCACCTCGCGCGTGCCACCGCGCAGCGCCAGCGCCTGCGCGGTAGACAGAAAGTTCCAGCCCAGGTTGCACAGCAGATGCAGCGCGGGAATGTGAGCGCTGTACTGTTCTCGGGGGTTCGGGGTGATCATCCGGTCCTCAAATCCAGTAGGGGTGCTGCATCCACTGGGGCGACATGCCCATGGCGGACAGCCAGCGCGGATGCGCTGCCATTGGCGCCAGCAAGGCGGTGACCTCGGCGCGCCAGGTGGCGCCGTTGCCGAGCCGCTGCAACAGGTAGCTCAGGATCAGCAAGATGGCGAACACGCGATCCAGCCTGGGCAGATGCGGGGGCCGCCATTCCGCCTCCGGCATGTGATCGGGTCGGATGGCCAGTTCGCGGTTCCACAGGCGGCTGTGGTGCGCGCAGACATTGCGCACGTAGGTCAATACGTGCAGCCAGTCTTGCAGGCGCTTGTGGTGAATGCCCAGGGGATCGGCCACCGCACGCCGATCGGCCGGCAACATGCCCCGGTAGAGCGTGGACAGCGAGCCCAGGCTCATCAGCTCGGTCGTCATCCAGATCGGCAGCGCCGGAAAGCCTTGATACCGGGCGGCGTAGTGGCCCACGAAAGCATCGCTCGACCGTTCAGTCTCTTCTCGCAGCCTCGTCAGCCACTGCTCGTGGCGGAACTGGTGGTGGAAGTTGGCCGGATCTTCGTGACCGAAGGCGCCGTAGGTCATGCCGATACGGTGGGTCACGGCCGTGCGCAGCGCCACCTCCACACGCTCGAGTGCATCCAGCACATGCAGCCTGAGCTGGCGATCAAAGTCGTAGAGCGCGACCACGTCCGCGAACGACGTGCCGGGGTGAACGTCATCCAGCAGCGCGCCCTGGGCATCGCGCCGACGGAAGGGGTACCAGTAGGCGCTGAGACGGTAGTAGCTGATCGACGCCAGCGTGCGCTCAGCGGCAGCCGGATCGTTGATCAACAGGCCTCGCTGCGTCAGCAAAGCAACCTGATCGGCGTACGGCAATGCCGTCTTCGTGAAGGGGACCTGAGCCATGGTTGCCATGGCTAGCTGTTCCGATCAGGCAAGAAAAAGCCGCCAAGGTTGCGCATGCGTGAGCAGAGGCGTGGCGGCTGTGTTGACCACAGTGTACAACACGCCGCATGCCAGCCCAGGGCGACTGGCAGTCGCGCTGCATTCGCCGGGGTCACGCAGCAACTCCTTCACGATCCAGGCGCACGCGGCGCTTGCCAGTCAGCAGGTCAGCCATCAGCGCGGCCTTCTCCTGCCGCAACAGCTGAACCTGCTGCTCGAGCAGTTCGACCTCGCGCCGCGCCAGATCCAGGATTTCGACGATGCGTCGCTGTTCCGACAACGGTGGGATGTTGAACGGCCACTTCAACCAACGCTCGGTCTTGAAGATCATCTTCTCGACATGCACGCCGATGCTGGAGTGGAAGCAGGTCTGCTGGAAGTAGCGCGACTCGGACAGATAGCGCAGAAACTTCAGGTCGATTTGCCCGTCGCTGTTCAGCACCGCGTACTCGTTGGACACCACGGCGCCGTCCAGTTCGGCCGGCACGATGCCGCAGGCGCCATGGACGATCTGGCGCTTGGAGATCAGGAAATCACCTTCGCGCACGTAGAACTGCGAGGGCGTCTTGATTTCGCGGCCGGTCAAGACCTCGCGGAGTTCGACGCCGCCGCGGGAACGCTTGACGGTGATCAATCGGTACCTGTCGGACGCGCTTAACAGTGCCGGGCGGCGTACTTCGGTCAAGTGATGCCCGAGCGCCGTCCGCCGCCATCCGGCCGGGGCTGGCAGGAGGTTTGGTATTCCAGGTTGCACGGAAGGAGGAAAGCCGCCGTTGTCGTCAGGACTCGAGGCGTCAGGGTTGGCCGGAGGCACCCTCAAACAATGAGCCAGCAAACCTTGCCATTGATTTCGCTTGTTGGCGAGGAGCTCGTCTACCGCAGAGATTGCTCTGTCCCAGGTGCGCAATGCATCCGCAATCCGAGCCTGCTCATCGAGCGGAGGCAATGAGATCACCAGCTTCTTCAACAACTCGCTGTCAAGGCGCCCCGTCCCATGACCGGCCGTGTCCACGAGGTCGAGGACCTCGCCCTTGCGTGCGAGTAGTTGGTACGCCAGGAACCGCGCGTCCAAGGAGCCCTTCGGAACTAAGGCCTTGATGTCCTGATTGAACGCCATCTCCCGCTCCAACAAGCAAACTGGGAGATCCTTCAATAGCGTCATGCCACGGGTGAGGACCAACACGGAGTTGGCCGGCGCAGTCGATGCTGCGGCGCGCCCGGCGTCGGTCAATCCGAGGCCAGTGGTCCTCAAGTGCATCACCTTCATGTCCCGCGCCGATACCCACGGGAACTGCCCGCCCCACAGTTTCTCGTTCTCCTTGCTCGGCGTACCCCCGGAGCGTAGTTGTACTTCCGCTCCCAGCGTGCTGTGTCGCCAACCCTCAGGCAGCATCAAGCTTTCCTCCCGTTCTTCGTCAGCCGCTTGGCCATCTGCCCGAGCTCTTGCACGCCAGACTCATCGCCAGCCGGCGCCTCCAGCATCCGCGCAGCGTAGGCTTCGCCTTCGGTCTCCAGCGCTGTCCGTCGTTGCGCCGAGAACTTCTCGTACTGGCCCTCCGCATGGGCCACGGCCTGCTTGTGCGACACCGTGCCGGCGCCCGCCAGCACCTGGCGCTCGTTGAACGCCAGGAAGGCGTCCAGCCGCTCGGCCCAGTCCTTGAGGAACACCTCCTTGCGCCGCAAGGCCTGGTCTTCGGCAAAGTCCAGCCACATGGTGACGATGCGGTTGAGCTCGCTCACCTCCGCCTCGCGCAGGTAGTTCTTGGCCGTACCCACGTCGGCCTTGGTGACATGAGCGCCTTTCCAGGTACTCAGGCCCATGTGGGGCTGGTTGGCGTCAGCGCGGCGGACGATCAGCTCGGAAGCGGTCTGACCATGCACCGCGAAGTGCAGCTTGTTCTGGATGACCTTGAAGAAGCGCGTGGTCTCGGGCAGCGAGGGGGCATAGTCGGCGGCCAGCGCGAATATCTCGCGCACCCGCAGGTACATGCGCCGCTCGCTGGCGCGGATGTCGCGGATGCGTTCGAGCAACTCGCCAAAGCGGTCGGGCAAGGCCGAGTCGCCCACGGGCGGGTTCTTCAGGCGCTCGTCGTCGATGGTGAAGCCCTTGAGCAGGTATTCGCTCAGGTGGGCCGTCGCCCATTGGCGAAACTGCGTGCCACGCGCCGACCGGGCGCGGTAGCCCACGGCCAGAATCACCTCCAGGCTGTAGAAGCGCACCGTGCGCCGGACCTGCCGGCCGCCCTCCTGGCGAACCTGTAAGCTGGACTTACAGGTTGCCGCCGGGTCGGCCTCGCCCTCGGCGTAGATGGCCTTGACATGCTGGGTGACGTTCTGGGGCGTGGTCTGGAACAGCGTGCCGATCTCGGCCTGGCTGAGCCACAGGGATCCGCCGTCGGCACGCATCTCAACCCGGGTCAGCCCGTCTTCGGTGGTGTAGAGAACGAACTCGCCCTGGCCCTCGGCAGCTGGCTGCTGCGGCAGCTCATTCATAGCCCAGCTCCTTCAGGTAGGCATCCATCTGGGTTTCCAGCCGCGCCAGTTCCGCCTTGAGTTCCAGGCGTTCGCGGCGCACGGCCATCAGGTCGATGGGAGTCTCTTCCTGGAAGGTATCGACGTACCTTGGGATGTTCAGGTTGAAGTCGTTCTCTGCGATCTGGGCCTGTGTGGCCAGGTGGGCGTAGCGCGGCACCGGCTGGCGGGCGGCCACCGTGGCCTGGATGCGCTGCAGGTCGGCTTCGCGCAGCACGTTCTGGTTCTTGCCGGCCTCGAAGTCGCGGCTGGCGTCGATGAACAACACCTGGTCGTCGGCCTTGTGCTTGCGCAGCAGCAGCACGGCAGCCGGAATACCGGTGCCGTAGAACAGCTTCTCGGGCAGGCCGATCACCACGTCGAGCAGGTTTTCTTCAATCAGCTTCTGGCGAATGCGCCCCTCGGCCGCGCCGCGGAACAGCACGCCGTGCGGCACCACCACCGCCATGCGCCCGGTGCCGGGCTTCATGGTCTCGACCATGTGCAGGATGAAGGCGTAGTCGCCCTTGGTGCGCGGCGGCACGCCGCGGCGGAAGCGGCTGAACTTGTCGGCATCGGCGCCTTCGAAGCCCCATTTCTCCAGGCTGAAGGGCGGGTTGGCCACCACAATGTCGAAGTGCTTCAGGTTGTTGGCACCGTCCAGCAGCTTGGGGTTGCGGATGGTGTCGCCCCACTCGATGCGGTGGTTGTCCTCACCGTGCAGGAACATGTTCATCTTGGCCAGCGCCCAGGTACTGCCGATGGCCTCTTGCCCGTACAGGGCGTATTTGCGGCTGCCAGCGCCTTCGCGAATCAGCCGGCCGCACTTCATCAGCAGCGAGCCCGAGCCGCAGGTGGGGTCGCAGATCTCGTCGCCGGGCTGGGGCGCCATCAGCCGCGCCATCAGGGTGGACACCTCGGGCGGGGTGTAGAACTCGCCGGCCTTCTTGCCGCTGGTGGAGGCGAAGTTCTTGATGAGGAATTCGTAGGCGTTGCCGATCACGTCCAGGGAGCCGACGCGGCCCTCGCGCAAGTTCAGCGCGGGCTTGGCGAAGTCTTCCAGCAGGTGGCGCAGGATGTCGTTCTTCTGCTGCTCGTCGCCCAGCTTGTTGCTGTTGAAGCTGATGTCCTGGAACACGTCGCGCAGCTTCGACAGGTTGGCGTCTTCGATGGCGTGCAAGGCCTTGTCGATGCGCTCGCCGTTGCCGGGCGTGTGGCGCAGCGCGTGCAGCGCGTAGAAGCTGGCGCTGGCGGGCAGCACAAAGCGCTCGTTCTTGAGCATTTCGGCGATCAGCTCAGGGTGGTCGCCGTACTGGGCCTTGTAGTTGTCGTAGTGGTCCTGCCAGACGTCGGACACGTATTTCAGGAACAGCATCGTCAGGACGTAGTCCTTGTAGATGCTGGGGTCCACCGTGCCGCGGAAGGTGTCGCAGGCGGCCCAGACGGCTGCGTTGATGTCGTCCTGGCTGACGGCAGCTTGGGCGAGTTGGGGTGTGGTGAGATCGTTCATGGGCGGGTGGCCTGTTGACTGCGCATGGAGGCCGCCGACAGGGCTTCGGCCAGCGCATGGAGTTGTTGTTCGCGGTTCTGGATGAGGCGACGCAGGGTGGCCCGCTCAGCGCGGGCGGCGCGGTCCAGCGCAACGATGCGGTGCTGCTGCGACAGGGGCGGCACGGCCAGCGGCAAAGCCTCCAGCACCGGGCGGCGGATGCTGAGCTGGCCGCTGCCCTCGGCGCTCTGCATCAGCAGGCGCTGAAACGGTGGCTGATTGATCTGCCAAGCCAAAAAGGCCGGCTCCACCGCGACGCCAGGCTGCACGCGCAGGTGGAAGAAGGCAGGGCCGCAGACCGAGGGCATGGGCGGCGTATCCACTACTACCGCATAGAAGCGCGCGCCTTTGGCGACAAAGAGCAGGTCGCCGGGCTGCAACCAGCTCGGCCCCTTGCGGCCAGGCAGGTGCGTGCGCAGCGCGCCCGCCCATGCAATGCCCGACTCGGGATCGACATCTTTCATCTGCAGCGCAATCACGCCGCCGTCCTGGGCACCTTCAATGGTGCCCCGGAACGGATAGCCCGACTGGACGGCAGTCGTCTGACTCAACGAAAAGAGATTTGCATCAATCACAGTGGTGCATCATACGCACCACCGCACCAACCGCAAGCACTATTTGCTCCAATCAAATTGGAGCAGAACCAGATAAGCCCGGCGGGACGTCGTGATGCCGGCAGCGCCCGGCCGACTGCGAGCAAGCAGCTCCTCAGACTTTGCCCGAGTAACCGGACCTTGCTGCCGGCATGCGCAGAAGGCGTGCTGTCACACGGCTGGCGCCCACGAAACGCAGCGGCACATCGGTGGGGCGGAAATCGAATGGCAGCGGACCGCGCAAAGTCGGCTCCAGGGGTAGGCCGATGCCAGGCGGCGGCAAGGTCGGCTTGCCTGTGACGGCCTGTGTCGCCAGGATTCGCCACGGCTCTCGCTGTCGGCCGTCACGCCAGCGCCGGTGGCCGGCAGGGGACCGGTCCAGCGTCGCCTGCACGATGCGCTCCAGCGCGGCGTGCTGGCCGCCCGTCACCACGCCGGTGATCATGGCCAGCATCGAATCCGCACGCAGCCACGACCAGGCCCAGAAGTTGGCCAGCGCCTCTTCCAGCCAATCGTCCGTGCCACGCACAGCCGTGGAGACCCGAGTTTGGAAGGGAATGAACTTGGCATGCCCGGCCTGCAGCTCCATCCAGGTGAGCGCAGCTTCCACCTGGGCGTGAAACAGCACATGCTCGTACACCAGGCCGACACCCAGTTTGGCCGCGAGGGCATCACTGCTGCGGCCGAAGCCTTCGCGCTGCAGATCCAGTGACAGGCTGCCGATGAAGTCGTCAAGGTTCGCAGCGTCGAAGTAGATGCCCCAGGCGCTTTCGCCATGGGTGTGGTGCGGCTGGTACCAGGCGATGGCCTCGAACCCGACCTGGCCCTGCAGCACCCGGCTCCGATCAGCCGCTGCCTGTGGCTGGGGCAAGTCGAGCACCGCTTCTTGATCGAACGCGCCGAGCCAGGCGGGGTCGGCGGGATCGAAGGGGCTCGCATCGTGCACGATGCCGTCGTGACTGCCCGCCGGCCGCAGCGGGGGATACACGCCGGTCTGACGTGGCGAGACAAAAGCTCGCGGCACCCGACGCTCGGCCGCCGCGCGGACTTCGCCATACGATGGATCGCCTCGATGGGGCAGCCAAGTGACCACGGCCAGACGCTGGCCTGCGCCCGCGTCCACGATCAACGCCCGGTACTGGCCGTCACGCGGTGGTGGATGCACTGGATCCGGCGCCGCCAGGATGGCCTTGGTGATTGCCCGGTCAGCCGAGGCCACCGAGGACTTGTTCAGCCGGACGGAAAAGCCGGGCGGCATCAGCTCGAGCAACGGTGTGATGTCGAGCGCACGCCGCTGATGCGCCGCGCCCGCGGCACCCGGGCCCGGACTCGCCGAACCATGGATCTCATCGACTGCCCACCGCGCGGCAGCCTGTGCCTCCGCGGCCCGCTCTCGGGTCACGCAGACGATGGCCGCGTCGCGCAGCGCCTTCGGCACCGCGCTGTCGCCCGGCACCAGCGATGCCACGACGGAGACCGTCCTGCGCGCGGCATCAACGGCCACCGAGTGGCAGTGGACTCGCAGGCCTTCATCGGTACCCACGGGGAAGGCACGGCGAGCGAGCAAGAGGCAGGTCAGCTGGCCGAGCAATGGTCGTTGCGCAGCCAACATCGCCAGCGCAGCCTTTCCATCTCGCCCATGGCGAGCTGCGGCGACGGTGAGATCACCATCGGCGATGAAGAAGGGCAGATCTGGATCAGAGGCGGGAACGACTGCGACCAGCAGATTGGCGCTGAACTCCTGAACAACGGTGACCGCCTGCCAGATGCTCGCGCGAGGCGACTTCGAACCCGTAGACAACAACGCCGCCCCTCCTGATCTCTTGTTACAAACCGCAGCCATTGTCCGTCCAGGTGCTCAGTCAGGACCGCGGCGCGGTGTCACCACATCACCAGATCACCATGTCATCACGGTGGCACGGTGGCACGGTGGCGAATGATCATGTCTTCAGCATGCCACCCCAACACCCGATGTCATCCAATCAGCTGCCCTGCGAAGCCCCTGGCCTCACATCCAGCAAATGTCCCCACTTCCGGTGATGCGCATGCGCCGCACGCCCTGCCAGCGGAATGCCATAGGCACCCGCACACAGCTTGGCCACTTCGTTCAGCTGTCGCCGGGAGTTCTTCAGCACGTTCCAATCGTCGTCGTTGATGACCGGGATCACTGCGACGACGTGCACATGGATGTGGCGCTTGTCGCCGTGCGCCACCATCACGGTCGGGCGGTTCGGCGTCCAGCCGAAGAAGTCCAACGCGTCGCGAGCCAGACGGTAGGCGTTCTGCGCACTCGAGGCCCACTGCGGTACATGGCGGTGTGGGTCTTGTGGCTCTTTCAGCATGCGGGCCGCCGCTGGCGCGAACGAGATGACGATGTGCACGTACCAAACCGGCGGGATCTGCGCCCCTGCCTTGGCCGCTCGGCAGTAGCGGTCCATCTGCAGTGTCAACTGAGCTGCCGCTTCGGCAATCTCATCGTCATCGCCCCAGGGCATGGCCGTCAGCGCAAGCTTGTAGAGCTGTGGCGGCCCGAGCAGCCGCACATCCTTGCCGGACAAGGAGTGCTGGGGCGAGAACAGGTAGCGAAACAACCGCCGCAAGTCCGCGCGCCGGCGCGGCTGCTTGCGCCGGTGGTTGATGATCTTCAGGAGCACTGAATATCCTGAAGCAGGTCCGAGAGCCTCTTGCGCGCGTCGGCAACGGTGGCCGCGGCTTCCTGCATCGCCTTCGATGGCCGCTTCTTGCCAGCCTGGAGGGCCTCGAGTCCCATCACCGCTGCCATCAGCACCTGCGACAAGGTGACCAGCTCCGGCGACGGCGACACCGTGTCCGGCTGCTGCATGGCCGATGGCGACGAGGTTGGCCGCCAGACACCGTCAGCCAGGCAGCGCTGCAAACCCAGCAGGATCAGTTCGGATCGGCTGCGGTGATTCTGCTCGGCGGCAGCGTCCAGGGCCCGCAGATCCGCCTCGGACATCCTGAAGTTCACCCTGGCTTTGGCGGCCTTTGAGCGCGGGGCACTGACGCGGCGCGGGCGAGCGGTCTTCTTGGTCGGGCTGGTCATGGTGCGCACACTTGTTGTTCATTCTTGCTTGCGCATTTTGGAGTCATTCCGGTAGCGACCCAGCGTCCTGTCGAAGGAGACGTGCATCGCCTCCGAAGCTTCGCCACCGTTGCAAGCAACGATCACGACACGCCGTTCAACATTCGGTCTCAGGGCCTTCCGCGCCGTGCATCGCCGCCACAGCTGCCTGGCGCGCAGCCACGATCCGGGCAACGTCCTGCGCCCACCGCCAGACAGCGGGGCGCGTCCACGGGCGCAGCCGGTCGTCGAGCACGTACTCGCGCGCCCAAGGTGCCTCGTCCTCCAGAGCCCGCAGCGCGCGTGCCTGGTCACCGAGCGCGATGCAGACATCCAGCCGGGCTGCACCGTGGAGTTGGTCCGCTTCGGCAGAGTCCAGCAAGGCGACCAGGAGGCCATGAGCGCCCACGCTGTGCAGCGCCACGACGGCAGCCTCCAGACTCCGCTCCCTGTAGACGACAGCGATGCCGCAGGGGCTGATGCCATACAGCTGGCCATCTGGGGCTGGGCCCAGTTCGCCGCCCACCCAAGCCTTGCGCTCGTCATCGTTGAGCGGTCGCCAGTCTTCGAGGTCCAGCAGTTCCTGCTCCAGTGTTCGGCCGTCCCAGGCCCGGTGAAATGGCGACGGGCTCATGCGCGGAACCCCATCGGCGCTCGCTCGACACGGCCGTCGGGCACATCATCCGCATGGATGGTCCAGCGCGACGCCTGAGCCGCGTTTCCGCACGCTCGCCGCAGCAGGCCACGCACGGCACGGGGCCCATGCCGGGCCAGCTTGGCTGCGGCGTCAGAATCCAGATGGAAGCGCGCGAAGACAGGCTCGGCCTGTGCGAGCTGTCGCAGCACCGAATGCACCACCTGAACAGCGACCCCGGGGCCTGGCAGCTGGACGTCGAAGGAGTGCAACCGGCTGAGGATGGCCTCTGGCAACAGGCGGCGCTCATTGGACGTGGCCAGCCACATGATCGACGACGCATCCAACTCCAGCATCGGCACCGAAATGTCTCGAAACGTCCGCGCCATGGCGGGCTCGAGCAGCGTGTACAGCGGCCCGACGGGAGAGAAGCGCTCGCCTGGATGCAGCATCGCCTTGTCCAGTTCGTCGAGAAGAATCACCGGGTTGGCAAACCGGCCGTTCACCAACAGCTCGAAGACCTGTCCAGTCTGGCTGTTCGCCCAGGTGGCGGACGACCCGCCGAGCTGGGCGCCGGTTTCTGCCGAGCTCATCTGGATACGGTGGAATCCGCCAGCCACGATCTTGGCGAGCTGCTCGGCGAAGGTCGATTTCCCCGTGCCAGGGGTACCGTCGAACAGCATCGGGTCGAGCTTGATCACGCCATCATGCAGTTCCGCGAGCGCTCCCATGGCGCGCACATGCCCCAGCACCTCACCGAAGTTCGGGAAGGCATGCTCCAGCGCATCGATGTCGGTTCGCCAGGCGTCCGGCAAGCGCCACAGCCGGCGAAACCGCCCGTTTGTTCGCCGCAGCGTGGCGAGGACGGCGACGTTTCGTTTCCGAAGGTCTTCGTTGCCGATGTCCATCGACACCGCAGCGGCCAGCTCGTCCACGGCTTCCCAGCTGCACAGCATGTGCCGCGGAGACCCGGATGCGCCCTTGTCGGCTGCAGCCTCGCCCTCGGTTGGCGCGCCGAGCAGGTCTTCGATACTTTCGTTGCGGACGACTTTTGAATCGGCGGTACATCTGCGCCGCAATCGATCAGCTGGGCTCTCAGTCCCGTCTTGCGGTTCAGGGGAGGTGTTGTGGTGTGTCATGCAGCGATCCTGTTGAGGGCACGGGCGTGCGCAGCCCTTATGGCGCGCACCGCGTGCAACAAGATCGCGACCCTGGGTCGCCACAGAACGGCTTGGCGTTCAGCTGAAAGTTGTGCTCACTGCATCCAGAGCCTCGGTGAGGCGTGCTGGCGCCCCGGTCACTTCGTCTTCGGCATCGGCACGTCCGGCACACCGAGCCGCACGTTCTGATGGGCCATGAACCACACGATGTTGGCCTTGTAGGCCCGTTCGTCGGCGGCGATGCGCTCCTCGGTCACATCCTCCGGACGGCGGCGTTGGCGCTCGCCGGCACGCGCACAGTTCAGGGCAAACCGCGTGGCGCTGACCTGCTGCAGCCTCTCGTCCAGCTCCCGGATGCGCTGCGTCAGCACCACGGTGTACCGCTCGAAAGTGTCCTGGATGCTCTGCTGCCGCGACTGGGCCTTGCGGTAGTCCTGCTGGAGCTGGGCCAGGTTGTTGGTCAGCTGCGCATTGCGAAGCTCGAGGCCCTTGGCGTAGTCATGCCAGGCCTTCGCCAGCGCCCGCGCTTCGTGTGCGTCGGCGAGGGCGTCATGCGCGGCTCGCTCCTGGCGGCGATGGACGAAGCCTTCCACGGCGGCCTCGAACCCGCCGACGGCCAGATCAGTGAACTGCAACGCATTGATCACTGCGTCACTCCCCGTGCCGAGGACGCACTGGCCGGCGAGGCCGACGCGAACTGCACCAGGCGCTGCCACGAGCCCCGCTGCGCTGCGGAGACGACGAACACCTGCCGGTACAGCAGGCTACCGTGTTTGACCATCGCCAGCGCCATGCGGGCCGCCTCAGGAACGCCAGCGTCAGCGGCTGCAGCGAATGCGCCGAAGGCTGCCTGCCAGTGGCAGCGTTCGTAGGCCTCCCAGGCGCCGGTGAGGTGCGAACCGCCAGCGACGGAAGCCTGAGGCGGCAGACTGTCCACCAGGCGGCCATTGAGGCTCGGATCGCTGTCCCGCCGTGCGGAAGTCGCGGCATCCGACAGCAGCCCAGCCGACGACACGCGAGGCACATCACCGAGTGCACCATTGACCGACGGATCCACATCTCGCCGGGCAGCTTCCGCGGCGGCATGCATCGAATCAGCCGTGGCGGTCGTCGCCCCTTGAGCAGCCGGCCCCATCAGCAGTGCGCATACGAAAGCGGCGACAGCTTGGCCTCGACTGGAACGTGCGAGTTGCATGGTGCTCCTTGACCGTTGTTGGCAACCACCAGATCGGCCACCGGATGCAAGCAACTCTATCCGAAAGGGATTTTTTAACCGTGGTTTTTATGCATACAGAATGAAAACCTGAGGTGCATGAATGAAGTCGCCAAACCTCTCAAAGCTGGCCGCCCGGCCGGCGCCACATCAGCAGACCCTGCGGTAGCCCGTGCGTTCGGCGAAGCCGTGGTCAACATGCGGCGGGAAGCCAAGATCTCGCAGGAAAACCTCGCCCTGCTGGCCGGCGTGGACCGCTCGTACATGGGCAAGCTGGAGCGCGGCCAAGGGGCGCCGAACATCGTGGCCGTTGTGCGCATTGCGGCGGCGTTGGGGTGCTCAGCGGCGGAGCTCGTGCGGAGGTTTGAAGCAGTGCTGGTGACACGCACTGGCGATTCAGCCGGCGATGGAAACGCAGAGCCAACGGCCCAGGCGCCCTCGTAAGAGCGACGAACAAGATCGGTCGACTGCATTCGACATGTTCCCAAATCGGGAACATGCTATGCTGCATCCCCATGAAAGTTCTTGGGGTGCAGTTGCTGCACGACTTCGCTGGCCGCCATCCACCTGTACGCACATGGGTTCAGTCGTGGCTCGCCGAAGTCAAGAAGTCCACTTGGAGTCGTCCACAGGACATTAAGGACAGATATCGCTCTGCCAGCATCGTGGGCCGATTTGTCATATTCAATGTGAAGGACTGTCGAATGGCGACAGTAGTCGCCTACGCCACAGGAATTGTTTACGTGAAGTGGATTGGCACTCACGACGAGTACATGAAGGTCAACTGGGAAAGTGCATCTAATGAAGCCAGCCGTCGTCAAGACTGAGCGGCAATACCGCGACTACATGGCGCGCATCGAAGAGCTTGCGATGCTCGATCCTGCACCGAATTCGCCTGAGGGTGAAGAACTGGAACTGTTTGCGACTCTCGTCGAGGCCTACGAAGAAAAGACCTTTCCCGTTGCCAAGCCGGACCCCGTGGACGCCGTCCTTTTTCGCATGCATGAGCAAGATTTGAGGCAATCTGATCTGGTTCCTTATTTCGGATCACGGAGCCGCGTTTCAGAGTTTCTGTCTCGTCAACGCCCCCTGACGGTGCCCATCGTGCGGGAGCTGTCTGCCGGCTTGGGGATCCCCGCCGAAGTTCTGATTCAAGACTCTGTTGCGCCTAAAACGCAGGCAGATGCTGATGCCGGCGAGGCACTCGACTGGTCCAAGTTTCCAATCAACGAAATGTGCTCTCGTGGCTGGATCCAAGCTTCGAAGCGGCGGGCTGACGTGTCGCAACGCCTTGAAGCGGTGCAATCGTTCATCGAGCGTGCGCTCGGAGGTATGCAGCCAGGTGTTTTGGCGCGCCGCACCATCAAGGGGGATGCGTTTAACTGGCAAGCCTTCTATGCGCTCACCGCCTGGCAAGCCCGTGTACTTCAGAAGGCTCACGAGAATGCATTCCGAGCTCATGAAAGATTCGAACTCAAGGCATTGGATGAACCATTCTTTGACCGGCTAGTACGCCTGAGTCGTGACCCCAACGGGCCTGCGAAAGCTCTCGATATGTTGCGTGGTGTGGGAATCGCCGTCGTCATCGAGAATCATCTTCCGCGCACGAAGCTGGACGGCGCCGCCATGCTTTCCCCCTCAGGCGACCCAGTGATCGCACTGACGCTGCGCTTCGACCGGCTAGACAATTTCTGGTTCACGTTGCTACACGAGTGTGTTCACGTATGGCGGCACCTGAGCAATCCCGGCGATGTTTTCCTGGATCGCATTGCTGACAAGGAGAGCAACGAGCAGGTAGAGAAAGAGGCAAACCGCTTCGCACGAGATCTGTTGATTCCTCGCGCCCAATGGAGAACAACGTCGGTTCGCCAGATGCCAACAAAAGCTGGAATCCTGGCATTTGCGGAAGAGCTTGGAATTCATCCGTCCATCGTGGCGGGACGAATCCAGAACGAGACCGAAAACTACGCGGTCTTTACCGACATGGTCGGACGCGGTGAGGTTAGCAAGATTTTCAACGTGAGCTGAGAAGACCGAACGGCGCTGATGAAAGG
Organism: Aquincola tertiaricarbonis; assembly: GCF_023573145.1. Classification (GTDB taxonomy): domain Bacteria; phylum Pseudomonadota; class Gammaproteobacteria; order Burkholderiales; family Burkholderiaceae_C; genus Aquincola; species Aquincola tertiaricarbonis_B. Next base: position 2,971,241 of record NZ_CP097636.1, read on the forward strand.
TGATTACGGTGAGTGATTTTCTCTACTGCCCGATCATCAAGGGCAAGGCAAACGATATCAAAGCATTGGCCTACGTCAGCCCTGTGCTCATGCCGGAAGTGAAGCCATTGTTCGAGCTTCCTCCATTCAAGCCAACGGACGACCCAGAGGTAATCTTGGCAAAGTTCGCGCGGCGCCTTGCAAAATTTGCTGGTGGCAGATTGTCGTATGTCGACTTTCCGCTGCTTCGCCCAGGTGCCAAGACGTCGAGCGGAGAGGCGGCACTTGCTGTCGCCTACAGGCAGCTGAATGCACTCTGGCTTCGCTACGAGCCCGTGTTCGGGTTTGATCGCGAAGAAGCAATGTGGGGCACGGTGATCGAACAAGCCAACCGTTCTGGCGGCTTGCTGCTCCGCCTGGATGGCGATGATTTGCAGTTTCCCGAAGACACGATTCACCAAATCGCCGATATCCGTGCGCGCGGATTCGATCTTCGACATCTTGACGTGATGATCGACCATCGGTCATTGACCAGTGACGAAGGCACGATGGCATCCGCGAGCGCGACAGCTGACTTCATAGACGATCTGTGCGCGGCCATCTCATTGCGCAAGATACTTGTCGCCGGCTCCAGCGCACCCAAGACTGTGTCAGAGATTGAACGCGACTCCTGCGGAACGATTCCGCGACGCGAACTTGTCCTTTGGGCACACGTTGCCTCCGAACGATTGCCTGTGCAACCGATCTTCGCTGACTACGGCGTTATCCATCCGGACTTCAGCGACCAGACGCCTAGCACGCACATCAACGGCAAGATCCGTTACACGCACGGAGCTTCGTTCCACATCTACCGCGGCCACAGCCTGCGACAGGAAGACAAGTACGAGCAGTACCGAGGACTGTCAGCCGCAGTGAGTCATAGCAGCCACTACCAGGGAAGTTCTTTCAGCTACGGGGATCGCTACATCTACGAGTGCGCAACTGGTCACTCAGGCACGGGCAACCCTGGAACGTGGGTGCTTGTGGATCAGAACCACCACATCACCTACACGGCGCGTCAATTTCGCAGGCTTGCGGGACTCGCAGCATCTGGCGGTTCAGCGACGGAGCTTCTTCTCCAACCGTAGGGCTATAGCGCCGATCGTGACCTGGCGGTCTTGTCGAAGCAAAGTCTGTCGCGAACGGCGCGGAACTTGACCGAGTTCCGATGCATGCTGTGATGTCACCCTTGCTCGTACACATTGCGCACCAGGCTCGCTGGTCCCGTGCCCCCCCCGCCTCCCAAAATTCGGCCCGCGTTCACAGTGCCCCACGGAACCAAGCACCAGCCGATGGGGTTACACTTCGGGGTGACGCTTTTGACAACCCTGGCCGAGAGTCGAGGTCGTCGTAAGTCTTTGATTTGCTTCGAAAGAAGCCGAGAATTTTGAGATGTTGGTGGTGGCTCCCTGAAGCGCCACCAAACCTCGTAAGCCCCTGATTTTTCGAAAGAAAAGCCAGGGGCTTCGTTCTTCTGGTGAGCCGAGCAGTGAGCCAACCCGCCCTTCCAGGGCGCATCGGCATGCTCCCCAACCTCTACAAGAACCGGCACGGCACCTACTACCTGAGGGTGACGATTCACGGGCGCGAGATCAAGCGCTCGCTGCGCACGAAAGAGCCCGCCCGGGCTAAGCTGGCGGCCATCGCTTTCGCGTGGGCCACCATGACAAACGCACAGAAGCCAACTGCCGCGCAGGGGCTTCCTCTGGATCTGGATCCCGCCGCGCTGCGCGAGCTCGAGGTCATCCTGCCCAGCGGCGCGAAGATCGCCGACATTCGCACTGACGAGGATGCGCGGCGCGCCGTCCTGATGATGCGGGCGCTTGAAGCTGGAGCTCCTGTTGGCGCTGCAGTGGACGCCATGGAGGCGCCATCCCCGGCCCTCACCGAGGCGCGCCTCGAAGCGTTGATCAGCGCCCAGACAGCCCGCGCGCGGCCGGCCGCGAGCCTTGGCAAGACCAAACCCTTCTCCGAGGCGTGCGCCATGTACCTCGAAGAGAAGAAGCTCGGGGGCAACTCGCCCAAGACGATCGATGACAAGCGCAACGCCTATGCCGCCTTCCAGGGCATGCACGGCGACTTGGACATGGGCGCTTATACCGACGCCATGGCCCTAGGCTGGAAGCAACGCTTGATCGCGCAGGGGCTGTCGCCAGTTCGCGTCAACACCAAGATCAGCCAGTTCAAGGACCTCTTCGACTGGGCGCAAAACAACAAGCTGAGGCTCAACGGCAACCCGTTCGACCGCATGCGGGTGGTTGGCAAGAAAGTGCGGACCCAAAAGACGGAGAGCTATGAGCCGTTCACGCAGGCGGAGCTTGACTTGATCTTCGAGCCCAAGGGCTACGCGGCCTACATGAACAAGCCCGACTACAAGTGGCTGCCCCTGCTCGCCCTCTACACCGGCGCTCGCATCGAAGAGCTCGCATCGCTGGAGGTTGGCCATGTGAAGCAGGCGGGCGATGTGTGGCTGCTGGACATCCGCAAGGGCAAGAACTCGAACTCGATCCGCAAGGTGCCACTGCACTCTGTTGTCGAGCGATCTGGCTTCCTGGCTTATGTCGAGGCGACCGCCAACGCGGGGCGCAAGGACGCCGAAGGTCGCATGCTTTTGTTCCCGCACTTGAAACCAGGCAAGAACGGCTATTCCAAGAACTGCGGCCGCAGGTTTGCCCAGTGGCTTGACAAGGTTGGCATCACTGACGAGCGCAAGGTGTTCCACAGCTTCCGAGCCACCTTCATCACACGAATGAGCGAACTCAACACCCACCCAGCCATGCTCATGGCCTTGGTCGGCCACTATGAGCAAGCACAGGTTGACCTGAGCGCGCCGCACTACAAAAACTATCAAGGGGCGAAGCTGGCGTCCGCTTTGAAGGAAACGATGGAACGCTTTGATGTGCGCGTTCCAAGCGAATGCCAAGCGACACCGCGCATGTTTCGAGGTGCGGCATGAGAGCGAGCACTCGCGTCGCATTGTGGACGGGCGCTGCCGCCGCGATCGTGTCTAGCTTAGTCAGCGTGTCGGCAAACGTCGCGGAACTATATTGCGGAGCAGAGCAGCGACGGTTGGACGCGGCAGACTACTACTTTCGCCGCATGCAAGAGGCTCTTGGCCGGATGGAGAATGCGACGCGCCAAGCGCCTGTGGTATCTGCGGAGGTTGTGAGAGCTGTTGGAGACATTACCGTCACAGCAAGCAGCATGCAGAGCACGGCAACGCCAGAAATTTTTGCGCTGGCGGAAACCCTGATGCGGGCTTCCCAAAACTCCGGGGATGCCGCGATAAAAAATAAGCGGGAACCAGCTGAAATGGAAGCCTTTGAGCAAGCGCGGAAAGCATACCGACTCAACGCCGCGGGGCAAATAAGGGACCTTTCTGTGAGGAGTCCTTGCTTCATTGCAGCGGACATTTCAAAGACCGCAGAAAAGTAGCTTATAAACCTGTTGGCCCGCAGAATCCCAGCAAGCTTTCGGCCGCGCAAAGTTGACCCTGCCGATGGCAAGGTTTATTTATTGGAGCGCTTCGCGCGAGGGCTACCGCCCTAGTGCCAGCGCTTGTTTCCCAAGAGACTAGTCCTCATAAAGAACCCCATGCGGTGAGAGAGCTCTGCGTCTCTAACCGCGCAGCGTGTGGAGCCCCCATTGGCGGAAGAATCCGAACTGCACTTCGACGTTAGCACCGGACTAAAGCGTGTCCTCGGACGGGAACTCATTACTGACGATGAGGTCGCGATTTTTGAATTGGTCAAAAACTCTTTTGATGCCAACGCAAACACAGTGCGCTTGCATTTCGAGGAGGATCAGATCGTCATCGCGGACAACGGTGACGGCATGTCATACGAAGACCTCACGGGAAAATGGCTGTTCGTCGCTTACTCCGCAAAGCGTAGCGGGCGGCCCGATGGCGATTTTCGAAACGTCGCGGCAGACCGTCGCCACTACGCAGGAAGCAAAGGGATCGGGCGATTTTCCTCAGATCGACTTGGAGCAAGCGTGCTTGTGCAGAGCAGGAAAAAGGGCCAATCAAAGCTTGTGCAATGCCTTCTCGTTGATTGGGACCTCTTTGAAAATGACGCGAAGGAGCATTTCGACCGAATTCCCGTGACTCACGCTGAACAGGAAAAGTTCGACCTCCCCAAGGATTTGCGGAATTTCGAGCCAGAGTTGAGTCACGGGACGGTGATAACTATCCGCCAACTCAGACGGCCATGGCCAAGACCTAGACTGTTAGATCTTAAGGCTTCCCTCGCTAAGCTCATTAACCCGTTTGGACAAGAGATCGATGGTTTCGGCATTCATCTCAGCGTGCCGGCGGAGCGAGCGGAGGACAAGCGTGTTTCATTGATGGCGCTGAAGAAGAAGGAAAAGCCGCTACCACGAGAAATTGTGAACGGGCAAATTGGCAACTTCATTTTCTCCACGCTCAAAGACAAGACAACCTTTATCAGGGTTGTGATTGAAGAGGGCCAAGTTGTCACGACGCTCACCGATCGTGGCGAGCTAATATACAAAATCGCAGAGCCAAATCCATATCCGTCTCTCGTAGACGCGGGCTTTAGCTGCGAAATATATTACTTGAATTTATCTGCGAAAACGACTTTCGCTAGACGGGTGGGTTTGCCCTCAATCCAATTCGGTTCCGTGTTCCTATTTCGGAATGGATTCAGGGTTTTTCCGATCGGAGAAGAAAGCAACGACTGGTTCGGATTCAATCGTCGCAAACAGCAGGGTTTCTCCCGATTTCTCGGATCGCGCGAGATAATTGGCCGAGTTGACGTATCTGGATCCGACGAAGACTTCCAGGAGGCGTCCAGCCGAAATCAAGGGCTGATCGATACCCCGGCAGTCGCACAACTTCGTCGCGCCGTGATGGAACACTGCCTGAAGCGCCTGGAACGCTATGTGGTGCCGGTTTCATGGACTGATGCGGCTGACGGCAAGACTGACGACTTGTCAAGGTTGTTAACAGATCCCGGCCGAGCCCGAGTCAGCGCGGCTGTGGCAAATCTGGTCGACAACGACAAGGTTCAACTTATTGCTTATAGCAGAAAACTTGTCGATCTAATAAACGAACGATCAAGCGATTTTGAATCCTCATTGGTGAGCCTGCGCGCGATCGCCGAGAAAACCGGCGACAAGAAGATGCTGGCGCGCTTAGAGTCGGCAGAACGGCGCTTTGATGACCTGAAAAAGTCAGAGGCAGACGCTCGACGCGTTGCCAACAAAGCACTAGCAGCAGCAGAGGCCGCCAGCATTCGCGCTGCGACAGCGGAAGCCGAGATTGAAACCGAGCGTCGCAGGGCGCACTTTCTGGAATCGTTCATAAATGTCGATTCGGCGACGATTCTCAATCTGCACCATCAAGTAACGATCTATGCGGTAGATATCGCTCAGCAGATCGAGAATTTTTTGACGGAGACCGCAGGAAAAAACTCTGTGCCGCGCGAGACGGTGCTCAGAACGCTTGAGCAGATGGCGTTTCTAAATCGCAAAGTCATGTCGGTGACAAAATTCGCTGCCAAAGCGACTTTTAAGTTGGACAGCGAGAAGATTGACACCGACTTGCCCGGCTTCATCTTCGATTACATTGAACAAATAGCAAAAACGACTGGGAGCGCCCGACTGCAAATCTCGGTTGAAAACTTGCACCCAGGGATGAGGCTTCGCTTCAACCCTATTGACGCTTCAATAATCGTTGACAATCTGGTGAGCAACGCACGCAAGGCACGAGCTTCGCGGATAAGCTTTGTGCTCTCGAAGCAAGACCGAGGCGGCCTCATTATCCGGGTGGAGGACAATGGGAGGGGACTTGCACCCGGCACAAATCGAGCCAGAATCTTCGAGATGGGATATACGAGCACACAGGGCTCTGGACTCGGCCTATATCATGTGCGGCAAGCCCTTGGCGAAATGGGCGGCAGCATTGAGCTTGATGACCAGGTATCTCCCGGGCTCGGGTTCATAATTACGATCACGGCCAGGAGTAAGTCAGCGTGAGACTAGATTTCAATGTCCTCTGGATTGAAGATCAGCCGGATCGCGTGGCAGCTCAAAGCAAGAAGATTGCCAGTGAAATGGCAAATGAGGGATTTGAATTTCGCCCTCGCGCTTGCAAAAGCATCGATGATGTAGAGAAGGTGATCGCTGACAACGTGTTCACCGACGAGGTTGATCTGATCTTGGTCGATTGGGACCTCGGCAATAACATGCACGGGGAGGATGCCATCGAAAAGATCAGAAGAATAATCCAGTATAAAGACGTCGTTTTCTATTCGGGGCAGTTGAGCGCCTCGCAACTGCGGCAGAAAGTCTATGAGCGCCAATTGGAGGGCGTATATTGCGTCGGCAGAGAAGATTTAATCGAGGAGGTAATTGGAGTCTTCGAGTCCCTCATCAAGAAAGTGCTCGACATCGATCACACACGCGGCATCGTAATGGGAGCCACAAGCGATATCGATCACATTATCAACACCTGCCTGCAGCTTGCGCATGGGAAGATGTCTGACCAAGGCAAGGCGACATTCGTCTCGCACGCGGTTAGGCGCATCGAGGACAAAGTCAAAGATGTGGTTGCAAAAGCAGAAGCGCTCAGAGGAACGCCGACAGTCGACGCGCTGCTCGAGGCCCACATGGTGTTTACTTCCGACGACCGGCTTCGCCTTCTGATAAACACCCTCAAAATGCGCGAATTTGCCAATCACGCTGCGGCAGTCGAAACCCTGAAGCTTTACCGACAAGGAGTCCAGGGAAAGCGCAATATCTTGGGGCATGCCGTTCTTGAGCCGAAGGGCAAACCCACCGGCGTGGCTAATGCTGCGGGCAATGTGGTCGGCTTGGAAGAGATGCGCGAACTGCGCAAGCAGATTCTAGGCCTGAGGGCTGAGTTCCGGGCATTGCTCGACGCGATTCAGAATTGAACTATTCGATCCCTCGGCCGCCATGAGCTGCGGGTTTAGCAGTTCAGCAAGCGTTTCTCCGATTGCGCGCGCGACTAACGGGGGGACCGCATTTGCAACTTGCGTAAACCGCGGCACCTCCTTTTTTCTCAGATTACCCCCGGTCGTGTATTTCCCTTGGAAGGAGTACCAATCCGGAAACGATTGCAATCTAGCGTTCTCGCGCACTGTCAGCGTTCGCGGTTCAGCGTAATGCAGCAGATCGTCGGGCATACTAGTGATAGTTGGGGACGGCCTGTCAGGGTCTAGAACTCGCAGAGCCAACTTCTTCAAGCCATATTGCGCTCGCGTTTCCGCGCTTATGCTTCGATTGAGCCTTCCCTCAGCCTGGCATATCTGGATGATTTGAGAAAAGCGCTCTCTTATCTCTGGCGCGTGTCTAGCCAGCCGCAAATCAGTAGGGGAAACAGTGCCAGCATTCATCACCCTCTGATAATGCGTGAGCGGGCCGGCGTAAGCGATCTCTTCGAAGCCCTTGCTATCCACAGAAGGACGGGCACCGCATCGTCCAACCTCTAAGTCGGAGATCGCCGCTGACGCTGATACTGGCGCCGTCAATCTCAGGGATCTTAGGAAGCTGGGCAAGCGTTGGACAAGCCGTGCAAACGGATCAGGGATTTGTAGATCAGAGCGAAACGCAAGGACAAAGTATCGTGTTCGAGCCTGTGGAACGCCGAAAATGGACAGGTTCAGCAATTTTTCGTGCACGGTGTAAGCGCCCGAAAGGCGCGCTTTCAACATCTGCGAAAAATTCTTCACTTCATCCTTAGCGTCAAAGTCCAGCGTAAAGCCTCGCACGTTTTCAATCAAAACCACTTTTGGTTGGATCAGCTCCACCAGACTGAGATACGACGCAAAAAGCTGGTTGCGCGGATCGTCATGTTTGCGACGACCGGCGCTAGAGAAACCCTGACAGGGCGGCCCGCCCACCAATCCATCAATGGTCCCGGCGAGCGCAGCAAGTTCGCCAGCGTGAGCGTCAATGAGCTCTTGAACCCCCAACGGTTCCTTGCGCAACCAGATTGGCCACGAGTAGCGGAACGGGTTTTTTGGCGAGAGCAAATTCGCCTTCAGCGTAGAGAAGGCGAATGCATCCCTCTCGACAGCGAAGCGACCATCCCAACCCGCCTGCATCAAGCCTAGCGAAAGTCCGCCGCAGCCCGCAAAAGCGTCCACGAACGAAAGTGAGGGTTGTTTAGGCGTGTCATATTTAACAATTTCATCGGTCGCTTGCATCTTGCGGACGATTATGAGCGTACTCGCAGCGAAGCGCCAGGTCGGCGCTCCGAGCGCTAGGACCGCGTCAGACCTCAACTTGCAGACGTCTCAAACAAGCTCGTCTGGCGGCGCCGCGAGCGAGCAGCTAGTGGACTTCCACGGCGATCACGTCAAGTGCGCACATGCGTTGCGTTCTGACCAACAAACCATCGCCTAACAGAACGCTGCATGGCCCTTCCGTGCACTGCCCGCGCAACAGTTGCGCGACGGTGGTCTGAAGCTGGTCGGCAAGTTTGCACAGGATGCGCAAGCTCTGGTTGCCCACGCCTCGGTCAAGTTGCGACACGAAGGTGCGGTCCACACACCTGCTTAGATGGCGAGCGCTTCCTGCAAGAGCCCCAGCTCCGCGCGGCGCCGCTTGAGCTCGGCCGAAAGCGTTTGCCGGGTCCGAAAAACGGAAGGCGATAGGTGCCATTTGAGGAGGCAGCTTCTTGCTGCCGGACCTGCCTGGCAAGCGCCATCTCCAAGATTCGGCTCGCCACGAAGTCAGGGGCATTCACTACCAGCTGGTCCACTTCCTCGCGAGTGAGCGTTCGCAGGCTGTCGAATGACGTCGGATCCACCAACTGACGAGCGTCCGGATCAATCATGGCTCGGGCAGGAGATGCATAGGGCCATCTTATCCGCCCCTGCGCTTATCGTTTTCTCGTGGGAGGCTCGGGCATCGTCAGGCCTTTGTCAGTCCCAGGCGGCGTCAAATCAGGTGTGAAGTTCTCTATCCCCGGGAATCGTCCAGGTTGGCTTCTCTGGTTCAACCACTTCCATCTGTCTCCATTGGCCTCAGTCCGGACTGCGGAGTCCACCATTGAAGCGCAACTCTCCCTGAGCTTGGAGACAGACGGATCCGATAAGCCACTTGCCCTGCTTCCAGTGAGAAGCTGGAAGCAGAGAGTGGGCAGATCGTCTTGTTCAAGCACCATGGCTGTCAGCTCACTGATCTTGGTTGCGATCAGGTCGCTCCGCGTGGCCTGCCCTTCCACAACGCCAGCGCTGATGACCTGCACAGTTGCGCTACCGGAAGCGAGGATCCCCTTGGCCGTCTTCAATCCTTCCAGCAGCGCCGCTTTCACCTCGTCCACTTCGGCAATCGCTGCCTTCTTCTCCTGCGCCGCCTTGGTCGCCGCGGCAACCTTTTGCTTTTTCGTCGTGTCAGTGTCAGGCAGCGCCTGAGCGCTCGCGAGCTCTGCCTCGAGCTGCGCGCTCTCTTCCACAAGCTTGGCGCGCGATTGGTTTAGCTGCGCCAGGTCTCCCTGAATCGCAGTTGCCGAGCCAGATGCCGAAGCCAAGCCTTGGCTCGCCTGAGCTATGGCTGGCACCTGCGCGACGCGGGTGAGCTGCTCGATGGTCAACAAGGCGACCATGTTGCGTTGGTAGCGGCGCGATAGCCATGCATAGTCAGCGGAGGTCAGCGCGCCTGACATATAGCCCTCGCAAAGGCGGTACATGCCATCGCGCAGCAGTTGGATTGTCTGAGTGCGCAGCCCCACGAAGGAAGCCGCCTCCTGCTGGGAGAGGGCAAGCGTCGCAGCGACAGCCTCCTTGTATTTCGCATCCAGCGCAAGTTCAGAGGCGAACGAGGACATTGCGTCGGGGCTGGGTTCGGCGCAAAGGATCATTTGACCCGCCGGGCCAGCGCCTCCAAGAATCGCGCGCTGCTTGATATCGACTAATGCGCTCTTCGGTTTCCCCTCCTGCGGAGAAAACTCTTTCAAGGAGTATGAGGTGCCGCAGCCGCTCAGAACCGACAGCGCCAAAATCAAACATGGTGTCGCATTGCGCATTTTTGTCCTCTAGGCCTCGCGCAGCAGTTATTTGATAGCTCGCTTGTACGCGAGTGTTATGCAGGGCTTCCCTCCAAACTGGCTCAACGCGGCAGAAACGATCTCATAGCCCTGCGCTCCTGCAGCCAAGACTTGCCTCTGCGCTGCCGACTGAAACTGGTACAGCTGCGTTTGCGGCTCTGCGCAATAGATGACGAGGTGTTGCTCCCACCGTTCTGGCGCCGGCGCGGAGGGGCTCACGTTCTGCGGCGGAGGCGCCAATACCGGGGCCGCGTTGGTCTGGGGCGGCGCAGCTTGGGCGGCTGGCTGCGCCGCTATGGGCGCAACTGCGAAAAATAGCGTCATCGCTGCAGCTACATTCAAGCGAATCAACAAAGCTTTCTCCCCACACGAGCGTTTTCGGAGACTAGGGCGAGGCAAGCTGAAGCCGCATCATCAATGTTGTGGATGTTGGCGCGCACCGTAGCGGCAGACGTCTACGCCCTGCGCCATGCTTGCCCCGGAGGCGCTGCGCCTCGCGGGTGATCGACAGCGCTTGCGCTTGCGTCGCGTCGTCAGGGCTGCCGACAATCCGACTGGGTCGGCGCGACTGTCGGCCATCAAGGTGGTTGAATGCAGCTTCGGCGCCTACGCGTTGAGAACTTCAGAGGAATATCCTCACTCGAGTGGGACGCAGGAGCGCCCTTGTGCTGCCTTATCGGACCGGGCGATTCAGGGAAGTCTTCGGCGCTCGATGCCATCGAAGCGGCCCTCTCTTCGCGCTGGATCGCCTTCACGGAGACAGACTTCTTCTGCTGCGACACCTCGCAGCAGATCCTCATCGAGGCCACCGTTGGGGAGCTCAGCAAGCAGTTGCTTTCCGACGAGCGCTTTGGCCTGCATCTAAGAGGGTGGACTCGCCAGGGCGATCTTCGGGACGAGCCGGAGGGAAATGACGAGGGCGTGCTCACAGTGCGCCTGAGCGTTGACGCCACGCTGGAGCCGGTCTGGGAGCTGGTGAACGAGCGCGCGAGCTCGCAGCGCATCCTCTCCAATCGAGATCGGGCGCTGTTCGGCCTCGTCCGCTTGTCGGGTGAGGACGCGCGCCACCTCACATGGGGGCAAGGTTCCGTGCTCTCACGCCTCACAGGCGACATAGACCAAGCTGCGAACAACCTGGCGGAAGCTTATCGGGCGGCCAAGGCCAGCGCCAACCTTTCAGCAGTGCCGGAGCTCGCTGGCGCCGCCTTGGTTGCACAGAAGCAGGCGACAGCGCTTGGCGCTTACGCAAAAGGCGCTTACCACCCTGGCCTCGAGCTTGGAAGGGGCGGGTTTTCCACAGCGTCGATCGCGCTCCACGACGCGGGGGTGCCCTTGCGCCTTGCTGGCCTGGGCACCAGGCGGCTCGCGACCCTCGCAATCCAGCGCGGCGCGATCAAGGAAGGCGCGCTCGTGCTTATTGACGAAATCGAGCACGGCCTTGAGCCGCATCGCGTGATGGGCGCCATCGCGCAGCTCAAGAGAGCTCAGCAAGCTTCTGTCGCCGCTGGCTCGCCAGTTGGCCAAGTGGTCATGAGCACCCATAGCGATGTGGCGCTCACGGAGGCGGAGGCGGCAAGCATCTTCATCGCTCGGCGCGATCGCGGGTCCGGCGCCACGACGATCGGCGCGCTGGCGCGCGAAGCAGACTTTGGCAAGCTGCTCAAAAAGACCCCGCGGGCCCTTTTCGCCCGCAAAATCCTCTTGTGCGAGGGGGCTACCGAGGTCGGCATCCTGCTCGGGATGAAGGATCTCCCCCCGTGGCTCGAGGCGCGAGCGCCGCTAGAGCATTTGGGTGTTGCGATAGCAGATGGAGACGGCACGCAGGCGCCTGCCCTCGCCTGCGCCCTTGCTCGGCTTGGCTACGCGGTTGCAATCTTCCGCGACTCGGACCGGCGGATGACGGAGGAGCAGCGCGCCAACTGCCTAGGCGCAGCCGTCCCCGTCATCGAGTACCCCAACCAGCTCAACACTGAGACCGCGGCGCTCTTGCCGGCAAGCGATGCCCAGGTGGATCGCTTCATCAGGTTTGCCAAGGAGCGCAAAGGCCAAGACTCTGTGAACGCCGCGCTGGCTCACCGGTTCGGCGAGAAAGACTTCGCTTTCGATCGCCCGTTTGCCGATTGGGATGCAGACCTCGTGCTGACCAAAGACGAGCAGAAGGCCGCCATTGCCGATGCGGCGGTGAGGAAGGACTGGATCAAAGAGCTCCAAGTCGGCCGCGAAATTGCGCCCCTCTTGTTGGACATCGCAGTCCACTCCCCCGCTAGCCCGCTCTCCACGACTCTTGCAGCGGTCAGGGGATGGCTTTATGCCTGAGGCCGATCTTTCCGCGCTTGCCCGAGGCGCAGTGGTCGCCCCGGCCGGCCATGGAAAGACGGAGGTGATTGCTAGAACGGCCAAGGCGGGGCAACGAGCGCTTGTGCTGACCCACACGCACGCAGGCGTGCACGCTCTCAGAACCCGCATGAAGCGCTTGGGGGTGCCTGCCTCAGCCTGCGCGGTGGACACGATCGCTGGATGGAGCCTCAAATACGCCAGGGCCTTCCCTCGATCTGGCAATCCACCCGCTGGGCTTCCGCGGACGACTGAGGAGTGGCGGCAGACTTACCGCGGAGGAGCAGCCGCGCTGCAGGTGCCAGCAGTGCGCAAGGTGTTGCTCGCCTCTTACGACCGCGTTCTCATCGATGAGTACCAGGACTGCGACGCGCATCAACACGCGCTTGCCCAAGCGCTTGCCGCAAACCTGCCGACTCTGGTGTTTGGGGACCCGATGCAAGGAATTTTCGAATGGGCCGGAGCCAACCTCAGCTGGCCAGCAGAGATACTGCCCTCCTTCCCCCTCGCCCATGAACTCTCCACGCCTCACCGATGGGCCGGCAAGAACGAGGAACTTGGCGCCTGGGTCGCCCACGCGCGCGAGCGCCTTGCGAGGGGCGAAGAGATTGATCTGGCCAATGCCCCGATCAGATACATCCAGGCCAGCAGCGAATTCGAGATGAGCCTCTACTTTGATGGGCTGCATGAGCGCGAAGGATCCGTCGCTGCGATCCATTGCAACCGAGGCATGTGCAATCGAATCGCCGCAGCAACCAAGGGGGCCTTCCAGGCGCTTGAAGAAATCGCGGCGCAGCGGTTGCAAGACTTCGGATTTCAATGGACCAGCGCAAGTTCTCCCGAGGCGGTCGAGCAGGCGCTCGGAGCGCTGGCGCGAGACGCGGCGCATTATGCTGCGCCTCCCGCTGATGAGCTCTTGACGCGAGAAGAACAAGCTCTCAACGCCCAGATGAGCGAGGCTTTCCAGAAGGCCAAATCCGCCAAGAGCGAAGCCGCTGCGAAGGTTTACCTCGAGCTTTTCCGCAAGCATCCACGATCGAGGATTTTCCGTCGCGAGCTCTGGCGGGATGCAGAGCGAGCTCTGGGAGAGGTTGCCGCCGGGAGAGCCACTGGAATGGAGGCTGCCATCCACTCGGCGCGCCAGCGTGTGAGCCACGCTGGGCGGCCTCCCCAAGCGCGCACAGTCTCCACGCCGCTGCTGCTTAAAGGCCTAGAGTTCGATCACGTACTGATCCCTAACGCCGCGCACTTTCTTGCGCAACCGCAGGCTCATGCCAAGCTGTTTTATGTCGCCATATCCCGGGCCACGCGAACTCTGACAATCAGCTCGCCAACCCCTCGGCTTCGCTTGCCGACCCCCAATCTCTAACCAGCCATCCTGCCGTTCAAAGCGGCCGGGTTGACGCCCTTTAGCCACCACTATCATGATTACGCTAGCATGAGCCAAATCAGCTGCATGGATTTATGCAAGAATGAGGCGGCCGGTCTTAAAGACGAGGAGCTGCGACGCCGAATTATAGACGGCGGATGCATTGACTTGTCTGAAAGAGTGATTCGAGAGCAAATTCTACGAAAAGGCTTGATACAGATCTGGGTGCGAATGCAAGTGTCGTGAAGTCGATCGTGCGGAGGCTGAATCCGCAACCGGGCGCGAGCGGCTGGAACCCGAGCCAAAACCAGCCGGCTCCGGCCTTTGACAAACCTCACAAAACTGAGAATATAGTCGCTTTGGAGATGGCAATGCAGGCGGCGCACTCAACCGAAGACGAATCTTTCTCGCCTTTCCCTGTGCCGCGAAACTTCGCATACTTGCTCGCTACCGCATTAAGGCGTGGCGGGCACGAGAAATGCCTCGATGCGGTTTTAATCGAAATTCTTTTTGAGCCGATTAGGTCATTCATAGAGTGGCAGCTTGCCGAGGGCGAGCTCGCCTCAAACTCCTGCGCCGCTCTGTCAGACTTGCTCGGCGGGGCGCCCACTCTCTTCAATCGCAGAACAAATGCTCCCGCTTATTTCTTGGAGCCGTTGCGCCGCGCCACCAAGGATGCGCTGGAAGCATGCAGTTTGCCGGAGGGCGCCATGTGGGAGCTATGGAGAGGCAGCATTGTCCCCTTCCTGATCGCGCCCGCGATTGAAGCATTCACCGCGCTAGGGCAGCCCGGCAGGGGGTGGGGGTCCTCTCTCATAGCCAAAGTTGATCGTATTTACGCAGATTATCATTCCCGCCGCGGTGATGCTTCCACAGCGATTTGTCAAGCTTCACGCGAAAGCTTTTAAGTCGTAGGCTTAGGATCCGTCCACACCCTATCCGCGCTCCAATCTGTCGGGAATCCCATATTGGCCATGTCGCGCGAGAAGATCGGCACTGTCGAGAACATGCTTTGCATGAAGTTGCGGATGCCATCTTGTATGCCTTGAGCCGAACAGCAAACGCGCAGCATCAAAAGGTGGGAATACAGGCGATTTGGATGGCTTGGAGCAAACTCGTGCTTGCCCCTCAACCCGCCTGGATTTTGAAGGTTCCGGTTCCATAGCCGACTGTGGTGCGCGCAAAGGTTTCGGAGCTCCAACAGGCAGCTCAGGTTCGTGACCAGCGCTCCCCAGCTATTCAATCCGAACGCCTTTGCAGCGCGATCGAGCTTGTTGGAGCCCGGAGACTCGGCAAAATGCGCGCTTTTGTCATTCAAGCACCGGCACACCGTTAGCAGTTGCTCGAGCGTGAAGATTTCGGAAATTATCCAGAAGGGCGGCGAGAGCCGAAAATCATACGATCTTTTGGTGAAATAGCGGCTCCGGTAATGCAAGACAAATTCCTGCTTCCCTTGCCCAAACCGCTGTTGCGCCTTTTCCAGCGCTCTCTCCACGTTTTCAAATTTCTTGTAGGATTGTGGATTGATGTGCCAGAATGGGTCCCCGGTGATTCCGGTGATCACGTTGTCCACCGTCGCGCGAATCCGAACTTCTAGCTGAGCGATGACCGGCAGCAGGAAGTCCCGCAACTTTTGGTCCGCGCAGTATAGCTCGTGAATGTCAGCGAACGCCGTGTTCGGATGGAATGCGCCGGCCTGCTTATCGAAAAATGGTATGGCGTAGGCCTTGAAGCGAAAATAGTTCTCGCGGAAAATAATCGCTTCCGCCGCTTTCCTGTCTGGGATGCTCAGCCCCTCTGAGGCCAATTTCAGAACTAGATCGCGCGGCGCTCGATACGGTTTCAAGTATTCCCTGAGCTCGGGGCGCTCATTATTGAACCGCGCCCATCGGCGCTTATCAAGGTAAGCGAGAAAAAGCCCGCCCCACCGTGTACTGGCTGCGGCCTTATTGCACCGCGCGAGGGCCCTGTTGAGTCGTTTGCCTAACGCAGGTGGCATCTTGAACGCGGCGCACTCGCGCCCAGATCGAGAAATGGACAGACGTTAAAAAGCCCGCACAAACCGGCCCAAGAACATGCGCTCTTGTTGACTGACCGGCCCGTGCGGGCGTTGTTGCAGGCATCTTAACGCCTAAGCAGGCTCACAGTCAAGCGTGGGGGAAGCGAGGACTCAGGTGGATCGCCCACGGCGAACCTTCCGGAAATGCGTCCTTAGCAAGATGCAGTTCCTGCCACCTTCTCGCCGGTCCTCGGTCAGGCTCTACCGGCTTGCGGCATGCGAAGAGCGCCCGGCGACCCTCGTGGCGCCCCCTCGGCCCTTGTCGCTGCCCTGCCGGCGGCCTCTCCTGCCAGCCGCGCTGCCGCGCCATTTGCGAGGCGACAGCGCCCCGCCCGTTGCATTCTTGGCTCTCTGCTGCGCGAGCCGGTTGCCCAGCCGCCCTACCAGCCGTCTATCCCGTCAACCGAAAGCATGGCTGCCACCGGCACGCCAAGCCGATCTGCAAGCTGGCACAGGATGCGCAGGCTAGGGTTGCCAACACCACGCTCGATCTGCGACACGAAGGTGCGGTCTATACCAGCCTCCAGCGCTAGCACTTCTTGGGACACGCCCAGCTCCGCTCGCCGCTGCTTGATGCGGGCGGCAAGCGCTTGACGCGTCGATTGGTAAGAAGCCTCGGCCACGCAGCGACACTATTTACGCCGAGACCACTGGTCCACGGGAAATAATCGACAGAAGCGACTTGCCGCGCTAGCCTTGGCTCACGGCGTCGGCGAGCTCGCGAGCGCCGTTCCCGGCGCCAGTCGCCTTCAATGAAAGAACTCCATGACTCATGTGGATAGCGCCGAGCGCGAACGGCGCGAACGCAAACTTGGCTCCGTGGTGGGCGGATTGCTCCTTGCCTGCTTGCTCGGGACGCCTGTGCTCGGTTGGCTCGCCGCCCTTGTGGCAACCGCATGGATGTGCGGAAAAGCTTTCGTCAACTCGGCGAATCGGCTTGTCGATGTTTGCCTTTGCTTGTTCGGTCTGGCCGTCTATGTTGGGATCGCGGCTGCGACACTGGGCAACCTGGGCGATCACATGTTCCGCATGTGGTTTTGGTCAACAGTTTGGAGCCTCGCTTGGCTCTGGATCGCCGACGCGCGGTTCGGGCTGGACGCCTGACTCTCATGAGCCCCAGCAGGCCCCCCACGCCTGGATCTCAACCGATGAACGCGATCCTCTCAACAAGCTGTCGACGCCCCGCAGCTAGGCTGCGGAAACTCGGAGTGCTCGAAGGCGCGCCCAGCCTCAGTCGCGTTGCGGGCATGGCGCCCCGCGCCTGGCTGCTCGGCGGTTTGCCAGAGCAAATGACGCTGCGCCGCGGGGAACATGCAGCGCGGTCAGGCCGCACTCGTGTCTGACAGCACGACTGCTGCATCCACTTTACTTTGCGCTTACGCGTCGACGGGGAGTCGGGATAGGAACGCGTCGTTGGAACTTCAATCCAAGCTATGCCCGGAGAGAAGCGCGCCGCGCTTCCCCATGGTGCTTTGGAGTCTTCACCATGAAGATATTCCGTACCTGCTGCGCAGCGGCCGTCTTGGCGTGCGGCTCGGCTTTCGCTGTTGATTGCTCGAAGTGCGAAGAGCACTGCAAAAACGAGAAGCTGCTGAATCAGGCTGGCTGTATCCGAGCTTGCCTGAACAGCTGCACCACTGGCTAGTGATTGGACACGGGCGGAAGCGCGAGGCTTCCCTTGCAGGCCCCGCGAAGCGGGGCCTTTTTGCATCGCTGCACTTCCGAATGAGCTAGCAACTGCCAAGGGCCGATTCATGACTGCGGCTGTTGCGATTGCCGATGGCCCCCTCGGTGTCCGCCAACGCGCCCCAGGCCTCAGCGAGAGCGAGAAAGCGCCGCGTCATATTCCGCCACCCAGCCTGCTTCGCGCCGCTCTGCTCGCAATCCGTGCTCGAGCTTCAACAGGTACTCCGCCATCACCTCGGCGTCTTTGGCCGCCGAGAAGATCGCCATTGGCTCGTTAGCGATCACCTTGACCCAATCGCGCAGATAAGCCGCGTGGGCTTCGATGTTCCGCTGGCTCATCGGAACGCCGGTTTCAGCGGCGAGGATCGCCGAGCAGATCTCCGCCCGAAGCTCTTCCATGGCATACGCAGCGTCGCCCCACCGCTTGCCCAGGGCAGCGGTCCGGTTCAAGCGACGCTCATGCAGTGTCGAGTGCGCAGCCTCGTGCAACTGGGTTGCGTGCCAGTCATGCGCGGTTTGAAAAGCTGACCTGGCCGGCAAGATCATTTCGTCGCGAGAAGGGATGTAGCACGCTGCTGAGCCTCCCTCGCGCACGCTCAAGCCGGTCTTCTCGGTGAGGGCTTGGACCACAGCCTCAGCCCGCATGATCGGATCAAAGGCCGGGAACTCAGGCTGCGGATCCAGTGGCGGCATGCCGTCGATCTGATCCCGATTGAAGACGAAGTAGCGCCGCAGCGCGCGGGGCGTCAGGCCCTGCTCCTTTTGCGACTTCGCTTCCTCGCGCTCGTGCTCGCTTCTGGCCTCACCGCCGCCGATCTCAACGACCTTGACGATCATTGAGCCCCTCTCTCCTGCGCGCACCTGCCACCCGCGTTCAGCAGCCTGGCGGTAGGTCATGAATTCTCCAGACGATCGTCCAGCCGCGGCGATGGCCAGGAGCACTCGATTGACGCCCCGGTAGGCATTTCCGGTCGTTGGGTTGATGGGCTTCATGCAGCGCTGCGACCAGGGCCGTTGCCATGGCGCGCTGCCAACCTCCATCGCGGCGATCACCGCCCGCGCCACCTCGCTCTTGACATCCGCCCTTCCCTCAGTTCCAGCGTTCCCCCGCTCCCTCTTCTCCATCGCTGTCTCCCGTTTGTTCTTCTTCGCCTTTCCTTTCCGCGCTCGCCCGTTCAACACGGCAGCCAAGGTCTCCGGAGCCACCGAGACTCGCCTCCAAAACGCTGATCGCGCGTTAGATCGAATCTTTCCGGCCGTTGTCTGCTGGGTCGGATGGCTCATCGCTGAGGCCCTCGTCATCGAACGTTTCAAGCCCAGCAAACGGGTCGCTTGCGTCAGCGCCGGCAAGCTCACGCGGCTCTTGCCAGTCGAACCCGCCTTCCTCTGAGGACGGAGAGCCGCCCGCATGCGCTGAGGCAGCATTCGCTCCACCCTTCACCGCAACGCTTGACCACTGCGATGGCCCGAGCGCCGCGCTGCTGCCGGCCCCGCCCTGCGCCCCGAACGCGGGAGTCGATGGCGCCACTGGAGCAACGCTTGCGGTGGTCCAGGCGGCGGCCACAAAGGGTCTGCGCAGAGGCTTGCGCATGACGATCGGCCAGGTCAGCTCGTAGACATCCCCGCCTGTCGCGAGCGCCATCACCACGCCCGTACCCGCGCTGTTCTTGCCCAGCCTGGTTCCCAGTTCCGACGGCTTGTACAAGGCAAGGTCTTCGCGCGCGTAGCTGACCGTCGAACCGGGGCCAGGAGCTGAGATCGAGACATTCCTTCGTTCTACCTCCCGGGAGCCCAGCGCTCTTGCGAGCGTCTCGGCGCTGTGCCCCGGCCCCATTTGGCCGACGATCAATGTTCCGCACATCGAGATCAGCGACTGCACAACTTCTTTCCCATGGATGCTTTCAAGCTGCGCGAAGTCTTGCGTCGCGATCACCGCGCGAATTCCTTTCGACCGGCCAACGGAGCAGATTTCCTGGAACGGAGCCCTGCCCAGTTGGGCAGCCTCATCGGCGATCAGCCACAGCTTGCGATCGAATGAATCGGAGAGCTGAGGGCTGCTTGCCAACCCAGCCAATGCCCCAAGGATCCCTTGGGCAAGGAACTTCGTCAGCAGCGGGTAGGACGCGTGAGCCTGCACGATGATCTGGCGCGATGCAGGCGCGGCGAGCGCCCACTCAACGATGCTGACGCGTTTGCTGTCCGGGAGGTCGCCCCATGCTCTCGCTAGGTCAGTGATCGGCGCGCAATGCGCCGAAAGGCTGGAAAGGATGCCTTGCGCCGTGACCCCAGGCTTTTCAATAAGCCTCGCGGCGGTTGGGTTGAAACGATCCATGACCGCCTTGAGTTCATGAATTGGCCGCACCAGCTCGGCCGCAAGATCAGCCCACCCCCACAGCTGCCCCTGTCTCTGGCGCAGGAAGAGGATGCTGCCAACCAAAATTTCGCGGGATGCGTTGGACCAAAACGGGTCAGTTCCTTGTGGCACCAGTGCCTCGGCGAACCTCCTTATGTCTCCGATCGCGCGCAGATCCCTGGCTATGTCCCAAGCTTTCGACCGCGCATCCCAAGGGGCGATCAGCGCTGCGCCGGGCAGCGCGCTGGTGAAATCGCCCTTGGCATCGAACGCGATCAAGCTCTCGCCGCGACCGGCAACGCGCTCTGCGATGGGCAGCAGCGCGGTGGTCTTGCCGGAGCCAACGCCGCCGACGACAAGGACATGCCTTGTCCACAGATCGGCCGGGTATTGCACCAGCGGGGTGATGTAGTGATCCGGCCTCGCAGCGACAGCTTGCCTGAGCGCCTTGTTCAGCGACTTCACTGCGGTTCTTCCGCTAAGCCGGGAAGGCCCACGGACATGGAGCAGTCCATCCTTCGCCCTTAGGTATACCGGCGCCAATAGGAAGCTTGGTATTAGCGCGAGGGCTCCTGAAACGGCAACCCGCCACGCAATCGGAGCGAGGTGTCCGTTGGCGCTCAGCGCTGCCACATGCGACCCATACTCTGAAGCGCGGGCAGCCTGGAAAACCGGCGCCAGTTGATGCGCGGCACAGCTGAGCCAATATCCTGCGTGAGTCGTTAACGAGCCCGCCGGCACAGGAAGCCCAGGAAGTTCGCGCCACAAAACTGCCAGCGAACCCGCAAAGACCACTGCGCCGCTCGCGACGCTTGCCGCTGCCCACGCCAAAGGACTTCTTCTCAACGCTGATGGTGGCGCCAGCTTATTCAATTCACTCATCAATTACCCCAAGCCGTATTCCCTCCTAAAGGCTTGGAAACTGGGGTAATCGACCAAATTAATTTTCGTGCCAAAACGGAAGCAATTATTCACGTTTACTCGTGGCGGGCAAAAGTCATTTCTGACCAGCCTATGTATTGCCAGCTATTTGGCGGACACATAAGGTGAGAAATGACTTTAATAGCCACATCAAATCAACTTATTAATGCATATTTAGCTCTAAGCGTGCCGCAACGGCGCGCATTAATCGGCGCCACGACCCATTTAACCTCGAACACGCGCTTCGCCGATTCGGAAGATCTGCTTCATGAGGCGCTGATGCGATGCCTCGATGGAACAAGAGCTTGGCCCATACATGTGCCGCTCACGGTCTTCCTAGCAAATGCTATGAAAAGCATTGCATATGCAGATCGACAGCGAAGCGAAACTCGGCTCACCTTGTTTGATCACGAGCTTGGCGACTCCTCCGGTTATGCAGCCGCCTCGGAATTGCACCAATCTTTCGCATCCGCGGAGGACACCGCCATTGAGGAGGAGGAGTCTCTGAACGCGAAATTGCGAGCGCGTTCATTTCAATCGGTCTTGAGCGACGACCCCACTGCCCTAGCGCTAATGGTGGGATGGCTAGCCGGGGGAACTCCAGAACAGATTATTCGCGCGGAAGGAATCAGCAAGAAGGAATATATCGCAGCTCGAAGGCGCATCGCCCGAAAGGTGGCCGCTTGGGATCTTCATCGCCGGCGACAAAGCGGCCCCCCAAAGCCATAGCCGACATTTCACCAAGGCCTTGAGCAAATTGCAGTTTTCAACCTGAGCGCTTGGCACTAATGCTGCGAGATAAGGCATTAATTGAAGTCCCAACTGAGACCGAGTAGGCGCGCGCGCGCCTCTTGGGTGGAAACTTGGTTCCCGCTGCTTGCGGTAGTGCGGAACGACAGACACTAGAAATCGTTCGGCGCCGCCTTTCTGCTCGCTAAACGCTGCGTGACATCTAAAGCGCGCGCGTTCCGCTGTCGTATATGCCAGAGCGCAAGTTCATCCAGCGCAAATAGCGTCAATCGCCCAATCTTTTGGTGGCGGATTGGAAACCGCCCCTCTCGCACCAATTGATGCAGGGTGGAGATCGGAATGCTTAGTATCTCAGCCACCTGTGACGCCCGCACAAGCTCTGATTTCACATCGTATTCGTTCCTAAAAATCCCTCTCGCCTCATGCAGCTCTTTCATTTCCCGTGCAGTCATCTCCACATCGCCTCCACAAATAGTCATGTAGATAAGGCTTGCCCACGGAACAGATTGACCAATCGTGGTTGGGGATCGACTCACGCTTCACAGCGCTGTAGAGGTTGCCGGGCTCGCTCAGCGCTAGGCGCAAATATGATTCGCATCCACTACAGAGCACCGTTCGTCGGATTTTATGAAGTTGCCACAAGTTGCAGCTTACTCGCCCTGATCAGAACAGTAAGCCGTCAAAGCGACGTTCAATAATCTTATGAGAGGCACTATTGATCTTTATGACAAGACAAAAGCTGCCTTATGTCGTGAGCCGATTCCGGATACCGGAAATGCGGCGCTTTATGCATTTCCGACGGTCTCTCTCGGAGTATTGCCACTTAAAACCATAAGTGATTTCTTCGAGTTGCGCGGGCAAGCGCAACTTGCGAATTTTTGACCAGCGGCGGTCAAATTCTCCTTGTCGCTAGCCTGTAGCAATAATCAAGGAGGATTTATGGCTTCAGTGAGCGAGAGAAAAAACAAGGACGGGTCATCATCATGGCTGGTTCAAATTCGTGTGCCAGGAGCGCAGCGCATTAACAGGTGCTTCCCCAACAAGCATGATGCGCTGCATTTTGCGCACGCTGAGGATGAGAAGGCTCGAAGCGCCGTGAGGCGAAAAAAAGTGCCGTCCCTGAAGGAATTCAACCAAGAGCCGGTCGCGCAGACGTTGCTCCTTTACGCAACAAGGCCGCAGGCGGAAAAACACAAGGTCGCGATTTTCGCCAAAATTGCGAAGCTCGTTGGCAAGGCGCGGCAGGAAGAGGTGGATGACGACTTCTGCGAGTCGTTCATTCTTAAACTGCTTGAAACCAAGACCAGGAGGGGCTCAAATTACGCTCCAAGCAGCGCAGTCAAATACCTTGAATTAATCTCTGCCGCATGCAAATGGCGAGCGAAACATCATCGCGTGAGCTTTAAACCTTTGCATGTTCCGACAGATTGCTTGCCTGACGACTGGAACGACGGGCGTGACCGGCGCCTGTTGCGGCGAGAAGAGAAGGCGCTGAGCGCGGCGCTTTTGTCGCTCGACGCTCGCAAGGCGCGCCAATGGAGGTGCTTGATCCGATTGGCCATCGAGACGGGGGCCCGGCAATCCGAGCTGGTGCGCGCCAATTGGGATGAATTCGACTTGGAGCAGCGCGTTTGGAATATCCCGAAGGGAAAAACAAAGGCCAAAAAGGCGCGCTGGGTGGCGCTAAGCAGGCGCGCGATCCGAGTCCTTCGATTGCTGAAAGCTGAAGGCGCATCGGACCTTTTCGATTTGGGGCAGCCCTCGACGGTGTCTTGCGCCTTCGCCAGGCTGACCAAAGTCGCCGGCATCAATGACCTCCATTTTCACGATTTACGGCATGAGGCTATCACGAGGATGTTCCTTAAGAAGAAGGGCTTGCATGCTTACGAAATCATGAGAATGGTCGGCCATAGCTCGTTGAAGATGCTTCACCGGTATGCCAATTTGCGGCCCGAGGATTTGGTGGATCGGATGGGCTAGCGAGGCGCGTGGAGTGTGCGCTTTGCGGGAGGCGCGCCCATCCCTTCTTAAGCATGGGAATCACTCCGCGCGTGTATGTCTAGGAGGGCCAATGCTGTCGATCACAAAAATTGGAAGCGCTGGCCGAGTGCAGCGTGGATACCTCGCTTATCTCGCCCCGCAGCGCATTGGCGCGCATGGGGATTTTGATGAGTACGCGCGCGGCGGATCCGTCGAGGGGCCTGCCCCATTTTGGGCGGGCCGGGGCGTTGCATCGTTGCAGCTCCACAGCTTTCCGACGCGCGAGGCAGTGGAGAGATTGGCCGCAGGCGTTGACCCGCGCTCCGGCGCGGCCATGGTCCACGGAGCCGGCGCTGATCACGTCATGGGACTCGACCTGACCTTTTCCGCGCCAAAAGATGTGTCGGCGCTCTTTGCAGCCGCTGACGAGGGAACGCAGGCTGCGATCGTCCAGGCATTGCAGGCATCTGTGCGCGTGGCGCTCTCCCACAGCGAATCTCTCGCGGTGGCGCGCCGCGGGCACGCGGGGCGCATCAAAGAGGCCGTCAAAGCGGTGGTGGCCGCCGTCTACACCCACTTCGCGAGCCGCGCGCTCGATCCCCAACTGCACGCTCACGCATTTGTCTTCAACCTGGGGCTCCGCGCGGATGGCGCGTGGGCGGCGCTAGATGGCAAGCCCCACTTTGAGGCGAAACTGGCAACGGGGGCCTTGTTTCGGGTTGAACTTGCATCCCGCATGAAGGCCCTGGGCTTCGGGATCGAGCCTGACGGACCCTACTTCAAGATTGCGGGCGTAGAAGACCAGCAGCGCCGCGCGCTGTCGACGCGCTCGCGCGAGATTCAGGGGCATCTCGCCCACGGCGAATCCGGCTCTGCCAGCCAAGCCGAGCGCGATGCGGCGGCGCTGGCCACCCGCTCCGCGAAAGCGGAGCCGCCCCTGCCTCAGCTGCTGGAGCTTTTCAAACAAAAAGCTGCCGACCTGGGGCTGACGCCGGCGCTTGTCGCGAGTTGGCGCGGCGGCGCGAAGCCCGATCCGCTTGACGAGCTGGTGATCGACCATGCGGACTTGCTAGCCGAGCTGACGCAGTCAAGCTCGGTTGCCACCCCGCACGAAGCCCTCGCGCTGATTTGCGAGAAGGCGATGGGGCGGTGGAGCGCCGCTCAATGCCTTCGCGAGCTGGATCTGTTCTTGGAAAGCCCGCTGGTGGCGCGGCTTGGCCACACCGAGCACCTGACGCCGGTCTTCACCTCGCGGGCCATGCTTGGCCTCGAGGCGGACATCGATCGGGCGGTGGCCAATGGGCGTGGCTCAACCGCTCATGCGCTACCTAAAGATCTGGTGGAAGAGGCGCTTGCCACGCTTGAAGCGGAGTTGACTTCCAGCGTTGGCGCGGCGGTCCGCCTCGATGAGCAGCGCGCCGCGGCGCTGGCCGTTTGCTGCCAACCAGGCAATCACGCGTTCATCGAGGGCTGGGCTGGCGCCGGAAAGACCACCACGCTTCGCGCAGTGGCGGCAGCCCACAAGAGCGGTGGCATGCGCGTGATCGGCTGTTGCCTGTCCGCCGCCGCAGCGCAGAACCTTTCCAGGGAGGCCGGCATTCGATCCCGCACGCTGGCCAGCCTGCTTCTTGCGCTTAAAGATGGGCGGCTGGCGCTGGATGCCCGGTGCGCTCTGGTGCTGGACGAAGCGGGAATGGTTGGCTCGCGGGAGTTCGCGCTGCTGCAGCAAGAAGTTGTGAAGGCGGGAGCGAAGCTCATCTGCGTCGGGGACCCTAAGCAGCTGCAGCCCATCGGCGCGGGCGGGATCTTCAAGTCGCTCATGGAGCGCCACGGAAGGGCTGAGATAGCAACGATTCAGCGCCAGCGCACGGATCACGCGCCGCTGTTCGAATGGATCTCCAGCGGCAAGGCTGCGAAGGTCCTCGGGATTGATCCGCGCCAGCTTAGCGCCATCAACAGATTGCCGGAGGACGCGCGCCTTCGCGCGCTGCGCGACCTGGGCGCCGGCAACTCACGGCTGGCAAAAGCGCTGGATCGCTGGAGCGCTCGCTTCGATCATGCGTGGATGCGGCAGGCGGTGGCCGACATCGCGACTGGGGACACGGAACGCGCCCTTCGCGCCATGGACGCTCGCGGCAGATTGAGGCTCGTGGCCTCGCAGGGCGTGGCCATCCAGGATCTCATAGCCGACTGGAGCGCGGACAAGGCGCCCATTCAGGAGAAAGCTATCATCGCGGCCACCCGGGCCGAAGCCCGGAGCCTCAACGATGTCGCCCGCGACGCGCTGATCGCTCGGGGCGTGGTCCAGGACGAGCGGGGAACGCTGTGCGCGATCCTGCGCGACGGGGAAGAGCCTTTGCTCCGTCGCTTCGCTCCGGGCGATCGCATCGCGTTCACTCAGAACGACCCCGGCCTCGGCGTCGTCAACGGCGCGCTGGGGTCGATCACGGCGCTCGAGGTCGACCGCCAAGGCGCTCCGGTCCTGAGGGTCGAGCTCGATGAAGTGAACGCGCGAGGCGAGCGCCTGGCGCGCATCCCCTGCGCCTTCGGCCGATTCGACCATGCGTATTGCCTCACGAACCACAAAAGCCAGGGTCGCACCTTCAGCTCTGCGTTCGCGTTGCTCAACCCTGTGATGATCGACCGCGAATGGGCGTATGTGGCGCTCAGCCGCTCCAGATTCGGGACAACGCTCTATGCCCCAGCCGGCGCAATGACGCGAACCGACGAGGATTCGCATCAAGCCCCAGTCCCGAAGCGAGAGCGAGAGGAACTCGTCCGCGCGCTGGCCGTGCGCATGAATAAGAGCAGAGCGAAAGGAACGACCTTGGATTGGAGCGCCGCAGGCGCCGCGCCTGCCTCGGCTGCCGAATCCCGCGTGGACTTGGTTCCGGAAAAGCTGAAGGCCAGGTTGTCGCTGCTTGCCCAGTGGGCCAAGCAGCGGGCTGCCGAACTCGCGCCCACGCGCGGTGGCAGGGGCTGACGCGCCATGCCGGCCAAGCCAAAGGTGCCTCTAGCGTCTTGGGACCACAAGTTCGCGACCCTATGCCTTTCAAAGCAGCGCCGAGCGCTGCTGAAAGATTTCGCTGACCGCGTTCGGCCTGGCATGAGCAAGGCCGAGGCCCTGTACCAATTGATCGACGACGCGCTGCCGGAGACCAAGGTCGCGGCGCCGAACGCCGAGGCGCAGGCAGCCAGAGCCCTCGCGGCGCGCAGCGCCCAAGCGCTTGAAAGCGTCGCGGCAGCGCTCGCCCCGCTGGAATCGCTGATGGGTGGCTCAGGCCTGCCCGAACGATGGGACGCGCGCAGTTCAGGCGAAGCGCGGGGCCCAGCTAACGAGCGGCCGGCACCCAGCGCTGCGCCTTTGAGGCCGGCCACCCTCACCGCCCGTGCATGGATTGACGCAGCGCTAGCCCGGCTTGGCGCAGGCGCCTCCCGGCTCGAACTGAACATGAAATGCGTGGCTGTCGAATTCAATGGAGGCGCGCCTCGTCTCGTTTTTGAAGTCTCTCGGATTGGCGTCGATGGCAAAGCCCATTACCGAGGCCATTCCAACTTGCCCCTGCTGGCCCTTTCGGCCCACCGCCGCATCGGCGAGCCGGAGATCGGCGTCGGGGCGCTAGCGGGCGGCGTTTCGTTGGACGCCTCAGCAGCCGGCAAGGAATGGATCTGCGCGCTGTTGAAATCTGCCGAGCCCCACTCCACGGCGCTTATGCGGTTTCACTGCTGATTCAACGCAATCCGCTTGCTTCTGGCAGTAGTACCGGATACTACCTCAGGCAACCCATGGGTAGTATCGAGATACTACCTGATGGTGCGTCGGGTGTATATGAGACGATGAGTCCATATGAGACGATGAGTCCACTGCAAACAAGAACCAACTGCGGTTCTGACGCACGAAACCTTAATTAGCCCCGGCATATATCACTTCGCAAGCCTCACCAGCTCCGGCACCAATTCAAGCAAAAACACCCGAACATCCTGATACTTGGAGCCGCAATCCATCCCCGCTTTGTAAATGACGTCGTCCTTCGGCTCATCCTTCTTAATCCGTTCGAGGTCTTTCCAGTTCAGCTCGCGGCAGAGATCTGCGGCGATCAATTCGCGCTGATGACTGTCGAGGAAGTCGCGGTTAGTTCGCTTCACGCCCTTACTATGCTCTAGAATATATCGAATGGCGTCAGGGGTCAATCTATTAACAGCAGTCCTTACAGCTTCAGGAGCTCGCTTCTCAATGAACTCTTTCCCTACCGTCAACTGAACGCCTCCGACACTCACTGAATCGATTCTCTCGACTAGTGGAGAGAGCCTGCTAGCGATTCCTTGCAATGGCTCCCAAAAGGACACGACCAGAAATATCACCAGGCCCGGCCAAGCCATGCTCTTAATGAAATCCATCACCAGATGGATCGAAGGCCGAGCAACTCGTTTAGGCGAGACCTCCTCAGTCTGCGTGAATTCCGGTCTTTCTTCCATTACCGGCCGAGCGCTCGAGCGCAAACGCGAGCTCATCGCACGCGGAACAGGCCCTCGCGCGGCCGCGCCAACGCGCCTGCGCTCGTGTTTTGTTGACGGCATGAAAGCTTTGCTTCAAACGACGTTTATGGGATTGATCGCGCTGCCACAGACAACTCGATCATGTTTGTCTGTGCGAACTGCCCGCGCGGCTTACCTCGAGCGCTCAATAAGTTCAGGCACGAGCTCAAGCAAGAATACCCGCACATCTTCGTATTTCGATCCGCAATCCATTCCAGCCATATATTTGTGTTCGCGTTTTGAATCCTCTCTCTGCAGCTCGTCCAGAGCTTTCCAATTCAGCTCCGTGCAAAGACCCGTCGCAATCAAGTCAAGCTCTTCAGGATCAAATGTAGTTCGAGTTGTCCTATGAATTGCACGCTCGTGCTCCAAAATGTACTTAAGGGTTTCTGGCTTCAGAGAATTAACCGCTTTCCTGACAGCGTCGGATGCCCGCTTGTCAATGAACTCTTTACTCACATTGAACTTCACTCCGCCTACAGAAACAGACTCGATGCGCTCGACTAGGGGAGATACACGGTTGGCAATCCTTTGCAATGGCGTCCAAAAGGACAGAACCAGGAAGAAAATAACAGAGGGCCACGCAACAGCGCGAACAAGATGGATCGCTGTCTGAACGGTGGAGCCTTCACTTTCTCCGTCAGCCATCGTAACTACCTACGGCAGGGCTCAATCATGTTTGCGAGGCAGGTATTGCCGGGCATGCGTCAAGCAACCATACAACGAGCAACCGGTGTAGTGCGGCATGATGGAATTCATTCGCCCATGTTCCAATCTTGACATCAAGCCGCTTTTGAATGAAAACATGCGAAGCAGGAGATGAAATGGAAAAGAGAAATCACTGGGCACCGGAAGTAGCTGCATCAAACTTGAACACTGAGCAAGAGAATCTAAGTGGAGACAACACCAACGACAAATTTTTTAAATTTGCGCGGGTTGCGTACTGTTCTCTCGTTATTGTCGTCGGCGGCCTCTGCACATGGAGAGTGCTCTTGCGCCTTTTCTCGTAGCTTTGAAACATCACCGTCTTGCAGGCTTACCACAGCTTGACGAGAATTTGTGCGAGAAAGCTAAAAGCGATCAATAGCAATCCAATTGTGCAGTGGCGGGAAGCAGCTGCAAATGTGCTAATAATGTGGCCCTCCAAATCTTGGATAGGTCTCTTTGGAGGCTTGTAAATTACGCCGGCGCCGATCCAAAGTGTGCCCACAACATTGACTATCAAGCTCGCAAAGTCGAAGGAAGAAGTTTCTGGCACTTTCGTGAAGTGCGAGGAAAAAATGGCCAGAGATCCCGCGACTATCACCACATACCAGACGATACCCACAGCAAGCCAATGAAAAAAATTGGAATCCTCGTCCTTGCTGAGAAGCCATCGCCACGTTTTCGCGATTAACATTTAGGTCAGCTGTTTAGATTCAATCTGGCGTGCGCAATTAGGCGAATTGCTGGCGCCAAGCGAGCACAATCGCCAGCGCAGTTAATAGGAAGTCTGCATCCGCTGGTTGCAATCCGGTGCCTAGTCAAGACCGCATGAGGG
This sequence comes from Aquincola tertiaricarbonis, assembly GCF_023573145.1. Classification (GTDB taxonomy): domain Bacteria; phylum Pseudomonadota; class Gammaproteobacteria; order Burkholderiales; family Burkholderiaceae_C; genus Aquincola; species Aquincola tertiaricarbonis_B. The sequence goes on from NZ_CP097636.1 coordinate 3,000,826, forward strand.
GAAGCCCACTAGTGCATGCCCAAGCGTGGGACACCACCGGGCAAAAATCAACCCCCTTCCCCAGGAAAGCAACTTCTCACCTGACGCCCGCGCTGGCTCCGAAGTGGCTGATCGTGTGGCACACTGGGTGGCCCAACCACCAACCCGCTCGCGGCGAGGCTCTGGGGACGAAAAGACGTTTGCTGGCGCGGACTTGGCGCGGCCTTGGCGCCGCATCCCTGAAGCGCCACCAAACTTTTACCTTGTGCATCAAGCACTTAGGTACCAAGAGGCCCGCCTAGTGCGGGCTTCTTTTTTGGCTGCTGTCAACGCAGTATCAACAGCCGTCGCAGACGCACTACGTGGGTTGCTGCCTTGGTGAAGATGCCGACCTAGGCTGTGCCCCCCTCACCCATAGAATGAGCCCATCATGGACGGGCAGCGCATCACCCTCGCACTCGACGATACGTCAAGCGGCTTCGAGACGAGCCCTGACCGCGTCCGCCTGGGCGACCTCGTGCGCTTCGCCGAAGAGGTCAAGGAGTTCCTTCAAGGTGACGGCAGGGAAATCGACGCTCGCAATCTTGATGTTCAGATCAAGCACGGGTCGCTTGCTGTCGAGACCTACCCGCTGGACAACGCTCCGAAGCTTTTTGGTGACCTGAAGGCGCTAGAGGACAGCGAGCTGATGCGCTTGGTTGATCACAAGCGCAAAGCCGTCATCGAGCGTTGGCAGAAGGCGGCTCGAAGCACCCAAGGACTCGCCTACAGGATTTCGGCACCGTTCTTGAACCGTCCTCTGATCATCAGTTCGCGAACTGACTTCCGAACCGAGGAGGCCGACCACTGGGTGGTAGTTGAGCGCTACATCCGTGGGGAAATCCAAGAGGTTGGTGGAAGCAAGAAGCCCAATGCTCATGTCAAGTTGCCGAATGGCAAAAGGCTGACCATTGAGACAGACAAGGATCTGCTCCGCGCCGACAAGGTCAACCGACTGTACAAGTCTGCGATGCTGCGGGTGAAGGCCGAGTACAACGTAAAGACAAGAGAGCTTCGCAATGCGAAGCTGTTGGAGTTCGTTGAGTACGCCACGGACGTCGACGAAGCATCGATTGCCAAGATGACCCTGGAAGGACGAAGCGCCTGGAAGGACGTTCAGAGTGCGTCCGCCTGGGTCGATGAGCTGCGCGGGGGGCGACGTTGAATAGTGTGTTGCTTGACACGAGTTTTTTGATCACATTTGCCGATCCGACAAGACCTCATCACCAGACAGCTCAGCTCTACTTTCGGGAGTGCGTCGCTCGTCAGGTTCCGATGTTTCTATCGACCGTCGTGGCGTCAGAGTTCCACGTCAAGCAGCCCTACACGTCTTTGCCGCTGCGCAACCTGGTCGTCCTTCCATTCAACATCGACCACGCCGAACGATGCGGCAATCTCATTGCCCAACATCCGCGGGATCAGGGTGATGATCGAGTGCGTGTCAAGGATGATTTCAAGCTGATTGCGCAGTGCGATTTTGAAGAAATCAGCCACATCCTCACCGAGGATCGGAACACGTTGGTCAAGTACGTTGAACGAGTTCAAGCAGCCCCGTTCCCACCGCTCAAAGCCGTGCTGCTGAGGGACGGTTTCGACGTTGCTTGGTTCAACGGCGGTCAGATGGGCATTGACTAGACCCTCGCCCTGGGCGGTTTTAGGGCTCAGGCGGACTCCATAGGTGCAGGTGCCAGCGGGTTCCGTCTGGTCGCCGCCTGCAGTTGATCAGGTAGAAGGTGGGCATAGCGCATCGTCATGGCCAAGCTGGCATGACTGAGGATGCGGCCCATGCGCGCCAACAGCCCCACCATGAACGTTTCGTTGACCGATGCCTTGCGTGATGTGGTTGACGAGCGTCCTCGCTCGGGCCTGTACGGCAATGCCAGCGAGTACGTGCGGGAGCTGATTCGTCGCGATGAAGAAGCCGCCAGGCTGCTTCGGTCTCTTTACCAGGCCGGGATCGACAGCGGAGAGTCGGTGCCCATGTCGGAGGGTACTGGGAGGCTCTGCGCGCGGTGGCTCGTTCGCCCGCCGCCAAGCGGGGATGAAGCCCACACACCGCCGCCCATCTGCCATCAAAGACATGGTTCGCCAGGTGTCTTGCCGGCGCAGTGCCACTGGCGAGGTCTCAGCCGCAATACGGGTCAACGAGATGCAGGAGTGCCTGCGGGCCATCTCCGAAGCGCCTGACATTGGCTCTCGACGCATCGGCCAGTGGCTGGGCGTCCCTGAGCTGCGCTGGAAACGAGTGGGCAAGACCGAGCTGCGGTTCTTCTGGTACGTCGAAGAGGCGTCTCACATCGACGTCATCCGGCTGGTCAGTACCGACCAGCTTCCTCGCCAGGCCATGCGGCCCGACGATCTTCATTGAACACATGGGCCGGCGATCACCCTGCGATAATCCCAGGCTTCCCGCACGGCGCGCATCCCGCCCGCCGGCACAGCCCCTGGATCCACACCATGACTCGCTGTGTTGCCGTCGGCCTGCTGGCCGCGGCCCTGGCGCTGCCTGCCTTCGGCCAGGCGGTGCAGCGCAAGTTTCCTGGCAATGCCCTGCGTGGCGAGTTGCAGATCACGCAGCCGCCCGAGGTGCTGCTCAACGGCCAGCCCGCCACGCTGGCGCCGGGCGCGCGCATACGCGGCGACAACAACATGATCCAGCTCTCGGGCAGTCTGGCCGGGCCCAAGTACGTCGTGAACTACACCCGCGACGGCCTGGGCATGGTCAAGGACGTGTGGATCCTCACCTCCCAAGAACGGGCGATGAAGCCCTGGCCGGTGAACGAGCAGCAGCTCGCCACCTGGTTCTTCAACCCCGACGCGCAAACCTGGACCAAGCCATGACCGACAGCACCACCGCCACCAAGAAGAAGGTGTTCATCCGCACCTTCGGCTGCCAGATGAACGAGTACGACTCGGACAAGATGGCCGACGTGCTGCAGGCCGCCAAGGGCTACGAGCCCACGCAGGACGTGGAAGAGGCCGACCTGATCCTCTTCAACACCTGCTCCATCCGCGAGAAGGCGCAGGAAAAGGTGTTCAGCGACCTCGGCCGCGTCAAGCACCTCAAGAGCAAGGGCGTGCTGATCGGCGTCGGCGGCTGCGTGGCCAGCCAGGAAGGCGCCGCCATCATCGAACGCGCGCCCTACGTGGACATGGTGTTCGGCCCGCAGACGCTGCACCGGCTGCCGCAGATGATCGAGGCCCGCACCCGCGAGCGCCGGCCGCAGGTGGACATCAGCTTCCCCGAGATCGAGAAGTTCGACCACCTGCCGCCCGCCCGCACCGAGGGCGCCACCGCCTTCGTCTCCATCATGGAAGGCTGCTCCAAGTACTGCAGCTACTGCGTGGTGCCCTACACCCGCGGCGAAGAGGTGAGCCGCCCCTTCGACGATGTGCTCACCGAAGTGGCCGAGCTGGCGGCGCAAGGCGTCAAGGAAGTGACGCTGCTGGGCCAGAACGTCAATGCCTACCGCGGCCGCATGGGCGAGACGGCCGAGATCGCCGACTTCGCGATGCTGATCGAGTACGTGGCCGAGATGCCCGGCATCGAGCGCATCCGCTACACCACCAGCCACCCCAACGAGTTCACGCAGCGGCTGATCGACGTGTATGCGCGCGTGCCGCAGCTGGTGAACCACCTGCACCTGCCGGTGCAGCATGGCAGCGACCGCATCCTGGGCGCGATGAAGCGCGGCTACACGGTGCTGGAGTACAAGAGCACCATCCGCAAGCTGCGCGCGATCCGGCCCGACATCAGCCTGTCGACCGACTTCATCGTGGGCTTTCCGGGCGAGACGGACGAAGACCACGCCAAGACGATGAAGCTGGTGGAAGACATCGGCTACGACGCGTCGTTCAGCTTCATCTTCAGCGCCCGCCCGGGCACGCCGGCCGCGGCGCTGCACGACGACACGCCGCATGCGGTGAAGCTGCAGCGCCTGCAACAGCTGCAGGCCGCGCTGGAAGCCAACGTGCGCCGCATCAGCGACAGCCGCGTGGGCACGGTGCAGCGCATCCTGGTGGAAGGGCCTTCGCGCCGCGACGCCAGCGAGCTGATGGGCCGCACCGAGTGCAACCGCATCGTCAACTTCGCCGGCCCGGCGCGGCTGGCCGGGCAGCTGATCGACGTGCGCATCACCGAGGCCTACCCGCACTCGCTGCGGGCCGAGGTGGTCACCGCCGGCTGAACCCCTCTTCCGAGGCCAGCGCCGGGCCGCTCCCAAGCGGCCTCGGACCCTCTCGGAGGGTGGTGCCACGCAGTGGCGCCGGGTGCACCATCTACCGGGCGGGCCGCAGAAATCCCGCCCACCACAATGCCAACGCGCAGGCCAGCACCATGGTGCCGTACGTGACCATGCGGCCGTCCTGCCCCAACAGCAGCAAGCCGCCCAGCAGCACCACCGCGCCGGCAGCGAAGGCCCACAATGCCAGGCGCAGGTAGCTCACCCGGCCCAGTTCGCGCCGCCAGAGCAGCTTGGCGGCGCCCGCGGCGATCAGGCCCACGCCCAGGGCGGGCGCAAACAGGTTCATCACTTGCCAGAAGGCGTCGAGAAAGTCCATCGGCAGCGGTAGAAGGCGTGGGGGGCTTGACGCAGCGCAAGCGCGCCGCGCGAGCCAGAATTTTATAATCCGGGACCTATGAACGTGTTTGCCCTCGGCCTGAACCACAACACGGCACCGCTGGACCTGCGCGGCCGGTTTGCGTTCACGCCGGAGCAACTGCCGCCTGCGCTGCGCGGATTCCGTGAGCGCGTGCAGCGCAGCGGCGCCGAAGCCGCGCTGCTGTCCACCTGCAACCGCACCGAGCTGTACGTGGCCGCCGAGCCCACCGGCGTGCGCGAGCTGGTGCGCCCAGCCATCGACTGGCTGGCCGCGCAAGGCGGCGTCAGCGGCGCCGACCTGATGTCGCATACCTATGTGGAAGAGCACCGCGCCGCCGCGCGCCATGCCTTCCGCGTGGCCTCGGGGCTCGACTCCATGGTGCTGGGCGAGCCGCAGATCCTGGGCCAGATGAAGCAGGCCGTGCGCGAAGCCGATGCCGCCGGCACCCTGGGCACCACGCTGCACCAGCTGTTCCAGCGCTCGTTCTCGGTGGCCAAGGAAGTGCGCAGCTCCACCGAGATCGGCTCGCATTCCATCAGCATGGCGGCCGCCTCGGTGCGGCTGGCCGCCCAGCTGTTCGAAGACCTCAAAGACATCCGCGTGCTGTTCGTCGGTGCCGGCGAGATGATCGAACTGGTAGCCACGCACTTCGCGGCCCGCACGCCCAAGGCCATGGCCCTGGCCAACCGCACGCTGGAGCGTGGCGAGAAGCTGGCCTCGCGCTTCGGCGCACAGGCGCTGCGCCTGGCCGACCTGCCCCAGTGCCTGCACGAGTACGACGCGGTGATCTCCTGCACCGCCAGTTCGCTGCCCATCATCGGACTGGGCGCGGTGGAGCGGGCGCTGAAGCAGCGCAAGCACCGCCCGATGTTCATGGTCGACCTGGCCGTGCCGCGCGACATCGAACCCGAGGTGGCACGCCTGGACGACGTGTACCTCTACACCGTCGACGACCTCAGCACCATGGTGCAGACGGCCGGCGAGAAGCGCCAGGCCGCGGTGCAGCAGGCCGAGGTGATCATCGACGCCGGGGTGCAGAGCTTTGCCCACTGGCTGGACCAGCGCGCCAGCGTGCCGCTGATCCAGGCGCTGAACCGCCAGGCCGACGACTGGCGCGCCGCCGAGCTGGCCCGTGCCCGCAAGCTGCTGGCCCGCGGCGAAGACGTGGAAGCGGTGCTGGAAGCGCTGTCGCGCGGCCTCACGCAGAAGATGCTGCACGGCGCCCTGGCCGAGCTGCATGCGTCGGACACCGACCAGCGCGAACATACCGCGCAGACCATCTCGCGCCTTTTCCTGCGGCACAGCAGCCGCACCCCGGGCAGCTCCGGCGGCCGTTAGCGGCGCTCACCGCACCGCGCCGGCCTGGCGGCCCGCCTTAGGGGTGGCTGCCGCCCCCAGCCGGCGGGCAGGCCCGACCTGCCCTCACCCCCTTCGTTTCTCCGCCTGCCCGCAGGCCGCCGTACCCCCGCCAACGCCGATGAAAGACGCCCTGCGCCACTCGCTCGACCGCCTCGTGATGCGCCTGTCGGAGCTGGATGCCAACCTGGCCGACCCGCAGGTGGCCGCCGACATGAAGCGCTACCGCGCCCTCTCGCGCGAGCAGGCCGAAGTGGCCGGCGTGGTGGGCCGCTTCCAGCAGTACCAGCAGCGCGAGCGTGACCTGGCCGCCGCCCACGAGATGCTGGCCGACCCCGAGATGGCCGAGATGGCCCGCGAGGAGATCACCGGCGCCCAGGCCGACCTGGAGCGCCTGCTGACCGAGTTGCAGACCGCCCTGCTGCCGCGCGACCCCGACGACGCGCGCAATGCCTTCCTGGAAATCCGCGCCGGCACCGGCGGCGACGAATCGGCGCTGTTCGCCGGCGACCTGGCCCGCATGTACCTGCGTTGGTGCGAACGCCAGGGCCTGCGCACCGAGCTGATGAGCGAAAGCGAATCCGAGCTGGGCGGCTACAAGGAAGTGGTCATCCGCGTGGAGGGCGAGCGGGTGTACGAGCGGCTCAAATTCGAGTCGGGCGGCCACCGCGTGCAGCGGGTGCCGGTGACCGAAAGCCAGGGCCGCATCCACACCAGCGCCTGCACCGTGGCGGTGATGCCCGAGCCCGATGAGGCCGAAGAGGTGCAGCTCAACCCGGCCGACCTGCGCATCGACACCTTCCGCGCCAGCGGCGCCGGCGGCCAGCACATCAACAAGACCGACAGCGCGATCCGCATCACCCACCTGCCCACCGGCCTGGTGGCCGAATGCCAGGACGACCGCTCGCAGCACCGCAACAAGGCCAAGGCCATGGCGGTGCTGGCCGCGCGCCTGCGCGACAAGGAACAGGGCGAGCGCGCCGCCAAGGAGGCCGCCACCCGCAAGAGCCTGGTGGGCACCGGCGACCGCTCCGACCGCATCCGCACCTACAACTTCCCGCAGGGCCGCATCACCGACCACCGCATCAACCTCACGCTGTACAAGCTGGGCTCGGTGATGGACGGCGACCTGGACGACGTGATCGCCGCGCTGCAGGCCGCCCAGGCCGCCGAACAGCTGGCCGCGCTGGAGAGCGGCCAGGCCGGCCATGGCTGAGCCTGCCACGCCCCGCATCACGCCGCCCGCGGCCCGCACCGTCGCCCAGGCACTGGCCGACGCCCGCGCGCTGGGCCTGGACCGGCTGGACGCCCAGCTGCTGCTGGCCCACCGGCTGGGCCAGCCGCGCACCTGGCTGCTGACGCATGACACCGACCTGCTGCCCGCGGCGGTGGACGCCGCCTTCAGCGCCGACTGCCGGGCCCGGGCCGACGCGGTGCCGCTGGCCTACCTGACCGGCCAGCACGAGTTTCACGGCCTGATGCTGCAGGTGACGCCCGACGTGCTGGACCCGCGCCCGGACACCGAGACGCTGGTGACCTGGGCCCTGGACTGCCTGGCCGTGCGCCCGGCCATGCTGCCGGCGCCGCGCGTGATCGACCTGGGCACCGGGTCCGGCGCCATCGCGCTGGCGGTGCAACACGCCTGGCCGGCGGCCGAGGTGCATGCGCTGGACGCCAGCGCCGCCGCGCTGGAGGTGGCCCGGGCCAATGGCCGGCGCCTGGCCCTGCCGGTGCAATGGCACGCCGGCAACTGGTGGCAGGGCGCACCCGAGGGCCGCTTCGACCTGGTGCTCAGCAACCCGCCCTACATCGCCGGGGACGACCCCCACCTGCCCGCTTTGCGGCATGAGCCGCGCATGGCGCTGACACCCGAAGGCGACGGACTGGACGCCATCCGCACCATCGTGGCCGGCGCGCCGACCCGCCTGCAGCCGGGCGGCTGGCTGCTGCTGGAGCATGGGTACGACCAGGCCGCGCAGGTGGCCACGCTGCTGGCCGCCGCCGGCTTCCACGACATCGCGCACCGGCACGATCTGGCAGGCCATGCGCGCTGCACCGGCGGCCGACACCTGGGCTGAAACAACACACTGCTTTGCATCGCTTGATCCGCGTGCACAAGCGCGTGTGGCGGCAGTAGCATCAGCTCACTTCGGGCCGGCACGGGAGCATGCGATGCGTCGAAACATCCCTCTGCAACACAGCCTGGCGCTGCTGATGGCGACTGCCGCCACCGCAGCCGCCGCCGGTGAGGGCTTGCGCGTCACCGACACCGAACAGGCCTGGCCGCGCTGGCATGCCCGCGTCGGCGTCATCGGACCCACCACCCGGGCCGACCTGTCGCTGGCCAGCCTGCCGCGCGCGCAGGGCGCCCAGGTGCTGGGCGACTACTACTTCGCCGGCACCGGCTTCGACGCCAGCCGGCTGGCCGGCGGCTTCCGGGCCACCAGCGGCCTGCTGCTGGGCAGCCGCAGCGCCGCCCTCAGCGCCACGGCCATGCCGTCGGCGGGCGGCCTCTCCTTCACCCGCAGCACGCTGGACGCCAGCGGCGATGCCTCCGCCGGCACCGTGCCCTACTTGGGCGTGGGCTACACCGGCCTGTCGGTGCGCGGCGGCTGGGGCTTCACCGCCGACCTGGGCCTGATGGCGCTGGGGGGTGGTCTGCGCGTGAGCCGCGCGCTGTCGCCCAGCGTCGACGACGTGGCGCGCGAGCTGCGCCTGATGCCGGTGCTGCAGCTGGGCGTGTCCTACTCGTTCTGACCCCACGCATGGGCTTGCCCGCCGCCCCCGGCAGCAGGCGGCGCGATGCCGTATAACCGCGGGTTCGAAAGACCAACTGCCTTTTGCGGAATCCACACCATGAGCGACGTCCAACAACGCATCGACAGCCTCGTCAAAGGCCACCGCGTCGTGCTTTTCATGAAGGGCACGTCCCAGTTCCCGATGTGCGGCTTCTCCGGCCGCGCCATCCAGATCCTCAAGGCCTGCGGCGTCACCGACCTGACCACCGTCAACGTGCTGGAAGACGAGCAGGTGCGCCAGGGCATCAAGGAATACGCCAACTGGCCGACCATCCCGCAGCTCTACGTCAATGGCGAGTTCATCGGCGGCTCGGACATCATGATGGAGATGTACCAGAGCGGTGAACTGCAACAGGCCCTGACCGCCTCCGCCTGATGAGCACCCCGGCCACCTCCGGCCGCCCGCCGCGGCTGGTGGTCGGCATCACCGGCGCCAGCGGCGCCGTCTACGGCGTGCGGCTGCTGCAGCGCGCGCGCAGCCTGGGCATCGAGACGCATCTGGTGGTCACGCCGGCCGGCGTGCTCAACGTGCACCACGAGATGGGCCTGGACCGGCGCGCACTGGAAGACTTGGCCACCGCCGCCCATGCCCCTGGCGACGTGGGCGCCTGCATCGCCAGCGGCAGCTTCGACACCGCGGCGATGGCAGTGACGCCCTGCTCGATGAAGACGCTGGCCGCCATTGCCCACGGCTTTGGCGACAACCTGCTCACCCGCGCCGCCGACGTGACGCTGAAGGAACGCCGCCGCCTGCTGCTGATGGTGCGCGAGACGCCCTTCAACCTGGCCCATCTGCGCAACATGACGGCCGCCACCGAGATGGGCGCGATCGTGTTCCCGCCGCTGCCGGCCTTCTACCACCGGCCCACCACCATCGACGAACTGGTGGACGAGACGGTGGAGCGTTCTCTCGCGCTGCTGGGCCTGGACGCGGCAAAGCCGCGCGAATGGAACGGGCTGTAGCAGCCCGCGCCTAAGCCGCACTGGGCGGCGTGAACTGCCAGCGGCGCCGCGCCGCGAACACCGCATTGGGGTATTCCGCCCGGCCGCGGCTGCCGTTGTAGCGGCCCAGCGCCATGAACAGGTCGCCACGCTCGATGTCGAGGTAGTGGCGCAGGATCACGCAGCCGAAGCGCAGGTTGGTCTGCATGTGGAACAGGCGGCTCGGGTCGCCATCGCCGATCAGCCGCGACCAGAACGGCATCACCTGCATGTAGCCACGCGCGCCGGCCGAGCTGATGGCGTACTTGCGGAAGTTGCTTTCCACCTGCACCACGCCCAGCACCAGGGCCGGCTCCAGCCCGGCGCGGGTGCTCTCGTACCAGGTGGTCTCCAGGAATTCCAGCCGCGTCAGGCGCTCGCTCTTCTGGCGCTGCAGCCGGTCGCTCATCGCGCCCAGCCAGCGCAGGTAGGCCAAGCGCGCCTCGACGGTGGCAAAGGCGGGCTTGGGCGGTGCATCGGCGGCGATGGCGGCCGACATGGCCGACCGCACGGAGTTGGCCAACGGCTCCTCGGCCTGCGCGCCGGCTCTGGCGCTTCCCATCGGCAGCCACAGCGCACCCGCGGCCAGCAGGCACTGCCGGCGGTTCAGATCGCTGCTCATCGGCGCGCCATCCAGGCTTCGGCCGGGCCGCGCCAGCCGCGCGCCGCCATCGCCTGCGAGGCCAGCCACCAAGCCAGCCACAGACCAGCGGCCCACGCCCAGGCTGCCGCGGTGGGCAGCGGCCAGCCCAGGCCGGCTCCGCTGAACAGCAGCAGGCACAACACGGAATGCAGCAGGTACAGGCTGAGCGTGCGCTGCCCCATCGGCGCCAGCCAACGCGGCCAGCGACGCGCGTGCAGCGCTGCCAGCCCCACCAGCGGCGCGGTGAGCAGCCAGCCGATGCCCGGCGCCACCGCCATCCACAACGAGAGGTTGCCGTCATGCCGGGCGCTGGCGTCCACCACGCTCAGCGCATAGGCGGCGTTGATCAGCAGGCCCGGCGGCAGCAGGCGCCAGATCCAGCGCCGCCAGGCGGCATGCCAGCGCGGGTGTGTCAGCAGCCGCAGCCGCGCCGCCAGCATGCCGGCCAGCATCGCGGCCCGCAGCACCGGCAGGAAGAACACCGCGCCCAGCGCCTGCAGGATGACGTAGGCATTGGCGTTCAGCCACAGCTGGTCGGGCCAGTCCGCGGTGGCGCCAAAACCTTCGGAAGGGTCGGCCTCGGCGCTGCCGCCGGTCCACAGCGTCAGCGCCAGGCTGAGGCCGATGGCCGCCAGCGCCCAACCGCAGGCGCGCAGCAGCCGCGTGAGCAACCGGGAAGCGCGCTCGTGCACATGGGCCACCACCAGGAAGGCGGTCAGCGCATACATCGTGAGGATGTCGCCGGCATACACCAGCGCGCCGTGCAGCACGCCCAGGGCCAGCAGGCGCCACAGCCGGCGGCGCTGGGCCTGCGGCGTACGCTGACGGCTGCCCGCCAGCACCAGGCCGGCGCCGAACAGAAAGGCCAGCAGCGGATAGGCCTTGCCGTGCAGCAGCAGCGCCGTCAGGGCCTGCAGGCCGAGCGCGGCCACGCCGGGCGGATCGGCCTCGCCCAGCGGCGCGCCCCAGGGCGCGACGGTGTAGGAGATGGCATTGACCACCAGCACGCCCACCATCGCCAGCGCCCGCAGCGCGTCGAGCAGCGGTTCGCGGCGCGGGGGCAGCGGCTTCACGCGCTGGCTGCCGGGCCGCTGCTCAAGCGTGCTTGCAGGTGTGCCAGCACCTCGGCCACGGCCACCTTGGTGGCAGCGGCATCGCGGCGGCCCTGGTACTCGACCGTGCCTTCCTTCAGGCCGCGGTCGGACAGCACCACGCGGTGCGGCACGCCGATCAGCTCCCAGTCGGCGAACATGGCGCCGGGCCGCTCGCCGCGGTCGTCCAGCATCACGTCCACGCCCTGTGCCTGCAGCTGGTCGTGCAATTGGTCGGCGGCGGCCTTGACCTCGGCGCTGCGGTCGTAGCCGATCGGGCAGATCACCACGGTGAACGGGGCGATGCTGTCGGGCCAGACGATGCCGCGCTCGTCGTGGCTTTGCTCGATGGCGGCGCCCAGGATGCGGGTGACGCCGATGCCGTAGCAGCCCATCTCGAAGAACTGCGGCTTGCCGCCTTCATCGAGGAAGGTGGCGTTCATGGCCTTGGAGTACTTGGTGCCGAGGTAGAACACGTGGCCCACCTCGATGCCGCGCTGGATGGCCAGCACGCCCTGGCCGTCGGGCGACGGATCGCCGGCCTGCGCATTGCGGATGTCGGCCACCTCGTCGGGCTCGGGCAGGTCGCGGCCCCAGTTCACGCCGGTGAAGTGGAAGTCGGCCTCGTTCGCACCGCAGACGAAGTCGCTCATGTTCGCCACCGTGCGGTCGGCGATCACCTTGACCGGCTTCTTCAGGCCGATGGGACCCAGGTAGCCCGGCTTGCAGCCGAAGTGCTCTTCGATCTCGGCCACGGTGGCAAAGCGGTAGCCGCCCTTCAGGCCCACCAGCTTGCCGGCCTTCACCTCGTTCAGCGCATGGTCGCCACGCACCAGCAGCAGCCACACCGTCACCTTGGTGATGTCGCCCGCCTCGTTACGCTCTTCGGTGGCCAGCACCAGCGACTTGACGGTGCGCTGCAGCGGCAGGTTCAGCAGCGCGGCCACGTCTTCGCAGGTGGACTTGCCGGGCGTGGGTGTCTTTTCCAGGCCCTGGGCGGGCGCGACACGCTGGGCGATCAGCGGCACCGACTCGGCCAGCTCGATGTTGGCGGCGTAGCTGCTGGTGGGGCAGTAGACGATGGCGTCTTCGCCGGTCTCGGCGATCACCTGGAACTCGTGCGAGCGGTCGCCGCCGATGGCGCCGGTGTCGGCGGCCACGGCACGGTACTGCAGGCCCAGGCGGTCGAACACCGCGCAGTAGGCGGCGTACATCGTGTCGTAGCTCTTGCCGGCCGATGCCACATCGCGGTCGAAGGAATAGGCATCCTTCATCGTGAACTCACGCCCACGCATCACGCCGAAACGCGGCCGGCGCTCGTCGCGGAACTTGGTCTGGATGTGGTAGAAATTTTTCGGCAGCTGCTTGTAGCTGCGCAGCTCCTGGCGGGCGATGTCGGTCACCACCTCTTCGCTGGTGGGCTGGATGATGAAGTCACGCTCATGCCGATCCTTGACCCGCAGCAGCTCAGGCCCCATCTTGTCGAAGCGGCCGGTTTCCTGCCACAGCTCGGCCGGCTGCACCACGGGCATCAGCAGCTCCACGGCACCGGCGCGGTTCATCTCCTCGCGGATGATGGCCTCGACCTTGCGGATCACCCGCAGGCCCATCGGCATGTAGTTGTAGATGCCGGCGCCCAGCCGCTTGATGAAGCCCGCGCGAAGCATGAGCTTGTGGCTGACGATCTCGGCGTCCGCGGGCGCTTCCTTCAGCGTGGAAATGAAGAACTGGCTGCTTTTCATGGGAGGGTCTGAATCGTGCAAGGCTTGCGCAGGGCGCGCTGCCATTGACCAGGGCGCGAGTGATGCGGGAAAGCGAGACATCGCATGCCGCACCGGCCCGGTGCAATAATGATTTCAACTTATAGATTCGAGGTCTGATTATGCTCGACCGTGAAGGCTTCAGGCCCAACGTCGGCATCATCCTGCTCAATGCCCGGAACCAGGTTTTCTGGGGCAAGCGCCTGCGGACGCACTCCTGGCAGTTCCCCCAGGGTGGCATCAAGCATGGTGAAACGCCCGAGCAAGCCATGTTCCGCGAGCTTCACGAGGAAGTGGGGCTGCTCCCGGAGCAGGTGAGGATACTGGCGCGCACCCGCGACTGGCTTCGCTACGAGGTGCCTGAGCACTACATCCGACGCGATGCCCGGGGCCATTACCGCGGCCAGAAACAGATCTGGTTCCTGCTGCGGCTGATGGGGCGCGACAGCGACATGAACCTGCGGGCCACCGACCACCCCGAGTTCGACGCCTGGCGCTGGAACGAGTACTGGGTGCCGCTGGACGTGGTGATCGAGTTCAAGCGCGACGTCTACCAGATGGCGCTGACCGAGCTCGCCCGCTTCCTGCCGCGGCCCAACCACCACAACCGCTACCTGCGCTCGGGCATGCGGCCGCACCGGCAGGAGGAAGGCGCGCAACGCTCTGCGTTGTCGCTGGACGGTGGCGTGCCGCCAGCGGCAACCACGTCCGAATAGCCTAGCAACGCCGCCCGTGCAAGTCGCGGGCGGTGTGCTCAGTTCGGCCGCCGGGCCGCCCCAAGGCCGAACGCTCCCCAAGGGTCCGCAGGGCCCTCTTGCAAGGGCCTGGGGGCGCGAGCGCCAGCGAGCTTGGGGGCCTCAGTTCAAGACCAGGTTCGTGCGGTGGATCATCTCGGGCTCGTTCATGTAGCCCAGCAAGCCCTCGATCTGCGATGAGGGCTTGCGCAGGATGAGCCGCGCCTCGGCGCTGGAGTAGTTGGCCAGGCCGCGGGCGATCTCGCGCCCTTCCTGCGTGCGCACCGCGATCACGTCGCCGCGGTGGAACTCGCCCTGCACCTCGCTCATGCCGATGGGCAGCAGGCTCTTGCCGTCGCCCAGCAGCGCCTGCGCCGCGCCGGCGTCCACCACCACCGCGCCGCGCAGCTGCAGGTGGTCGGCCATCCACTGCTTGCGGGCCGCACGCTTGGCGGTGCTGGCCACCAGCAGCGTGCCGATGGCTTCTCCCTCCACAAGGCGCAGCAGCACGTCGGCCTCACGGCCCCAGGCGATCACGGTGCTGGCACCGCTGCGCGCCGCCCGCTTGGCCGCCAGGATCTTGGTGATCATGCCGCCGCGGCCGATGCTGGAACCGGCGCCGCCGGCCATGCGCTCCAGGTCGGGGTCGCCGGCCTGCGCCACGTCCACGAAGCGGGCGTCGGGGTTGCTGCGCGGGTCGGCGGTGTACAGGCCCCGCTGGTCGGTCAGGATCACCAGCGCATCGGCCTCCACCAGGTTGGCCACCAGGGCGCCCAGGGTGTCGTTGTCGCCGAACTTGATCTCGTCGTTGACGACGGTGTCGTTCTCGTTGATGACCGGGATGACCTTCAGGCCCAGCAGCGTCAGCAGCGTGGAACGGGCGTTGAGGTAGCGCTCGCGGTCGGCCAGGTCGGCATGCGTCAGCAGCACCTGGGCGCTGCCCATGCCATGCTCCGACAGCTTGCTCTCGTACATCTGGGCCAGGCCCATCTGGCCGACGGCGGCGGCGGCCTGCAGCTCGTGCAGCTCCTTGGGCCGGGTGGTCCAGCCCAGGCGCTTCATGCCTTCGGCGATGGCGCCGCTGGACACCATCACCACCTCACGGCCACCTTCGGCCAGCGCGGCCAGCTGGCGGCACCAGTTGCCGATGGCCTCGGCATCGACGCCGCGGCCTTCGTTGGTCACCAGGCTGGAGCCGACCTTGACGACGATGCGCCGGGCGGTCTTCAGTTCGTCATTCATCTTGCGCGGCCGGCGTGTCGAAGCGCGGATCGGGATCGGGCATGGGCGGGTTCTTCTCGGCGGCCACGTGCTCGTACACCGCGTGGATCAGCGGCTCCAGGCCTTCACGCGTGAGTGCCGAGATCTCGAAGACCGGGCCCTTCCACTTCATGCGTTTGACGAAGTCCTTCACGCGGGCGGCGCGCTCTTCCGCCGGCACCATGTCCAGCTTGTTGAGCACCAGCCAGCGCGGCTTGTCGTGCAGCTCCTCGTCGTAGCGCTTGAGCTCCTTGATGATGCCCTTGGCCTGCGCCACCGGGTCCACCGCCTCGTCGAACGGGGCCATGTCCACCAGATGCAGCAGCAGGCGGGTGCGCTGCAGGTGGCGCAGGAAGCGGTGGCCCAGACCGGCGCCATCGGCCGCGCCTTCGATCAGGCCAGGCACGTCGGCCACGACGAAGCTCTTTTCAGGCGCCACCCGCACCACGCCCAGGTTGGGGTGCAGCGTGGTGAACGGATAGTCGGCGATCTTGGGCCGCGCATTGGAGATGGCGGCGATCAGCGTGCTCTTGCCGGCGTTGGGCATGCCCAGCAAGCCGACGTCGGCCAGCACGCGCAGCTCCAGCTTCAGCTTCTTGGCCTCACCGGGCCAGCCGGGGGTCTTCTGCCGCGGTGCGCGGTTGGTGCTGCTCTTGAAGTGCAGGTTGCCGAAGCCACCGTCGCCGCCCTTGCAGATCAGCACCGGCTCGCCGGGTACCAGCAGCTCGGCGATGACTTCGTTCTTCTCGATGTCGGTGATGATGGTGCCCACCGGCATGCGCAGCACGATGTCGTCGGCCGCCGCGCCGAACTGGTCGGAGCCGCGGCCTGCTTCGCCGTTCTTTGCCTCGTGCCGACGCGCGTAGCGGTAGTCGATCAGCGTGTTGAGGTTGCGGTCAGCCACCGCGTACACGCTGCCGCCGCGTCCGCCGTCGCCGCCGTCGGGGCCGCCGAAGGGGATGAACTTCTCTCGCCGGAAGCTCGCGCAGCCGGCACCGCCGTTGCCGGCGGCTGCATCAATGGTGGCTTCGTCAACGAACTTCATGGTCGGGAGATGTTAGAAGCAAAAAAGACAAAGGCCCCGGCAAGCCGGGGCCTCACGGTTGTGCCGGCTGCCTGGGCAGCCGAGGCATCACAGCGGCGTGATGAACACCGTCTGGCGGTTCAGCTCGCCCTTGACGGCGAACGACACCTTGCCATCGACCAGCGCGAACAGCGTGTGGTCCTTGCCGATGCCGACGTTGGTGCCGGCGTGGAACTTGGTGCCACGCTGACGCACGATGATCGAGCCAGCCGAGACGGCTTGGCCGCCAAAGGCCTTCACGCCCAGCATCTTCGGTTTGGAGTCGCGGCCGTTCCGGGTGGAACCGCCGCCTTTTTTCTGTGCCATGGTTCAAATGCTCCTGAATTGCAACGACATCAGAGCGTCACAGCGCCGATCTCGAGCTCGGTGTAGGTCTGACGATGACCACCGTGCTTTTGATAGTGCTTGCGACGGCGCATCTTGAAGATGCGAACCTTGTCGTGCTTGCCTTGCGCCACGACGGTGGCCTTCACGCTGGCGCCGGCAACCAGGGGCGTGCCCACCGTGAGCTCAGCGCCGTTGCCGACGGCGAGCACTTGGTCGATCACGATTTCCTGGCCAACGTCCGCAGCAATCTGTTCTACCTTGATCTTCTCGCCGGCAGCAACCTTGTATTGCTTGCCACCGGTTTTTATGACCGCGTACATGTCAACCCTTTCAATCATCCGCACCGCTCAAACGGCAGCCCTTTGCGGCCACTCCAGCGCGCGGAACCCGGCATTGTAGCAGCAGCTCAGGTCTTGGCAAGCAGCCGATGGCCGGCCGGGCGGGTGGGTTCCGGGTTGTTCCTATAATCGCGGGCTACCCAATGTCGTCCACTCCCCCCTACGCCAACGTGACTTCGCCTGCCCCCTCCACCCCTCTCGCCGTCGACCCGATGGCGATCGAGATGCAGGCAGTGGACGCCGCCATCCAGCAGCATCTGCGGTCGGACGTGGTGCTGATCAACCAGATCTCGCACTACATCGTCAGTGCGGGCGGCAAGCGCATCCGTCCGCGGCTGGTGCTGCTGTTCGCCAATGCCCTGGGCTTTGCCGGGCCGGAGCGCTTCACGCTGGCCGCCACGGTGGAGTTCATCCACACCGCCACCCTGCTGCACGACGACGTGGTCGATGAATCATCGCTGCGCCGCGGCCGCCAGACGGCCAACGCCATGTTCGGCAACGCCGCGAGCGTGCTGGTCGGCGACTTCCTGTACTCGCGCGCCTTCCAGCTGATGGTGTCGGTCGACCGCATGCGCGTGCTGGACGTGCTGGCCGACGCCACCAACGTGATCGCCGAGGGCGAGGTGCTGCAGCTGATGAACATGCACGACCCCGACCTGGCGGTGGACGACTACCTGCGCGTCATCCGCTACAAGACGGCCAAGCTGTTCGAGGCCAGCGCCCGCCTGGGCGCGGTGCTGGCCAATGCCCCGCGCGAGGTGGAAGACCTGTGCGCCGACTACGGCCGCTCGCTGGGCACCGCCTTCCAGCTGGTCGACGACCTGCTGGACTACCAGGGCGCCACCGCCGAGCTGGGCAAGAACGTGGGCGACGACCTGCGCGAAGGCAAGCCGACGCTGCCGCTGCTGGTGGCGATGGAGCGTGGCACCGAAGAAGAGCGCCAACTGATCCGCCACGCCATCGAGCAAGGTGAAGTGGAACGCCTGGACGAGATCGTCGGCATCGTGCGCCGCACCGGCGCGCTGGAAGCCACGCGCGACGCCGCGCGACTGGAGGCCGACAAGGCCCGTGCATGTTTGAAGGCGATACCCCCTTCCCAATTCAAAGAAGCCCTGCTAGACTTATGCGTTCAGTCAGTTGATCGCTCTTACTAGCAAAGTTGAGCACAACAAAAACAAATCGGGGTGTAGCTTAGCCTGGTAGAGCGCTACGTTCGGGACGTAGAGGCCGGAGGTTCGAATCCTCTCACCCCGACCAGGACACGAGAAAAAGCCGCAGCAATGCGGCTTTTTTCTTGCCCGCTTCATGGCCCGCCCCATGGTCCCCTCGTGCCCCTTCTGGCCCGAAAGCCCGGTCAGTTCCGCGTCTTGGCTTTGTCGGCGGGTCTTACACTGCGGGCCGAAGTCATAAGCTGCCTGTGGACACCGTCGCTGACACTGCCCAATCGAGCCTGTCCGGAGTCGCCCGCGTGCTGGTGCATGCGGGCCGCCTGCAGCCGCGCCAGGCCGAGGCACTCGCCGCGCAGGCGCGTGAGCGGCGCATCAGCTTCGTCTCGGCGCTGATCGCGGCCAACGCCGTCTCGGCGTCGGACCTGGCGCACACCTTGTCCAATGCGCTGGCGGTGCCGCTGCTCGACCTCAAGTCGGTGGATGCCGAGCGCCTGCCGCGCAACGTGATCGACGGCAAGCTGGCCACGCAGTACCAGGTGGTGGTGCTGGGCCGGCGGGGCAATCGCCTGTTCATCGGCGGGGCCGACCCCACCGACCAGGAAGCGATCGAGCGCATCAAGTTCGCCACCCAGCTGTCGCCCGAGTGGGTGCTGGTGGAGTACGACAAGCTGGGCGCGCTGCTGGAAGCCCAGGGCGCCAGCGTCAACGAGGCGCTGGACAGCCTGGCCGGCGGCGACTTCGACTTCGACGTCAGCGACGACGCGGCGGCCGAGGACACGGCCAACGAGGTGGTGTCGGAGGTGGAGGACGCGCCGGTGGTGCGCTTCCTGCAGAAGATGCTGATCGACGCGATCAACGCGCGCGCCTCCGACCTGCACTTCGAGCCCTACGAATACCACTACCGCGTGCGCTTCCGCATCGACGGCGAGCTGCGCGAGATCACGCAGCCGCCGGTGGCCATCAAGGACAAGCTGGCCTCGCGCATCAAGGTGATCAGCCGGCTCGACATCTCCGAAAAACGCGTGCCGCAGGACGGCCGCATGAAGCTGAAGTTCGGCAACAAGGCGATCGACTTCCGCGTCAGCACCCTGCCCACGCTGTTCGGCGAGAAGATCGTGATCCGGATCCTGGACCCGTCCTCGGCCAAGCTGGGCATCGAGGCGCTGGGCTACGAGAAGATCGAGAAGGAACGGCTGCTGCACGCCATCCAGCGGCCCTACGGGATGATCCTGGTCACCGGCCCCACCGGCTCGGGCAAGACGGTGTCGCTCTACACCTGCCTGAACCTGCTGAACCAGCCGGGCGTCAACATCGCCACGGTGGAAGATCCGGCGGAAATCAACCTGCCCGGCATCAACCAGGTGAACGTGAACGAGAAGGCCGGCATGACCTTCTCGGTGGCGCTGAAGTCCTTCCTGCGGCAGGACCCGGACATCATCATGGTGGGCGAGATCCGCGACCTGGAAACCGCCGACATCGCGATCAAGGCCGCGCAGACCGGCCACCTGGTGATGTCGACGCTGCACACCAATGACGCGCCCACCACGCTGACGCGGCTGCTCAACATGGGCGTGGCGCCGTTCAACATCGCCTCCAGCGTGCTGATCATCACCGCGCAGCGGCTGGCGCGGCGGCTGTGCGAGAACTGCAAGGCACCCGCCGAATATCCGCGAGACGCACTCAAGCGCGCGGGCTTTCGTGACGAAGACCTCGATGGCACCTGGAAGCCGTACCGGGCGATCGGCTGCTCGGCCTGCAACAACGGCTACAAGGGCCGCGTCGGGCTGTACCAGGTGATGCCGATCACCGAAGCGATCCAACGCATCATCCTGGCCGAAGGCACGGCACTGGACATCGCCAAGCAGGCGCAGCTGGAAGGTGTCCGTGACCTGCGGCAGGCCGGCCTGGTGAAGGTGCGGGCCGGGGTGACGACGCTGGAAGAGGTGATCACGGTCACCAACGAATAGACGTTCAGAGAAAGTCTGGAATGGCGACTGCTGCGGCCGCGAAGAACATCAAAGAGTTCGTCTTCGAGTGGGAAGGCAAGGACAAGAACGGCAAGACCGTGCGTGGTGAGATGCGCTCGGGCGGCGAGGCGGCCGTGAGCGCCACGCTGCGCCGCCAGGGCGTGATGATCACCAAGGTGAAGAAGCGCCGGATGTCGGGTGGCAAGGCCATCAAGCAGAAGGACATCGCGATCTTCACCCGCCAGCTGGCCACGATGATGAAGGCGGGCGTGCCGCTGCTGCAGGCCTTCGACATCGTCGGGCGTGGCAGCTCCAACCCCAAGCTCACCCGGCTGCTGAACGACGTGCGCTCCGACGTGGAGACCGGCACCAGCCTGTCGGCCGCGTTCCGCAAGCATCCGCTGTACTTCAATGCGCTGTATGCCAACCTGGTGGAAGCCGGCGAGGCCGGCGGCATCCTGGAGCAGCTGCTGGAGCGGCTGGCGCTGTACGAGGAGAAGACCCTCGCGCTGAAGTCCAAGATCAAGTCGGCGCTGATGTACCCGGTGGCGGTGATGGTGGTGGCCTTCATCGTGCTGACGGTGATCATGCTGTTCGTGATCCCGGCCTTCAAGGACGTGTTCAGCTCCTTCGGCGCTGACCTGCCGGCGCCCACGCTGGCGGTGATCGCGATGTCGGAGTTCTTCGTCTCGTACTGGTGGCTCATCTTCGGCGTGATGTTCGGCGGCGGCTACTTCTTCATGCAGAGCTGGCGCCGCAGCGAGAAGATGCAGATGGCCATGGACCGGTTGCTGCTGCGCATCCCGGTGTTCGGCGACCTGATCAACAAGAGCGTGATCGCCCGCTGGACGCGCACGCTGTCCACCATGTTCGCGGCCGGCGTGCCGCTGGTGGAGGCGCTCGACTCGGTGGGCGGGGCCGCCGGCAATGCGGTGTACGCCGAGGCCACCGAGAAGATCCAGAAGGACGTGTCCACCGGCTCTGCACTGACCAATGCGATGCAGGCCACCGGAGTGTTCCCGACCATGGTGCTGCAGATGGCCTCCATCGGCGAAGAATCCGGCTCGCTGGACCACATGCTGGGCAAGGCGGCCGAGTTCTACGAGGACGAGGTCGACGAGATGGTCAAGGGCCTGTCCAGCCTGATGGAGCCGTTCATCATCGTCATCCTGGGTACGCTGATCGGCGGTATCGTGGTGTCGATGTACCTGCCCATCTTCAAGCTCGGCTCGGTCGTCTAGACAAGTGCTGGCCGATCTTCCGCTCGACCTCCTGCTGTCGCCCTGGGTCCTGGCCCTGCTGGGCCTGTGCATCGGCAGCTTCCTCAACGTCGTCATCCACCGGCTGCCGCTCATCATCGAGCGGCAGTGGTGGGCCGACGTGTCGCACCAGCTGGGCGATGCCGACTCCTGGCGCCGCGTGTTCGCTGCCAAGGGCGAGCCGCCCGAGCCGCAGCAGCGCACCGCCAAGGCGCTGACCAGCGGCCTGGAGGCCCTGCCCCACCTGGGCATCGCCACGCCGCGCTCACGCTGCCCTTCCTGCGGCCATGCCATTCGCTGGCACGAGAACCTGCCGTTGCTGGGCTGGCTGCGCCTGAAGGGCCGCTGCGCGGCCTGCGGCAGCCGCATCTCGGCGCGCTACCCGCTGATCGAAGTGGCGACGGCGGCGCTGTTCGCCGCCATCGGCTGGCGTTTCGGTGCGCAGCCGGTGACGCTGCTGTGGTGCGCGGTGGCCGCCGTGCTGGTGGCACTGGCCGCCATCGACTGGGACACCACGGTGCTGCCCGACGCGCTGAACCTGCCGCTGCTGTGGGCCGGCCTGGTGGCCGCGGGGCTGGGGCTGACGCTGCCGCTGTCCACCGCGCTGTGGGGCGCCGTGGCGGGCTACCTGTCGCTGTGGTCGGTGTACTGGCTGTTCAAGCTCACCACCGGCAAGGAAGGCATGGGTTATGGCGACTTCAAGCTGCTGGCCGCGCTGGGCGCCTGGCTGGGCTGGCAGGCCATCGTGCCCATCCTGCTGATGTCGTCGGTGATCGGCGCGGTAGTGGGCATCGGCATGAAGCTGCGCGCCTCGCTGCGCGAAGGCCGCTACGTGCCCTTCGGCCCCTTCCTGGCCGGTGCCGGGTTGGTGGTGATGCTGGCCGGTACCCCGACGGTGCTCGGCTGGATCGGCTGGAACTGACTGTTCGATGTCGCACCCCCTGCGCATCGGCCTGACCGGCGGCATCGGCAGCGGCAAGAGCACCGTGGCTGCGCAACTGGTGGCTCGCGGCGCGGTGCTGGTGGACACCGATGCGATCTCGCGTGCGCTCACCGCCGTGGGCGGTGCGGCGTTGCCGGCCATCGCGGCCGCCTTCGGGCCGCAGGCCATCGGCGCCGATGGCGCGCTGGACCGCGACCACATGCGCCAGCAAGTGTTCGCCGACCCGGCCATGCGCCAGCGGCTGGAAGCCATCCTGCACCCGATGATCGGCGCCGAGACGATGCGGCAGGCCGAAGACGCGGGCGAACGGCCCATCGTCTTCGACGTGCCGCTGCTGACCGAATCGGCCCACTGGCGCGAGCGTGTGCACAAGGTGCTGGTGGTGGACTGCCGCGAGGCCACGCAGGTGGCGCGGGTGATGCGCCGCTCGGGCTGGGCCGAAGAAACCGTGCAGCGTGTGGTGGCCCAACAGGCCACGCGGGCGGCGCGGCGGGCCATCGCCGATGCCGTGATCTTCAATGAAGGGCTGACCCTGGAACAGCTCGATACCCAGGTACAGCGCCTGTGGCAGGCCTGGGGCGCGGACCGTGTGAAACAATAAGCAGAGCCCTATTCACCGGCCTGCATCTTGGTTCTCTACGAATACCCGTTCAACGAAGGCATCCGCACGATGCTGCGCCTGGAGCACCTGTTCAACAGGCTCGGCCAGCTGGTGTCGCGCGACGCCACGGTGGACCACCACTTCGCGCTGGCCACGCTGTTCGAGATCATGGACGTCGCCTCGCGCGCCGACCTGAAGTCCGACCTGCTCAAGGAGCTGGACCGCCACCGCGCGCTGCTGGAAAGCTACCGCGGCAACCCCGCCATCTCGGAAGCGGCGCTCGACGTCGTCACCGGGCGGCTGGACCACGCCTTCAACGGCCTGAACGGCATGGACGGCAAGGCCGGCCACCAGCTCAACGGCAACGAGTGGCTGATGAGCATCCGCAGCCGCATCGGCATTCCCGGGGGCACCTGCGAATTCGACCTGCCCGCCTACCACGCCTGGCAGCAGCATGAGCCGGCGCGCCGCCGCGCCGACCTGATCGGCTGGATCGACACCATGCGGCCGCTGGCCGATGCGCTGCATGTGCTGCTGGGCCTGCTGCGCGACAGCGGCGTGCCGCACAAGGTGGTGGCCACCGGCGGCCAGTTCCAGCGCAGCCTGCCGCAAGGCAAGACCTACCACCTGCTGCGGGTGCGGCTGCCGGCCGACCCCGAGCTGGTGCCCGAGATCACCGGCCACCGGCTGATGGTGTCGGTGCGGCTGATGCGCCACGATGAAGAAGGCCGCCTGCGCCCGGTGGCCGAGGACTGCAGCTTCGAACTGACGCTCTGCGCATGACCCGCACGGTGAAATGCCCTGCCTGTGGCGGGCCCAGCCTGTACGCGCCCGAGAACAAGTGGCGCCCCTTCTGCAGCGAGCGCTGCCGCACCGCCGACCTGGGCGCCTGGGCCGAGGGCCGCTACCGGCTGCCCGCCGAATCGCAGGACCCGGACGCAGAAACGCCGGCGGCGCCCGAGGGCACGCGCCGGCGCGACGAGTTCTAGGGTTTCAGTCCCGCCGGGCCGCCCGAAGGGACTGAGATCCCCCTTGGGGGGGCGCGAGCCCTGCGAGCTTGGGGGCGAACATCAGACCCGCGCCTCCAGGCCAGCCGACACGGTCGGCGTCGGCCGCTGACGGCGCATTTCCACCGCGGGCAGCTTGAGCTGCTGGCGGTACTTGGTGACGGTGCGGCGCGCCACGTGAAAGCCCTGGCGCTTGAGCATCGCGGCCAGCTGCACGTCCGACAGCGGCTCGTTCGGCGCCTCTTCCTCGATCAGCTCACGGATGACGCCGCGGATGGCGGTGGTGGAGGCCTGACCACCGCTGTGCGTGGGCAGCGAGCGCGAGAAGAAGTACTTCAGCTCGAACACGCCGGACGGCGTGGCCATGTACTTGTTGTTGGTCACGCGGCAGACGGTGGATTCGTGCAGGCCCACTTCCTGCGCGATGTCGCGCAGCGCCAGCGGCTTCATCGCCATCGGGCCGTATTCGAAGAAGTGCCGCTGGTGGCGCACGATGGCATTGGCCACGTCCAGGATGGTCGCGAAGCGCTGCTCCACGTTGCGCAGCGTCCAGCGCGCTTCGCGCAGGTGGGCGGCCAGGTCGGTCTGGCCGGTGTCGCGGTGGCGCTGGAACAGGTCGGCATACAGGCGGTTCAGGCGCACACGCGGCACCACCTCGGGGTTGAGCGTGGTGATCCAGTTGTTGCCGCGACCTCGGCGCACGATGACATCGGGCGTCACATACGGCGTACGCGAAGCATCGAAGCGCGAGCCTGGGCGCGGGTCGAACTGGCGGATGCGGTCGCATGCAGCCTCCACCTCGGCCGGCGTCGAATCGACCAGCGCTGCCAGCTTGTGAAACTCGCGCATGGCCATGCGCTGCAGCGGCTGGGCCAGCACCTTGCGGGCCAGTGCGCGCTGGCGCTCGTCCTCGATCAGCACCGTCTGCAGTTGCAGGCAC
Source organism: Aquincola tertiaricarbonis (assembly GCF_023573145.1). GTDB lineage: Bacteria > Pseudomonadota > Gammaproteobacteria > Burkholderiales > Burkholderiaceae_C > Aquincola > Aquincola tertiaricarbonis_B. The sequence goes on from NZ_CP097636.1 coordinate 3,025,704, forward strand.
TCGGCCAGGTCGCGGGCACCGATGCCCAGCGGGTCCAGCGCCTGCACCCGGGCCAGGGCGACGCGGATCTCGTCGATGGTGGTGGCGGGCTCCAGCTCGGCCATCGCACACAGCTCGTCCAGCGGCTGCCGCAGGTAGCCATCGTCGTCCAGCGATTCCACCAGCATCGCGGCCAGCACGCGGTCGCGCTCGTTCAACGGCATCACGTTGAGCTGGGTGTGAAGGTGCTGGCGGAGCGACACGCTTTGCGGCACCAGGTCGATCAGCGAGATGTCGCCGTCGGACGCAGGGCCATGGCCGCCGCCGGCCGACATCGTCCAGGCCTGGGCTTCCCACGGGTCGGCGGACACGTCCACATCGCCGTGGTCTTCAGCCTCGGCGCTGGGGGTGGAGAGGTCTTCGTTTTCTTCTTCGAGGAAAGGGTTGCCATCGACCGCCTGCTGCACTTCCTGCGCGAAATCCAGCGACGACAGCTGGAGCAGGCGCACCGCGTGCTGGAGGCGGGGCGTGACGGTCTGGGTTTGGCGGCGCTCGATGCGCATGTGCAGTGCGGCGGTCATGCAATCTCCTGGGGCCGGTAGGCGTTAGAAACAGTGTCGCGGCGCCCCCCCGCGCCGCGCCTAGGCCGATGCGGGCGCTTGATGTAGGTGTGATCCGACAGTGTTTTCACGCCTGATCACGACAGCTCACAGACCGTTGCCGCCGAAAAAATGCAGGCAGCCCGCGTGGCAGGCACGGCGGCTGCAGACAGACGGCGCCACTTGCCCACCGCGCCATGTCCACCACCACCCCCGAAGAGCTGCCACCTGCCCTGGTCTACGTCAGCGACGACAGCCCCGGCTGGCGCCGCATCACGCGCGGCAAGCACTTCGGCTACCTCGATCAGCAGGGCCGGCCGGTGAAGGACGAGCGGCAGCTGCAGCGCATCCGCTCGCTGGCCATACCGCCCGCTTACACCGATGTGTGGATCTGCCCCAAGCCCAATGGCCACCTGCAGGCCAGCGGCCGCGACGCGAAGGGCCGCAAGCAGTACCGCTACCACGCGCTGTGGCATGCGCACCAGGGGCAAAGCAAGTTCGAGCGGCTGCAGCAGTTCGGCGCGGTGCTGCCCGCCATCCGCCGCCGGGTGGAACGTGACCTGGGCCAGCCGGGCCTGCCGCGCAGCAAGGTGCTGGCGGCACTGGTGCGCCTGCTCGACACCACCTACCTGCGCATCGGCAACGACGAATACGCCCGGCAGAACGGCTCCTTCGGTCTGACCACGCTGCGCCGCCGGCATGCCGCGGTCAAGGGCAGCGTGCTCAAGCTCAACTTCCGCGGCAAGAGCGGCGTGGCGCAGGAGGTGGCGGTGGAAGACGCCAGGCTGGCCCGCATCGTGCGCCGCTGCCAGTCGCTGCCGGGGCAGTCGCTGTTCCGCTACCTCGATGAAGAGGGCCAGGTGCACGGCATCGACTCGTCCGACGTCAACGGCTACCTGCGCGAGATCGCAGGCGAAGACTTCAGCGCCAAGGACTTCCGCACCTGGCATGCCAGCGCGCTGGCGCTGGAGCGCCTGCTGCCCTGCGACCGACCCGGCACTGTGCGCGAGCTGCGGGTGCTGACCAAGCAGGTGATCGGCGAGGTGGCGGCCCACCTGGGCCACACCATTGCCGTGTGCCGCAAGTCGTACGTGCACCATGCGGTGCTCAGCAGCTTCGAGCGTGGCAACCTGGCCGATCTGTGCCGCGCGCGCCAGCGTGGCGGCCGCGGCCTGCTGGCACGCGAGCGAAGCCTGCTCGCGCTGATGGCGGCCGAGCAGCAGGCGCTGGAACAGCCCACCGCGCTGCTGGCGCGTTCCCTGGCAGCCAAAAGGGCCGGCTCACGACGAGCGCGCACGGGCCAGAGTGCCAGCGCTCCATAATCCGGGTTTTGTAACGCGGCCCCTGCCGCGCCTCGGGTAGTTATGGGACACGCACTGATCGTCGAAGACGACCCGGACGTCGCCGAAACCATGGCGGCATTGATGGCTGCCGAGGGCTTCACCGCCGTCACGGCTCGAACACTGAAGGACGCGCGCCGGCAGCTGGCCATGCGCGCGCCGGACCTGGTGCTGCTGGACCTGCAGCTGCCCGACGGCCAGGGCCTGGACCTGCTGAAGGACACCGACCAGCTGGCCAACACCGAGGTGGTGCTGGTCACCGGCCATGCCAGCATCGAGACCTCGATCCAGGCGCTGCGCCTGGGCGTGGCCGACTACCTGGTCAAGCCTTTCAACATCAAGCAGCTGCAGGGCATCCTGTCGCGGCTGATGCGCCCCTCGGCCTTGAAGGCCGAGCTGGAAGATCTGCGCGCCGAACTGGAACGCAGCGGCCGCTTCGGCCACATGGTGGGCCGCTCGCCGGTGATGCGCCAGGTGTACGAGCAGATCGCCCGCGTGGCGGGCTCGGCCGTCACGGTGCTGATCACCGGTGAAAGCGGCAGCGGCAAGGAAGTGGCCGCGCGCACCATCCACGACCTGAGCCGCCGCCGCCACCAGCCCTTCCTGGCGGTGAATTGCGGTGCCATCTCGCCGCACCTGATCGAAAGCGAGATCTTCGGCCACGAGAAGGGCAGCTTCACCGGCGCCGACCGCCAGCACCTGGGCTTTTTCGAACGCGCCCACGGCGGCACGCTGTTCCTGGACGAAGTGACCGAGATGCCGCCCGAGCTGCAGGTCAAGCTGCTGCGGGTGCTGGAAACGGGCAGCTTCATGCGCGTGGGCAGCACCACGCCGGTGGAAACCGACGTGCGCGTGATCGCCGCCACCAACCGCGTGCCCACCGAAGCGGTGGCCAGCGGCAAGCTGCGCGAAGACCTGATGTACCGGCTGGACGTGTTCCCGATCCGCATGCCTTCGCTGCATGAGCGGCCGGACGACATCCCGATGCTGGCCGAGCACTTCCTGCAGGACATCGGCCGCCGCGAAGGCGTGGCCAAGCGCTTCCTGCCCAGCGCCATCAGCGCCCTCACCCGCCACCGCTGGCCGGGCAACGTGCGCGACCTGCGCAATGCGGTGCAGCGCATCTACCTGATGGCCGATGGCCGCGACATCGACGACGAGTGGCTGCAGCCCGGCGTGCCCGGCAGTGCCGGCGCCCGCCCGCCGGCCGGCGCCGCGGCAGCCGACGATGGCGAGACGCTGGTGGTGCGCATCGGCCAGCCGCTGGCCGAGATCGAGCGGGCGGTGATCCTGGCCACGCTCAAGCGCTTCGACCACCACAAGGAACGCACCGCCGCCGCGCTGGGCGTGAGCCTGAAGACGCTCTACAACCGGCTCAAGGAATACGCCGAGAAGTAGCCGGCGCGGCCGCCGCATCCGGCATGGCGGCCGCCAGCTCGGCCACCAGCGCCCAGATGCGCTGGGCGGCCGGCGACAACGAGCGGTTGCGCCGCGCCACCAGCACGATGCGCCGGCGCAGCGGCGGATGCAACGGCACCGCGCACAGGGCCTGCCCATCGGGTAGCGGCAGCGACAGCGCCGGCAGGATGGACAGGCCCAGCCCCTCGGCCACCATGCGGAAGGCGGTGGTGGCGTTGCCCACGTCCAGAACCACCCGGGCGGGCGCGCCCCGCGCCGCCGGCAAGGCGCGCAGGGCTTCGTCGATCAAGGGACGGCTGCCCGAGGTGTGGTCCAGCAGCACCAGCGGCTGGCCCGCCAGCGCGGCCAGCGGCACCCGGGCCCGCGCCGCCAGCGGATGACCGGCCGGGCACACCAGCACGAAGCCTTCTTCGAACACCGGCTGCTGGTCCAAGTCGTCCATCTGCTCGCCGCCCACCACCACCGCAAAGTCGACCGCGCCGCTGCGCACGCTTTCCAGCGCCAGGCGCTGGGCCTGGTCGGTCAGCAGCACCTGGATGTCGGGGTGGCGCTGCAGCGCGGCCGACAGGCAGCGCGGCATCAGCCCGGCCGAGACGGTGGGCGCGCTGGCCACCCGCACCACGCCGCGCGCCTGGGCGCCCAGGGCCTGGGTGCGGGCCAGCAGCTCCTGCAGCTCGCCGAGCACCCGGCGCAGTGGCCCCACCAGGGCCTCGCCGGCCGGGGTCAGCAGCACCTCGCGGGTGGTGCGGTCCAGCAGCTTCAGACCCAGCTCGGCCTCCAGCGCGCGGATGCTCTGGCTGACCGCCGGCTGCGACAGGCCGATGGCATCACCCGCGCGGGCAAAGCCGCCTTCATCGGCGATGGCCAGCAGGACCTGCAGCTGCCGCAGGCTCACATTCATAAGCCGATTGGATGAGCTAATCCCATCAATCCATTTTACAAACGGCCCGGTGCCGCCTGTAATCCAGGCTCTGCTCCCGGAACCTTCGACATGCGCCGACCCGCCTTTCTCCCCGACAACTTCGTGCTGATGCTGCTGGCCACGGTGGCGCTGGCCAGCCTGCTGCCGGTGCAGGGCACCAGCGCGCAGGTGGTGAAGTGGCTGACCAATGCCGCGGTGGCGGGCCTTTTCTTCCTGCACGGGGCCAAGCTGTCGCGTGAGGCGGTGGTGGCCGGCCTGTTGCACTGGCGGCTGCACCTCACGGTGTTCAGCGCCACCTTCGTGCTGTTTCCCATCCTGGGCCTGGCGCTGCGGCCGTTGTTCGAGCCGCTGATCGGCCCCACGCTGTACCTGGGCGTGCTGTTCATCTGTGCGCTGCCGTCCACGGTGCAGTCGTCCATCGCCTTCACCTCCATCGCCAAGGGCAACGTGCCGGCGGCCATGTGCAGCGCCTCCACGTCCAACATCGCCGGCATCGCGCTCACGCCGCTGCTGATCGCGGCGATGGCCTCCACCAGCTCGGCCAGCAGCGGCGCCGCGGGCGTGATCTCGTGGCAGTCGGCCGCCGGCATCGTGGGCCTGCTGCTGTTGCCCTTCGTGGCCGGGCAGATCGCGCAGCGCTGGATCGGTGGCTGGGTGGCGCGCCACCGCGGCATGCTGAAGTGGTTCGACCAGGGCTCCATCCTGCTGGTGGTCTATTCGGCCCTCAGTGAGGCCACGGTGGAGGGCCTGTACCACCAGGTGAGCCTGGGCACGCTGGGCCTGCTGGTGCTGATCAGCGCGCTGCTGCTGTTCGTGGTGATGGGCGTGCTGGTGCTGTTCAGCCGCCGCACGGGCTTCAGCCGCGCGGATGAAGTGGCCATCGTGTTCTGCGGCTCGAAGAAGACACTGGCCAGCGGCGTGCCGATGGCGCAGATCCTGTTCGCGGGCCAGGCCGTGGGCCTGATCGTGCTGCCCATCATGGTGTTCCACCAGCTGCAGCTGATGGTGTGCGCCTCGCTGGCCAAGCGTTATGCGCGCCGGGCCGAGGCCGCCGAGGCACAGGCCGCTGCCGGCACGGCCACGCCGGCCGCCCCGGCGGCACGGCCCTGAGGGCGGCGCGCGGCCTGGCGGGCGCTATTGCAGCGTCTCGTCCGGCCGCGGCTGGTTGGGCAGGTCGGGCTCACGCACCGGCGGCGTGCTGCTGGGCGGGTCGCCCTCAGGGGTGACCGGCAACACGTCGGGCGGCGGGGGCGGGGGTGGCTGGGGCACGCTGTGCAGTCTCATCGGTATCTCCTGGGAAAGCGCGATGGCTGCGGCAGGTGGCGTGCCTGTGGTGCCGCCGGGGGTTGAATTCAACGGCGCTTGGGCGCCGCCGGGGCCCCCGTTCAACGGCGCTTGGGCGCCGCCTTCTTGGCCGCGTCGGCGCGCGCGCTGTCAGTGAACAGCTTGGCGGCGCGGCCCTTGAGTTCCAGCAGCTCGCTGGCGGTGACCGAGTACTTGCGGCCGGCGGCGTCCACTTCCACGCGGAATTCCACTTCGTGGCCGTTGTTGGACAGCATGCCGCTGGTGAAGTCGTATTCGGGATCTTCCGCCGGCAGGCCGCGCTCGGCGACGTCGTAGTCGATGTACTTGACGTCGCGGATCTCGCCGCTGGCCAGGTCCAGCATGCCGGTGGACTCGATCACCTCCTCGAGGAGTTCATCGAAGATCTTGATCGGTACTTGCAGGTCCACAGGCGTCCTTGTTGTTGAGGTCGAAGGGGCGGCATTCTAAAGATGCCGGTCGAGCTTCAGGAACAAGTCCCGGTCGGGCGCAAAGTTGGCGTGCAGCGGCAACAGTGCGCCGCCCAGCGCCCGCGCGTCGGGGCCGATGGTGCCGGGCATCAGCAGCGGCCTGCGCACGCCCTCCCAGCTGAGGTCGGCGCAGGCAGCGTCCACCGCGGCCAGCAGCGCGGCCAGCAGCTCACGGCTGAACTGTCCGTCCACGATCACCCCTTCCAGGTCGAGCAGGCAGGCTGCGTCATGCAGGGCCAGGGCAATCGCGGGGCCCGCGTCAGCCAGCCAGGCCTGGGTGTGGGGCAGCCAGGGCGCCTGCAGCGCGCGAGCGTCGGTGGTGGCCCCCAGGTCCAGGCCGGCGGTGGCATACAGCGTTTCCAGCGTGAAGAGCGAAGCCACGCTGAGCAGCTGCGGCGGCGGTGCCGCGCCCGGCCGGCCGCGGCCCATGGCCAGCGAACCCACCGCGCCGGCATTGCCGCTGAGGCCGCCGCGCAGGTGGCTGTCCAGCACCAGGCCGCCGCCGATGAAGGTGTCGACGAAGACGTAGAGAAAGCTGCGCACGCTGCGGCCACGGCCGGCCACCAGCTCGGCCACGCAGGCGGCGGCGGTGTCCTTGACGAAGGTGACCGGCAGGCCGCTCATGGCCGCCACGCGTTCGGGCAGGTCGATGCGGTCCCAGGCGCGGGCGCGCTCCAGGTCCACCCCCAGCAGCGTCTGCCAGCCGCCCAGCGACAGCGGCGCGGCGATGCCGATGCCCTGAAGCCGGTCGCGGCGGTCGGCGCCCAGCCACTGGCGCATCGCGCCCAGGTGCTGGTCGATGGCGGCGCACACGGCCTCGGGCTCGGGGTAGTCGTAGCTGACCGACGAGCGCTGGCAGGCCGCGCCGGTGAAGTCGACCAGCAGCACGTCCAGGCTGCGGCGGCCCACCTTCACGCCGATGGCATAGGCGCCATCGGGCGCCAGCGCCAGCGGCACCGAAGGCTGGCCCACCTTGCCGCGCACCGGCGTGCCCTTGACCAGCAGGCCGTCGTCCAGCAGCCGCTTGGTGATCTGCGAGACGGTCTGCGCGGTGAGCTGCGTCAGCCGCGCGATCTCGGCCGCCGGCAGCGCGCCATGCAGGCGGATGGCCTGCAGCACCACCCGCTCGTTGTACTGGCGCAAGCCGCCCTGGCTGGAGCCGCGCGGCCGCAGGCGGCCGGTGTCGGGCAGGTCCGCGGCGGTGGCGGCGGGTGGCATCAGGCCTCCAGCGGCCGGGCGATCACGCCCTTCTTGAGCACGAAGTTGGCCCAGGGCTGCAGCTCGCCGGTCTGCACCACCGCAAAGGCCTCGCGCGCCCGGTCGTAGAACGCGAAGCGCTCGGTGGCCAGGCATTGCTCGGGCCGGGCGTCGCCGCGCGCGGCCATCGCATCGATCACCTGCCGCTGCAGTGCCGAGCGGTAGCCCGGCTCGCTGCCGCCCACCTGCATGTAGGCCACCGGCTGGGCCACCGCTTCATCGAGCGGCAGCACCGACAGCACCGCCTCGCAGGCCTGGGGCATGGACACGCCGGGCCAGTGCAGCACCGGCCGCCGCGTGGCCAGCGTGTGGGCGGTGAAGTTGGCATCGGCCAGCACGATCTCGTCGCCATGGCCCATTTCGGCCAGCACCTTCAACAACTCGGGAAACAGCAGGGGATGGATGTGCTTGAGCATGTTGGGGGCCCCGACCTCAGGCCAGGCACTCGGCCGGGATGTCCTTGGGCTGCATCGCGCCGGTCATCACCGCCACGGTGTCGCTCATCGAGATCTTGCGCGGGTTGAGCACCGCCGCCCGCTTGCCCAGCCGCGCCACGTGGATGCGGTCGGCGATCTCGAACACGTGCGGCATGTTGTGCGAGATCAGCACCACCGACAGGCCCTTGTCGCGCACGCGGCGGATCAGCTCCAGCACCATGTTGCCCTCCTTCACGCCCAGGGCGGCGGTGGGCTCGTCCATGATGACCACATGCTGCGCGAAAGCCGCGGCGCGCGACACCGCCACGCACTGGCGCTGGCCGCCGGACAGCGTTTCCACCGCCTGCGTCATCGAGCGGATGCCCACCTTGAGGTCGTTCATGCGGGCGATGCTTTCTTCCAGCATGCGCTTCTTGTCCAGCATGCGGAACACCGTGCCCAGCACGCCGGGGCGCCGCACTTCGCGGCCCAGGAACAGGTTCTCGGCGATGGACATGGCGGGCGCCACGGCCAGGTCCTGGTACACGGTCTCGATGCCGGCGCGGCGGGCGTCGATCGGGCTCTTGAACTGGATGGGCTTGCCGTCCAGCAGGATCTGGCCCGAGTCGGGCACCGTGGCGCCCGACAAGGCCTTGATCAGCGACGACTTGCCGGCGCCGTTGTCGCCGATCACCGCCAGGATCTCGCCGGCGCGCAGCTCGAAGTCGGCGCCGTCGAGGGCCGTCACCTGGCCATAACGCTTCACCAGGCCGGTGGCCTTCATCACGATCTGCGGCGCGCTGGCCGCGGTCTGCGTGTTCATGGATTGCACCTTCAGCAAGGTTTCAGCGGGCCGACTTGCGCGACATCTGGTCGGCCGCCACCGCCAGGATCACGAGCACACCGGTGACCAGCACCTGGTAGACCGAGGACACGCCCATCAGCGTGAGGCCGTTGCGGAACACGCCGACGATCAGCGCCCCCACCAGCGTGCCGATGATGACGCCGCGACCGCCGAAGAGGCTGGTACCGCCCAGCACCACCGCAGTGATGGCGTCCAGGTTCTCGGTCTGGCCGGCATTGGGGTCGCCGACACCGGTGCGCGAGACCGACAGCAGCGAAGCGATGCCGTAGAACACGCCGGCGATCACGTACACGCTCAGAAGCACCTTCTGGGTCGGGATGCCGGTCAGCCGCGTGGCCTCGGGGTTGTTGCCCACCGCGTACACATGGCGGCCGGCCTGCGTTTCACGCAGCGCGAACCAGGCCAGGAAGTACAGCAGCAGCATCAGCACCGCGCCGTAGGCCACGTTGGTGTTGCCCAGACCGAAGGTGGTGCCCAGCCAGGTCATCGCATCGGGCAGGTCGGTCACCGTCTGCGATTGCGAGTACAGCTGCGTGATCGCGAAGGCGATGTTCAGCGTGCCCAGCGTGACGATGAAGGGCGGCAGCTTCAGCCGCGTCACCAGCAGGCCGTTGATGAGGCCGAACAGCGTCGTCACCGCGATGCCGCAGGCGATCGCCACCGGCGTGGGCAGGCCCAGGTCGGCCGCGAACTTCGTCATCACGATGCTGCCCAGCGCCATCACCATGCCGCAGGACAGGTCGATGCCCGCGGTGAGGATGATCAGCGTCTGGCCGATCGCGATCACGCCCACCACCATCACCTGCTGCAGGATCAGCGAGAAGTTCTGGCCGCTCAGGAAGCGGTCGGTCTGCGTCGCGAAGAACAGGCAGGCGAGCAGCAACGCGATGAACGGGCCCAGCACGCCCATCGGCGGCAGCTTGTCCTTGAAGGAGGTGGCCATGGTGTTGCCCTTGGGTACGGCGGCGACGCTGCTGCTCATCACTTCTTCCCCCAGCACAGGTCGGTACCGGCCTTGACGTCCTTGCTCTCGATGCCGGAGATGGGCTTGTCGGTGATCAGCGTGACGCCGGTGTCGACGTAGCCGCTGGCCTTCTTGCCGCTGGTGGCGTATTCGATGGCGGCGTCCACGCCCATCGCGGCCATCTTCAGCGGGTACTGCTGCGAGGTGGCGGCGATCTTGCCGGCCTTGACGTCGCGGATGCCCTGGCAGCCGCCGTCCACCGACACGATGATCACGCCCTTGTCCTTGCCTGCCTTCTTCAGTGCGTTGAAGGCGCCGGCCGCGGCGGGCTCGTTGATGGTGTAGACCACGTTCACGTCGGGCACCTTCTGCAGGCAGTTCTCCATCGCGGTCTGGCCCTTGGCCTGGTCGCCGAAGCTGTCGGCCTGGCACACGATGGCGGCGTCCGAGCCCAGCTCGTTGCTCTTGGCATCGGGCGCGTTCAGGCCGAAGCCCTTCATGAAGCCGTTGTGCCGCTGCGCACCCACCGGGTGGCCGGGGAACAGGTCCAGCGTGACGATCTTGGCCGGCTTGTTGCCCAGCGCGGCCTTGGCGTACTGGCCGATCAGCACGCCGGCGGTGTAGTTGTTGGTGGCGAACAGTGCGTCGGTGGCATCGGCGGGGTCAGCCGGGCTGTCCAGCGCGATCACCATCACGCCGCGGTCGCGGGCCTTCTTGATGGCGGGCACGATGGCCTTGGCATCGCTGGGCGTGATCAGGATGGTCTTGGCGCCGGCCGCGATCATGTTTTCCATCGCCGTCACCTGGCCGGCGTTGTCGCCGTCGGCCTTGCCGGCACCGGCGATCAGCTTGGCGCCCTTGGCCTTGGCCGCCTCGGTGGCGCCCTCCTTCATCTTCACGAAGAAGGGGTTGGTGTCGGTCTTGGTGATCAGGCCGATGACCGGCTCGGCGGCGTTGGCGGCGGAGGCGGCGCACAGGGCGGCGGCTGCGACAACGGCGGTGGCGGCGAAGTGGAAGGCGGTGCGCTGTGCGGGCATGAGAGCTGTCTCCGGATCGGGGTTTGGTAGGGATGCGACATCGGCGGAACCGATGGGATGTACTTTGGTAGAGTCGAGTTAATAAATCAAGCTGATTGATTAATGGAAAACCCGATGTCCGAAGCGGCCCGGCAAAGGCATGCTCCGCATCGTTCCCCCTCTGGAGACAACCCATGTTCGTGATCTGCGGCGAAGCGCTGTTCGATGTATTTGCAGCTGGCGACACCCCCACCGGCCTGATGCTCGATGCGCGCGTCGGCGGGTCGCCTTTCAACGTGGCCGTCGGCCTGGCACGGCTGGGCCAGCCGGTCGGCTTCTTCGGCGGCGTGTCGTCCGGCTTCCTGGGTGAGCGCCTGATGCGCGCGCTGAAGGAAGAAGGCGTGGACACCCGCTGCACCCCGCGCAGCCCGGCGCGCACCACGCTCAGCCTGGTGGGCGTGGACGCGGCCGGCGTGCCGTCCTATTCCTTCTACGGCGAAGGCGCGGCCGACCGCGGCGTGACGCAGGCGGCGCTGGCCGCCATTCCGCCGGAGGCACGGGCCTTCCACGTCGGCTCCTACGCCACCGTGGTGGAGCCGGTGGCCGGCACCCAGCGCGCGCTGATCGAGCGTGAGCACAAGCGCAGCCTGATCAGCTACGACCCCAACATCCGCTTGAACGTGGAGCCCGACCTGGGCCGCTGGCATGCGCTGCTGGACTGGATGCTGCCGCGCACCCACCTGCTCAAGGTCAGCGACGAAGACCTGGGCCTGCTCTTTCCCGGCGTGGCGCCCGCCACCCTGGCCGCGCAATGGCTGGCCCGCGGCGTGGCCATGGTGGTGGTGACGCGCGGCGGCGAAGGCGCGATCGCCTGGACGGCGGCGGCCCAGGCCGAAGCCGCCCCGGTGAAGGTGGACGTGGTGGACACCGTGGGCGCGGGCGACACCTTCCAGGCCGCGCTGCTGACTTGGCTGGCCGAGCACGACGCCCTGAGCCCGATGGCACTGCGCACCCTGCCCGCCGAGCAGGTGAAGGCCGCGCTGGACTTTGCCGCGCGGGCCGCGGCCATCACCTGCTCGCGCCGCGGCGCCGACCTGCCGCGGCGGGCCGAACTACCGGCGTGACGCTGGCCGCCGAGCTTGCTGCGCTCGCGGCGCCCCAAGGGAGCGTGACGAACCTTGGGGCGGCCCTTCGGCTCGCCTGACCGCAGCCGGAGCCCACCGGCGGTCACTTGGGGCGTCCGCTGACAGAAGCCGTTGGACGGCGGTGTTAAAAAGGCGGGGCGGCGTGAGCAGTCCACGCCCCTCGGGCACGGCCCGCTGTCTCTCTTCCGGCCTTTTCCATGCTGTCCACGCCTGCCGTTTCCGTCTCGCTCCACGCCCGGCTGCGCGAGGCCACGTCGCACGCGCACCAGCAGCTCGAATCGCTGCTGGGCCTGCTGGACAGCCCGATGAGCTACACCCGCTTCGTCGCCGTGCTGATGCGCTTCCACGGCTTTCACCGCGTGTGGGAGCCGGCGCTGGAACGCACGCTGGGCGATGCGGCCTTCACCGGGCCGCGGCGCCGGCTCACGCTCATTGAGCACGACCTGCGCGCGCTCGACATCGACGACCTGGACATCGAAGCGCTGCCCATCGTGCCGGAGGCGGCGCAGCTGTGCCGCACGCTGGACGGCGCGCTGGGCTCTCTGTACGTGATGGAAGGCTCCACGCTGGGCGGCCGCGTGATCACCCGCCGCCTGCTGGAGGACGCCGACTGGTGCCCTGAGGAGGGGCTGCTGTACTTCCACCCCTACGGCGACCTCACCGGCGAACGCTGGCGCCAGACGCTGGCGCTGCTGGACCTGGTGCCTGTCGAGCGCCACGAGGCGGTGGTGGAAGGCGCGCTGGAAACCTTCGCGCTGTTGCTGCAATGGCTGGAGCCGGCGGTGGTGGCCAGCCATCCCCGGGACGACGACACGCCCAGCGAGTGGGGGGTGGCGCTGTGACGCCGGAGGAACAAGCCGCCGACGCCTGCGCCCGCGAGCCCATCCACATTCCCGGCACCATCCAGCCGCACGGTGCGCTGCTGGTGGTGGACGCCGACGACGGTCGGGTGCTGCAGGCCAGCGCCAACGCGGCCCAGGTGCTGGGCCTGCCCGCAGCGCCGCAGCACAGCCGCGAGCTGGACCCCGCTTTGCCCGACCTGCTGGCCGCTGTGAGCGAGGGCCGTGAAGGCGCGCTGCAGCAGCCGCTGGCCTGCGGTGCCCGCATGCTGCAGCTCAGCGCCCATGCCACGCCGCAGGGCCTGGTGCTGGAGCTCGAGCCGCTGGACCTGAGCGAGATGCGCACGCTGGATGCGCTGTACCCGCGGCTGCGCAGCTTCCTCGACCATGTGGAGGGCGAGGACGACGTCGCCCTGCTGGGCCGCTATGCCGCGCAGGAGGTGCGCCAGCTCACCGGCTTCGACCGCGTGATGGTGTACCGCTTCGACGAGGACTGGCACGGCACCGTGATCGCCGAGGACGGCAACGGCAACCTGCCCAGCTACCTGGACCTGCGCTTTCCGGCCAGCGACATCCCGGCGCAGGCGCGAGAGATGTACCGCCGCCACCGGCTGCGGCTGATTCCCGATGCGCGCTACCAGCCGGTGCCGGTGCTGCCGGCCGCCAGCCCGGTCGATGGCCAGCCGCTGGACCTGTCCGGCTCGGCGCTGCGCAGCGTCTCGCCGGTGCACCTGCAGTACATGCGCAACATGGGCACGGCGGCCTCGATGTCGGTGTCCATCGTCATCGACGGCGAACTGTGGGGCCTGGTGGCCTGCCACCATGCACAGCCGATGCGGGTGGGTGCCCCCACGCGGGCGGCCTGCGACTTCCTGGGCCAGATCCTGGCATTGAAGATCGGATCGCGCGAGCGGGGCCAGGAAGCCGCGCTGCGCTGGGCCGCCAAGGAGCTGGAGCACGACCTCGTGGCGCGCATGGCCGATGCCGGCGATGCGCCCGACGCGGCGCTGCACCGCCTGGTCAAGAGCCCCGAGGCCTGGATGCGCCTGACCCGCGCCACCGGCGCCGCATTGCTGCGTGGCGACGCGGTGCACACCGTGGGCCACACACCGCCGGCCGAGCAGCTGCAGGCGCTGGCCGCCTGGCTGCACCAGCGGCAGGACCGGGGCGAGCTGTTCTCCACCCATGCGCTGCCCTCGGTGTACCCGCCGGCCGAGCAGTTCACCGACAGTGGCTGCGGCCTCATCGCCGCGCCGATCTCCGCCATCCACCCGCACTACGTGATGTGGTTCCGCCCCGAGCGCATCCACACCGTGCAGTGGGGCGGCCGGCCCGAGAAGGCCACCGCCGCCGACGGCAGCCTGTCGCCCCGCGCCTCCTTCGCGGCCTGGACGCAGGAAGTGCGCGGCACCGCGCAGCGCTGGTCGGCGGTGGAGGTGGATGCGGCCCGCAGCTTCTGCCAGGCCATGGTGACGCTGGTGCTCAAGCAGGCCGAGCAGCGCGCCGCGCTGTCCGACCGGCTGGAAACCAGCAACCGCGAGCTGGAGGCGTTTTCGTACTCGGTGTCGCACGACCTGCGGGCGCCCTTTCGCCACATCGTCGGCTTCGCGCAGCTGTTGGGCGAGAGCGAGCCCCAGCTGGCCGCGCGCTCGCGCCACTACCTGGACACCATCGTCGAATCGGCGCTGTCGGCCGGCCGGCTGGTGGACGACCTGCTGAACTTCTCGCAGCTGGGCCGCGCCAGCCTGGAAACCGCGCCGGTGGACATGGCCAAGCTGGTGGACGAGGTGCGCCGTTCAATGCGCATCGACCAGGGCACGCGCCAGGTCGAGTGGCTGATCGGCCCGCTGCCGCCCGCCTGGGGCGACGCCTCGCTGCTGCGGCAGGCCTGGTCCAACCTGATCGACAACGCGATCAAGTACACCCGCCGCAAGGACGTGGCCGTGATCCGCGTCAGCGGCGAGGTGCGGGCCCACGAGACGGTGTACTCGGTGGCCGACAACGGCGTCGGCTTCGACATGGCCTACCAGGGCAAGCTGTTCGGGGTGTTCCAGCGGCTGCACCGCGTCGAGGACTTCGAGGGCAGCGGCATCGGCCTGGCCCTGACGCGGCGCATCATCGACCGCCACGGCGGCTGGATCGCGGCCGAGGGGCAGCCCGATGAAGGCGCCACCTTCCGCTTCGGCCTGCCGCGCTCATCCCATCTCAAGACGGACCATGACTGACAAGCCTGACCCGGCTGGCGACGCGCAGACGCACGCGCCGCTGGCCAAGACCATCGAGCTGCTGGCCGCCGCCAGCCGCACGACCGAACTGCGGCCCATCCTGCTGGTGGAAGACAGCCCCAACGACCTGGAGCTGGCCCTGGCCGCGCTGGAGCGTTGCCAGCTGGCCAACCCCATCCACGTGGCCCGCGACGGCGTGGAAGCGCTGGACTACCTGTATGCACGTGGCGCCTGGCAGGGCCGTGAGGTGGGCGACCCCGCCGTGGTGCTGCTCGACCTGAAGCTGCCGCGCCTGGACGGGCTGGAAGTGCTGGAGCGGGTGAAGAAGGACCCGCTGCTGCGTGCGGTGCCCATCGTGATGCTGACCTCCTCGCGCGAAGAGCGCGACCTGGTGCGCAGCTACGAGCTGGGCGTCAATGCCTTCGTCGTCAAGCCGGTCGACTTCCGCGCCTTCCTGCAGGCCATCCAGGAACTGGGCATGTTCTGGGCCGTGCTCAACCAACCGCCGCCCCGCCTTTCCCACCGATGAACGGTCCCGCTCGCGTCCTGCTGCTGGAAGACAGCGACATCGACACCGAACTGATCTGCACCTACCTGCAACGCGCACAGATGCCGATCGAGGTGGTGCGGGCCGCCCGCCGCGGCGAGTTCCTGGCCGCGCTGCAACGCACCGACATCGACCTGGTGCTGGCCGACTACTCGCTGCCCGACTTCGACGGCATCGCCGCGCTGAAGCAGGCGCGCGAGAAGCTGCCCGACGTGCCCTTCGTCTTCGTCTCTGGCGTGGTGGGCGAAGACGTGGCCACCGATGCGCTGCGCCAGGGCGCCACCGACTACGTGCTCAAGCGCAACCTGGCGCGGCTGCCCAAGGCGGTGGAACGTGCGCTGGCCGAGGCGCACGAGCGCATGCGCCGCCGCGACGCCGAAGCCGCGCTGGGCGCCAGCGAAGCCACGGCCCGGCTGGCGCTCGAGCGGCAGCGCCAGGCCGAGGTGCTGTTCCGGCTGGCGGCCGAGGCCGCCAACATGGGCGTGTGGGAGTTCGACCCCGACGGCCCGCGGCTGTGGATCGACGACGGCCTGCGCCGCATCGCCGATATACCGCCTGGCGCGCAGGTGGACTACGCCTATTTCGTCTCGCAGGTGGTGCACCCCGACGACCGCGTGCTGTTCGAGCAGTCGCTGGCCGCGGCCCTGGTGCCCGATGGCCGGCCCGAGCTGGAATTCGAGCACCGGGTGATCACGCTGGCCGACGAGCGTGTGCGCTGGCTGGCCATCGCCGGCCGCCGCTTCGACAGTGACGACGGCGGCTCGCGCCTGGTGGGCACCGCGCGCGACGTCACCGGCCAGCGCCGCAAGGGCGAAGCCCTGCGCCGCCTGAACGAGGCACTGGGCGAGCGGGTGGAGCAACGCACCCGCGAGCGTGACCGCATCTGGAACCTCTCGGCCGACTTGATGGCCGTGTGGCGGCCAGACGGCACGCCCGAGGCGCTGAACCCCGCCTGGGAGAGCCTGCTGGGCTGGCCCGCCGCCGAGGTGATGAGCCAGGCCATCGTCGACCTGCTGCACCCGGCCGACGTGGCCGTGACACGCACCGCGATGGACACGCTGGGTGCCGGCGCCGGCACCGCCCGCTTCGACAGCCGGGTGCGCAGCCGCGACGGCAGCTACCGCTGGATCCGCTGGGCGGTGCGGCCCGATGCCGGCTACTTCTACGCCATCGGCCGCGACGTGACCGAGGAGCGCGCCGCCGCCGATGAACTGGCCGCCACCAATGAAGAGCTGAAGCAGCAGATCGAGGAGCGCAGCCGCGTGGAGGCCACGCTGCAGCAGATGCAGCGGCTGGAAGCCGTGGGCCAGCTCACCTCGGGCGTGGCGCACGACTTCAACAACCTGCTGACGGTGGTGCTGTCCAACATCAGCCTGATCCGCCGGCTGCTCAACCAGGGCGGCACGGCCGACGAGCGGGTGCTCAAGCGGCTCGATTCCATGCAGAGCGCGGCCGAACGCGGCGCCAAGCTCACCGCGCAGATGCTGGCCTTCTCACGCCGGCAGCGGCTGGAGCCGCAGGTCATCGACCTCAACGACACGGTGCTGGCGCTGCGCGACCTGCTGCAGTCCACCATGGGCGGCAGCGTGCGCCTGGCCACCGAGCTGACGCGCCCGCTGTGGCCCGCGCTGGTGGACGTGACGCAGATGGAGCTGATCGTGCTGAACCTGGCCATCAACGCGCGCGACGCGATGGAGGTGGGCGGCAGCCTGACGGTGCGCACCGCCAACGTCACGCTGGGCCCGCCCGAGCGGCCGGAAGAACCCGAGGCCGGCGACTACGTGGCGCTGACCGTCAGCGACACCGGCAGCGGCATGACGCCCGAGGTGCTGGCCAAGGCCTTCGAGCCCTTCTTCACCACCAAGGAAGTGGGCAAGGGATCGGGCCTGGGGCTGGCCCAGGTGTACGGCTTTGCCAAACAGTCGGGCGGCGGCGTGCGCATCGACACCCAGCCCGGCGTGGGCACCTCGGTGCATGTGTTCATGCCGCGGGCCGAGGGCGAAGTGCGCCAGCGCGAACCCGAGGTGACGCAGCACGGCCTGCTGGACGGCCACGAGCCCAGCCACACGCTGCTGCTGGTGGACGACGACCCCGCGGTGCGCGACGCCACCTCGTCGATGCTGCGGGCCATCGGCTACCGCGTGATCGAGGCCGGCAGCGGCGGCGCTGCGCTGGAGCTGCTGGCCCGGCGCAAGGACATCGAGCTGGTGCTGGCCGACTTCGCGATGCCGGGCATGAACGGCGCCGAGCTGGTGCGGCTGCTCAAGCTCTCGCACCCGCACCTCAAGACCATGTTCCTCACCGGCTTCGTCGACCTGGCTGCGCTGAAGGACATCCCCGAGGAGCAGGTGCTGCAAAAGCCCCTGCGCGACGAGGAGCTGGCGCGCCGGCTGCGCCGCGCGCTGCGCGGCGGACCGAGCCGGACGCTCAACTGAGAGTGCCCCCAAGCTCGCTGCGCTCGCGCCCCCCCGAGGGGGATCTCAGTCCCTTGGGGCGGCCCGGCGGGACTGAGGGCCGCGCTGCCTGCTAGCTGCTGTACGTCGTCAGGAAGGACGAGGCCGTCATGATGCGCGTGCGGCCATGATGACCCAGGCCCAACAGATCGCGCTTGTCGCCCGTCACCAAAACATCAGCATGGCCAGCGAGCGCCAGAGCGAGAAGGTAGTCATCGTTGGGATCAGGCGAAATCGGGGTAACGACCAAACCATCGATCAGCTGGGCCACAGCGCGCAGTTCATTGATCAGCCGGCCAGCCAAGGCCGGCTGCAGCCTCTCACGAATTTTGGGGTAGCGGGTCACCCGCATCAGCTCGTCAAGCTGCTGGCTGCAACTCAGCACCGTGAAACGCCCAGCCCGCCACTGGGCCATGAGCTGACCAGGCACTGAATCTGCGCTCAGAAGCGTACTGACCAGGATGTTGGTATCAACGACCACGCGCACGGGTTACGTGTCCGTTGATCCAGGCGAAGGCCGCGCCAGGCGCACGGCCGTGACAGCCTCATCCACCAGGTTCTGAAGTTCATCGGCCGACAGATCGGCAAAGCCCTCGCGCGCCTGCTGCATGCTCTCGTCGAGCATGCGCCAGCGCACGGCCTCTTCGATGAATTTGGAAAGGTCACCTTTGCGGCCGCCGCGGGCACCCAGGAACGAGCGCAAAGCGAGATCCGTTTCCTTGGAGACCATCACCGACCACCGCGCCATGTTGTCGCCTGCCATGGGATTCACCTGCACCTGCCCATTTGAAGACCGGCAGTTTCGCATAAACACCATAGCGCTCATGCGCATTTGTGTTTATGTGCCTAGATGGCCGCTATTGCTCCTCAGCCAGCGGCGCCAGCTGCGAGTGGCGGATGCGGGTGTTGGCCAGCGCGCCCGCCGACTCCAGGATGGGATAGGCGATCGAGCACAGGTGCGAATTGATGCGCTTGAGATCGCTGATCAGGTCCAGGTGCAGCGAGCTGGTCTCGATGCTTTGCGCCGTGTTGTCGCGCAGCCGCGCAATGTGGTTGGCCGCGTACTCATGCTCCAGGTCGCGGAAACGGGCCTTTTCTTCCAGCAGCCGCTGCGCATCGCGCACATGGCCATCGAGGAAGACGCTCATCGCCAGCCGCAGGTTGGCCAGCAGCCGCTCGTGCAGGTGGCAGATCTCGGCCATGCCGGCTTCCGAGAAGCTGCGGTTCTTGCGGATCTTCTTGTCTTCCACGTCCTGGAGGATGCGCTCGATGATGTCGCCGATCTGCTCCATGTTGATGGTGAAGCTGACGATGTCGGTCCAGCGCCGGCCCTCACGCTCGGACAGCGCCTCGCGCGAGATCTGCGTCAGGTAGAACTTGATGGCCGAGTACAGCTCGTCCACGGTGTCGTCCATCTTGCGCAGCTGCTCGGCCAGCCGCAGGTCGTTGTGGCGGATCACCGGCAGGATGCCGCGCAGCATGGTCTCCACCACGTCGGCCTGGTGCAGCGCCTCACGCGCAGCGCAGCTGATGGCCAGCGACGGCGTGGCCAGCGCCACCGGGTCGAGGTGGCGCGGCCGCTCGCCCGGGCCGCCCTGCCGCGGGTCGGGCAGCCAGCGCACCACCCAGCGGCCCACCACGCCGGTCAGGCCGATGAACAGCATCGCCAACGTGACGTTGAAGCCCAGGTGGAACAGCACCACCTGCTGGTGCACGGTGGGCACCGTCTCCTGCAGCAGCACGTGCACATGGCCCAGCAGCGGCATGGCCAGCACCGCACCCGTCACCTTGAACAGGAAGTTGCCCAGCGGCAGACGCCGCACCTGCGGCGCGGCCCCGCTGGTGGCCAGGATGGCCAGCAGCCCGCTGCCCAGGTTGGCGCCGATCACCAGCCCCAGCGCCACGTTGGTGGGCAGCAGACCTTGTGAAGCGAGCGTGGCCGTCAGCAGCACGATGGCCAGGCTGGAATAGGCCGCCACCGTCAGCACCGCGCCCACCAGCACATCGAGCAGGATCTCGTTGGGCAGCGACACCAGCAGCGTGCGCACCACCGGCGACCGCGTCATCGGCTCCGTCGCCTGCACGATCAACTGCAGCGCCAGCGTGATCAGCCCCAGCCCGATCAGCACCCGCCCCACCCGGCCGGCCGCCGAGTTCTGGCGCGAGACGAACATCACCACGCCCACGAAGATGAGCAGCGGGGACAGCCAGGACAGGTCGAAGGAGAACACCACCGCCATCAGCGAGGTGCCCATGTCGGCGCCCAGCATCACCGCCAGCGCGGCGCTGGTGCTCACCAGTCCCTTGCCCACGAAGGAGGCCACGATGAGGCAGGTGGCGGTGCTGGACTGCACGAGCCCGGTGACGCCCAGCCCCGCCAGCATGGCCGGCACGCGCCTGCTGAAGCTGGATGCCAGCACCGTGCGCAGGTTCTCGCCGAAGACCTGCAGCACCCCGGTGCGGACGATGTGGGTGCCCCAGACCAGCAGCGCAATGGCCGCCAGCAGATTCAACAGGTGGATCATCGGTACAGCTTACGTAGTTTTTAAGCGGCTGGCGCGGCCCATGTGCGGGGGAGGCCGATACAGTGAGTGCTCCACGCAGGACCCGGGCCAGGGCATGGCGATTGCCGCGACCCTTCCTGCCTTCTTGTCGCGCCTTGCCGTCTTCCCTGCCGCCCATGTCTGACGCCGCTGCCACCTCCGACGCCCCCAAGACGCCGCTGCTGATCGGGCTGTCCGCCCGCATCTACCATCCGACCACGCCGGTGCCCAGCCTGGGTGGCGTGTTTACCCGCACCCTGCACTACCTGGAGCAGTCGGTCGCGCACTGGGTGATGTCGCGCGACGTGCTGGGCGTGATGATTCCCGCGGTGGAAAGCGACAGCCTGGTGCGGCGCAGCGACATGAGCCTGCACCGCTATGCCGAGATGCTGGACGGCCTGGTGCTGCAGGGCGGCACCGACATCTCGCCCGAAACCTATGGCGAATCGCCGATGAAGCCGGCCTGGGGCGGCGACCGCGTGCGCGACCTGTACGAGATGGAGCTGCTGGACGCCTTCATCTCGGCCGGCAAGCCGGTGCTGGGCATCTGCCGCGGCTGCCAGCTGATCAACGTGGCCTTCGGCGGCTCGCTGTACCAGGACATTCCCAGCCAGCTGCCCGGCGCGCTGCGCCACCACGACGAGAACACCTACGAGCGCCAATTCCACCGCATGAGCATCGTGCGCGGCACCAAGCTGGCCCAGCTGTACCCCGATCGAAGCAGCGCCGCCATCAACTCCATCCACCACCAGTCGGTGAAGACGCTGGGCCACGACCTGGAAGTGGAGGCGCTGGCCATCCCCGACGGCGTGGTGGAAGCCATCCGCTGGAAAGGCCCGAGCTACGTGTTCGGCATGCAGTGGCACCCCGAATTCATGGCGCTGAACCGCACCCACGCCGACGAGCTGGACGGCACGCCCATCCTCGACGACTTCCTCGCCGCCGCGCGGGCGCGCAAGGCGCGCTGAGCCCGGGCCCGGGCCATGGACGGCAGCGCCCCTTCGGCCCTGGCCCTGCAGGCCGTGTGGCGGGCCGCCGGCCTGCCCGAAGCGGCGCTGGCCTGCGCCGATCTGCGCGGCGATGCGCCGGTGCTGCCTTCTTCCTTCGCGGTAGCCACCGCCGCGCAGGCTTCCATGGGCGCGGCGGCGCTGGCAGCGGCCGAGTTGTGGCACCTGCGCAGCGGCGGCAGCCAGCGCCAGCAGGTGACGGTGGACCGCACCCATGCCACGCTGGACAGCTGCGCCCACTTCCTGCTCGATGGCCGCCAGCTGCCAGCCTGGGACCCGGTGTCGGGCCTGTATGCCTGCGGCCCCGATGGCGAAGCCGGCTGGGTGCGCATCCACGCCAACTTCGCCCATCACCGCGACGGCGCGTTGCGCCTGCTCGGCCTGCCGCCGGGTGAAGCGACCGGCCGCCCCGCCGTGCAGCAGGCGCTGCGCGGCTGGAGCGCCGAAGCTTTCGAGGCCGAGGCCGCGCAGGCCGGCCTGGTGGTGGCGGCCGCCCGCAGCTTCGAGCAGTGGGACGCCCACCCGCAGGGCCAGGCGGTGGCGGCGCAACCGCTGGTGCGCATCACCCGCATCGAGCCGGCGGGCCAGGCCGCACCCGCCCTGCCCTGGCCCGCGCTGGGCGATGGTGCGCAGCCGCTGGCCGGGCTGCGGGTGCTGGAGCTCACCCGCATCCTCGCCGGGCCGGTGGCCGGCCGCACGCTGGCGGCCTACGGCGCCGACGTGATGCTGGTCAATTCGCCGTCGCTGCCCAACATCGCCGCCATCGCCGACACCAGCCGCGGCAAGCGCTCGGTGCACGTCGACCTGATAGACGAACCCGGCCGCGCGCGCTTGCGCCAGCTGGCCGCGCAGGCGCATGTGTTCCTGCAGGGCTACCGGCCCGGCGCACTGGGCGCCTTCGGCCTCGCGCCGGAAGACCTGGCGCGGCTGCGGCCAGGCATCGTCGTGGTGTCGCTCAGCGCCTATGGCGCCGAAGGGCCGTGGGGCGGCCGCCGCGGCTTCGATTCGCTGGTGCAGACGGCCACCGGCTTCAACCTGGCCGAAGCGCAGGCCGCGGGCGCACACACGCCCCGCGCGCTGCCGCTGCAGATCCTGGACTACGCGGCCGGCTACCTGCTGGCCTTCGGCACGCAGGCCGCGCTGTGGCGCCAGCAGCAGCAAGGCGGCAGCTGGCATGTGCAGGTGTCATTGGCTGGCGTCGGCCATTGGCTGCGCAGCCTGGGCCGGGTGCCGGACGGCCTGCAGGCCCAGGCCCCGGCCTTCGACCCCTACCTGGTCACCGAACCCAGCGGCTTTGGCGCGCTGACGGTGCTGCGCCATCCGGCGCAGTTCTCGCACACGCCTGCCGGATGGCGGCGGCCGTCGATGCCGCCGGGGTCGCACCCACCGGTGTGGTGAAGCGCGGTTAACTCTGGATCAAGGCTTCCAGCGTCTGCAGGGTGTCCGCCTCCCACAGCGGCTTGTCATGGCGGATGCGCAGCATGCGCGGAAAGCGCGTGGCGATGCCGCTCTTGTGGCGCGGGCTGCGCTGGATGCCTTCGAAGCCGAGCTCGAACACCAGCGTGGGCTTGACGCTGCGCACCGGGCCGAACTTTTCCAGGGTGTGGGCGCGGATCACCTTGTCCACCTCGGCGAACTCGGCGTCGGTCAGGCCTGAATAGGCCTTGGCAAAAGGCACCAGCTGCAGCGCGCCCGGCTGGGCCGGCTCGCGGCGGGCGATGGCGTCCAGCACGGCCTGGGCCTCGGCGGCGTCCACCGGCGCGCGATTCCACACCGCGAAGGTGTAGTCGGTGTACACGCTGGCGCGCCGGCCGTGGCCGCGCTGGGCATACACCAGCACGCCGTCGGCGGTCATCGGCTCGATCTTCCACTTCCACCAGGTGCCGGCGGCCTTGGTGCGGCCGGTGCCATAGGTGGCATCACGCTGCTTGAGCATGAAGCCTTCGACGCCGCGCTCCCGCGACTCGGTGCGCAGCCGCGCCAGGGCCGGCCAGTCGGGCGCCTGCACCAGCGGCGACAGCTGCATGCGCGCCTGCGGCGCCACCTCTTCCAGCTGAGCGCGCCGCTCGGTGTGCGGGCGGTGGCGCCAGTCCTGGCCCTGCCACTCCAGCAAGTCGTAGGCGATGAAGTTCACGGGCGCGTCAGTGAGGATCTTCTTGCTGAGCTTGAGGCGGCCGATGCGCTGCTGCAGCAGCGCAAACGGTGCCGGCCGTTCTTCGTGCCACACCAGCAGCTCGCCATCCAGCACCGTGCCGTCGGGCAGCGGCTGCGCCAGCGCCACGATCTCGGGGAAGCGGTCGGTGATCAGCTCCTCACCGCGCGACCAGATCCACACCCGGCCGGCGCGCTTGACGATCTGCGCGCGGATGCCGTCGAACTTCCATTCCACCAGCCACTGGTCGGTGGGGCCCAGCCGGGCTTCGAAGTCGCTGGCGTCACCTTCGAGCTGGTGGGCCAGGAAAAACGGGTACGGCTGGCCCGCATCGTCGGGGCTGCGCTCGTCGCCGGCGGCGCCCTCCACCACCGGCGCCAGCAAGGCCTGGTAGCGGCTGGCGCTGGGGGTGGCGCGGGCGTCGGTGTAGCCCATCATGCGCTGGGCCACGCGCTTGGGGTCCAGGCCGGCCTGCTCGGCCAGCGCGCGCTGCACCAGCAGCTTGCTCACGCCCACCCGGAAGCCGCCGCCGATCAGCTTGGTGAGCAGGAAGCGGCCGGTGGTGTCCAGCTCACGCCAGTAGCCGGCCACGCGGTGGGCCTGTTCCTCGGGGGGCAGGCCGCGCAGCGGCAGCAGCCGGTGCTCGATCCACTCGGCCAGGCCCAGCGGCGCGGCCGGCTGGTCGGCCGGCGGCAGCACATGGGCGATGGTCTCGGCCAGGTCGCCCACGGCCTGGTAGCTTTCCTCGAACAGCCATTCGGGGATGCCGGCTTCGGCGCAGGCCAGCGCGCGCAGCACGCCAGTGGGCACCACCTGGCGCGGCTTGCCACCGGCCAGGAAGTAAACGGCCCAGGCGGCATCGGCCGGCTCGGCCTGGGCGAAGTAGCGGCGCAGCGCGGCCACCTTGTCGCTGGTGCCGGTGCTGGCGTCCAGTTCGGTGAAAAGAACGGCGAAGGCGTGCATCAGGCCGGCTGCAGCACTCAGCGCGCCTGCGGCGATGCGGTCTTCTGCTCCACCGGCCGCGCGGCGTCGGGGCGGTGGTAGTCGTCGTTCAGGCGGCTGAACTGCGCCGCGCGCTCGTTCTCGACGAAGGCCTGCAGCGCCTCGAAGCCGCGGCCTTGCAGGCTGCTGTCATGCAGCAGCACGAGCTGGCCGATCAGGCTCCAGTCGGCCGTGTCGCCGGCGGCTTCGGCCAGGCACCACACGGTGGCGTCCTCGGGCAGCGGGGCCAGCAGCGCCTGCGCCAGCCGCTCGGGCGCCACTGGCTGCATCTGCGCCCGCTGCGGCCAGCGGGCCAGCGGCGCGCCCTGCTCGGCCGGCGGCCACCAGGCGATCAGGCGCAGCGCGGCATGCGTTTCCACCACCGGGCCGCCGGGGCCTTCGCGCAGCTCGGTGCTTTCGGCGGCCACCTGCTTGACGGCGGCCACCCAGGTGCCCGGCTGCCACTGGCGCAGCAGCCGCGGGTGGCTGGGCACGGGCGCCATGGTGGGCGCAGGCTGCCAGTCGAGGTCGATGTCGGTGATTTCTTCGGCCGCCCAGCGCGCGGCCCGCTGGGCCACCTGGCGGCCAAGCTGGTCGAGTTCAACCGGCGCCACCGGCGCGTCCTGCACCGGCTGCAGCCTGGGCAGGCGCAGCGATGGGGCGTCTTCGGCGGCCGGGCGGCGCACGCCGGTGGGCTGCCAGCCGTCCAGCAGGCGCATCAGTTCGGCGTCGGTGGGCCGCGGTCCCCGGTCGGGGCGCCAGCCGTCCAGCACGCGGGTGGGGTCCAGGGGGTCGTCGCGGTCCATCGCTCGATTTTCGGTCAGCTGACGGCAGGGTCCATCGTGGGGGTGGGGGGGCTGGTGGCGCCCGCGGCCTCGGCGGTGGGGTCTTCCAGCGCGTCGTCGCCGTACTCGGTGCGGAAGGCGCCGGCGTCCAGGCCCTGTTCCTGCAGCCAGCGCACCATCACCGCTTCATAGCCGTGGGTCACGATCACCCGCTCGGCGCCGGTGGCCAGGATGGCGCGCTGCAGGCCGGGCCAGTCGGCGTGGTCGCTCATCACGAAGCCGCGGTCCACGGCCCGCCGGCGGCGCGCACCGCGCAGCTGCATCCAGCCGCTGGCGAATGCGTCGCTGTAGTCGCCGAAGCGCCGCAGCCAGGGCGAGCCCTGCACCGAAGGCGGTGCCACCACGAGCGCACGCTTCATCTCGGCCTTGGGCAGCTCGGTGGCGGCGAAGGTGGGCGGCAACGGCACGCCGGCTGCGCGATAGGCGGTGTTCAGCGTGTCCACCGCGCCGTGCACCACGATGGGCCCGATGGACGGGTCGACGCCGGCCAGCATGCGCTGCGCCTTGCCGAAGCTGTAGCCCATCAGCAGGCTGGCGCGGCCGGCCTCGGCATTGGCGGCCCACCAGCGGTTGATGTCGGCGAACAGGCTGGCCTGCGTGG
Organism: Aquincola tertiaricarbonis; assembly: GCF_023573145.1. Lineage (GTDB taxonomy): Bacteria > Pseudomonadota > Gammaproteobacteria > Burkholderiales > Burkholderiaceae_C > Aquincola > Aquincola tertiaricarbonis_B. The sequence goes on from NZ_CP097636.1 coordinate 3,051,612, forward strand.
GCCAGCGGTAGATGGGCAGGCCGAAGGTGGACTCGGTGATGAAGCAGTGGCAGCGCACCGGCTCGAAGGGCGCGCAGGTGGCGTTGAGGTCGCCCGACACCTCGCCGTGCAGCGCGGTGTCGCCGGCCACGAAGTAGTCGCCAGAGGCCACCCACACGCGGCCGCGGTGCTCCAGCCGCACCTGGGCCGAGCCCAGCACATGGCCGGCCGGGTGCAGGCTGATGCGCACGCCGCGGTGGTCCACCACCTCGCCCCAGCCCAGGGTCTGCAGGGCGATGTCTTCGCCCAGGCGCGAGCGCAGCACGCCTTCGCTGTCGTGCGAAGCCAGGTAGTGGCCGTGGCCGCGCCGGGCGTGGTCGGCATGGGCATGGGTGACGATGGCGTGCGAGACCGGGCGCCACGGGTCGATGTGGAAATCGCCGGGCGGGCAATACAGGCCTTCGGGCGTGGCCACCACCAAGTCGTCATGCATCGTCGCATTGTGACGACGCCGGCCGCCCCGCGCGCCCGCAGGGACAGCTGCCGAAAGGTGACGATGGGATACTGACCCTGCTGCCTGTTGCCCGATGACCGCCTTGAATCCTTCCACCGTGCCGCCGCGCCGGCCCCTCGGCTACGAGCCGATGACGCCGCTGCAGATCCTGTTCAGCCTGCGGGGCCGGGTGCCGCGCAAGGTGTGGTGGCTGTATGCCGTGGCGGGGCCCATCGGCGTAGGCGCGCTGGTGACGGCGCTGCTGCGCATCATGGGCTTCGGCGCCCAGCAGGCCGAAGAGTGGGTGAACATGCTGCTGCTGTGGCCGGTGCTGGCGGTGTCCGTCAAGCGCTGGCACGACCGCGACAAGTCGGGCTGGTGGGTGCTGGTGGCGCTGCTGCCGCTGATCGGCTGGCTGTGGGCGCTGATCGACAACGGCCTGCGCCGCGGCACCGTGGGGCACAACCGGTTTGGCGAGGACCTGACCGGGCAGTTCTGAGGCGCTTCATGAGCGTCAGTACAGCCCCGTGATGCCTCCCACCCGCAGGTAGAGCCGCGCGCAGAACGCCACGAAGCCGCGCTGCATGCGGGCCCAGAGTCCGTTGCCGACCGAGGGCGCCGTGACTTCGCGCGACAGCGCCACCGCTTCTTCGAACTGCGCCGACAGCTCGCCGGCGAAGCGGTGGTCGCGCACCACCACGTTGGCTTCCAGGTTGAGCAGCAACGACAACGGGTCGATGTTGCTGCTGCCCACGGTGGCCCAGTCGGCATCCACCACCGCCACCTTGGCATGCAGGAAGGCGGGCGTGTACTCGAAGATGCGCACGCCCTGGGCCAGCAGCTCGGCGTACAGCACGCTGGCCGCCAGCGCCGCGAAGCGGTAGTCGGGCCTGCCCTGCAGCAGCAGCCGCACCTTGACGCCGCGGCGCGCCGCATTGCGCAGCGTGCGGCGGAACTGCAGGCCCGGGTAGAAGTACGGTGACACCAGGTCAATGCGGTCGCGCGCCTGGCGCAGCGCGTCGATGTAGGCGCGCTCGATCGCGCGGCGCTGGCGCAGGTTGTCGCGCACCACGAAAGCGGCGCGCACCGGTTGCAGGCTGCGCAGGCCCGGCAGGTCGGGGCGCCGCGGTGGCCCCACGCGCATGCGGCGCACCAGCTCCTTCACGCGCTGCACCGGCTGCGGGCTGCGCGCCGCCGCGATGGCCTCGTCGCGCCAGTCGCGGCCGAAGACGGCGCGGGTCCACACCGCGCGCAGCGTGTGCTCGATGGGCAGCACCACCGGACCCTGCACCAGCACCGCGAAGTCCAGCCGCGGGGCGTCCAGCGCACCGTGGCCCAGGTCGTTGCGGTCGTCGAGCACGTTGATGCCGCCGACGAAGCCGGTGCCGGAATCCACCACGCACAGCTTCTGGTGCAGCCGGCGAAACTGGCCCGGCTGCAGCCACGAGCGCCAGCCGGTGATCGGCCGGTAGGCCACCAGCCCGACGCCGGCCGCCTCCAGCCGGGCGCGCAGCCGGGGCAGCGCGGCGGCACTGCCAAAGCCATCCACCACCACCCGCACCCGCACGCCGCGGCGCGCGGCGGCTTCCAGCGCCTGCAGCACGGCCTGGCCGGCCACATCGTCGTGGAAGATGTAGGTGGCCAGCCAGACCTCGTGCATCGCGCGGTGGATGGCGCCGCACATGGCCGGGAACAGGTCGTCGCCGCCTCGCAGCAACTGCACCTCGTTGCCGCCGGTGAAGACGGCGCGCGGCAGGCCGTACCAGCCGAGGGGATGCTCGTGGGGCGGTCTTTCAGGGTCCAGCCGCTGGGCCGCCCCAAGGCTGGACGCGCCCCCCCGGGGGGCCGCGAGCGCCAGCGAGCTTGGGGGCTCAATCAAGGTCAAACTCGGCCACCAGCGGCAGGTGGTCGGACATGCGGGCCCAGGCGCCGCCGCGCGGCACGAAGATGGAGCGGCAGGCCAGGCCGCGGGTGTAGAAGCGGTCGAGCGCGAACACCGGCACCCGCGACGGGAAGGTCAGGCACTTGGCGCTGCGGGCGCCGGCCTCGCGCGCCCGCTGCAGGCCGCAATCGGCCATCGGGCCGTCGAGCTTCTCGCCCCAGTCGTTGAAGTCGCCCGCCACCACCACCGGCGCGCCGGCCGGCACCGCATGCGCGATGTACTCGGCCAGCCGGGCGGCCTGGCGCAGGCGGCTGGCATGCATCAGGCCGAAATGGGCGGTGATGGTGTGCACCTCCAGCCCGTTCCACTGCACCGGCACATGCAGCAGGCCACGCTGCTCGAAGCGGTGGTCGCTGACGTCGTGGTGACCAATGTCGCCGATCGGCCAGCGCGACAGCAGCGCATTGCCATGCTCGCCGTCGCGGGTGACGGCATTGGTGCGGTAGGCCACCTCATAGCCCTGCGGCGCCAGGAAGTCGGCCTGCCCACCCTCGGGCCAGCCGAAGGTGGTGCGGGCGAAGGCGCGTGCCTCGCGGTGGTTGAAGAGCCGCACTTCCTGCAAAAACACCATGTCGGCGTCCAGCGCCTCCACGCCTTGCCCCAGGTTGTGGATCTCCAGCCGCTTGAGCGGCCCGAGGCCACGCACGCCCTTGTGGATGTTGTAGGTGGCGGTGCGCAGACGGCCCAGGGTGCTGGCCTTGGGCAGCAGCGTCGATTGCAGCGGTTTGAGCGTCATGGCTCGGGCCTTGGTCTCAAGCGAACCGGGGCAGCTGCAGGATCGCCTCGGCATTGCTGGGCGAAAAGCAGCGGTCGGCCGCCTCCTGCCAAGGCAGCCAGGCCAGCGCGGTGTGCTCGCGCGGGGCCAGGCGCACCGGCGTGCCGGCGGGCACGCGCAGGCCGAACACATGCTCGGTGTTCTGCGTCACGCCCGGCGCATAGCGGTGGCGCCACACGGGGTAGATCTCGTAGAGGTTGACCAGGCCCCAGTCGCGCAGCGCGCTGCGGGGCACGGCCTCGGTGCCGATGACGATGCCGGTTTCTTCCAGCACCTCGCGCTCGGCGGTCAGGGCCAGCGGCTCGTCGATCAGGTCTTTCGAGCCGGTGACGCTTTGCCAGAAACCGGGCTTGTCGGCCCGCTCGATCAGCAGCACGTCCAGCGCCGGGGTGTAGATCACCACCAGCACCGATTCGGGGATCTTGAAGGGTCGCGGTGACTCGGCGTTGGCAAGCGTCATGGGCAATCAGCGGCGGGCGGAGCGGGCAGTCTAGCCCTCAAGGCCCGGCGGGCGGCCAGCCGCCGCCCCGCCCGGCCGATCAGGCCTGCGCAGCCGGGTTGTTGCGCAGGCGGATGTGCAGCTCGCGCAGCTGCTTCTCGTCCACCGGGCCCGGCGCCCCGGTCAGCAGGTCTTGCGCCCGCTGGGTCTTGGGGAAGGCGATCACGTCGCGGATCGACTCGGCCTTGGTCATCAGCGTGATCAGGCGGTCAAGGCCGAAGGCCAAGCCACCGTGCGGGGGCGCGCCGTACTGCAGCGCGTCCAGCAGGAAGCCGAACTTCAGCTTGGCTTCTTCGGGCCCGATCTTCAGCGCACTGAACACCTTGCTCTGCACTTCGGCGCGGTGGATACGCACCGAGCCGCCGCCCAGTTCCCAGCCGTTGAGCACCATGTCGTAGGCCTTGGCGATGCACTGGTCGGGCGCGGTGTCCATCAGGTCCTCGTGCCCGTCCTTGGGCGCGGTGAACGGATGGTGCACGGCCACCCAGCGGTCGGCTTCTTCGTCGTGCTCGAACATCGGGAAGTCGACCACCCACAGCGGCGCCCAGCGGTCCTCGAACAGGCCCTTGCCACGGCCGAATTCGCTGTGGCCGATCTTCACGCGCAGCGCGCCCATGGCGTCGTTGACCACCTTGGCCTTGTCGGCGCCGAAGAACAGCAGGTCGCCGTTCTGCGCGCCGGTGCGCTGCAGCACCTCGTTCAGCGCGGCGTCATGCAGGTTCTTCACCACCGGGCTCTGCAGGCCTTCGCGGCCCTTGGCCAGGTCGTTGACCTTGATCCAGGCCAGGCCCTTGGCGCCGTAGATCTTGACGAACTCGGTGTAGCCGTCGATCTCGCCGCGGCTCATCTCACCGCCGCCGGGCACGCGCAGGGCCACCACGCGGCCGCCCTTGGTGGTGGCGGGGGTGGAGAACACCTTGAAGTCGACGTCCTTCATCACCTCGGTCAGCTCGGTGAACTCGAGCTTGACGCGCAGGTCGGGCTTGTCCGAGCCGAAGCGGTGCATCGCCTCGGCGTAGGTCATCACCGGGTACTCGGGCAGTTCCACGTCCAGCGTCTTCTTGAAGACCTGGCGGATCATGTTCTCGGTGATGGTGCGGATCTCACCTTCGGTCAGGAAGGAGGTTTCCAGGTCGATCTGCGTGAATTCGGGCTGGCGGTCGGCGCGCAGGTCCTCGTCGCGGAAGCACTTGGTGATCTGGTAGTAGCGGTCGAAGCCGGCCACCATCAGCAACTGCTTGAACAGCTGCGGGCTTTGCGGCAGCGCGAAGAACATGCCGTCGTTCACGCGGCTGGGCACCAGGTAGTCGCGCGCGCCTTCGGGTGTGCTCTTGGTGAGCATCGGCGTCTCGATGTCGATGAAGCCGTTCTCGTCCAGGTACTTGCGCACTTCCATCGCCACGCGGTAGCGCAGCATCAGGTTGTTCTGCATGTACGGCCGGCGCAGGTCGAGCACGCGGTGCGTCAGGCGGGTGGTTTCCGACAGGTTCTCGTCGTCCAGCGGGAACGGCGGGGTGACGCTGGCGTTCAGCACTTCCAGCTCGTGGCACAGCACCTCGATCTTGCCGCTGGTGAGGTTGGCGTTCTCGGTGCCGGCCGGGCGCGGGCGCACCAGGCCCACTACCTTCAGGCAGAACTCGCTGCGCACGCCTTCGGCCGTCTTGAACATCTCGGCACGGTCGGGGTCGCACACCACCTGCACCACGCCTTCACGGTCGCGCAGGTCGATGAAGATGACGCCGCCGTGGTCGCGGCGACGGTGGGCCCAGCCCATCAGCGTCACGGTCTGGCCCATCAGGGCTTCGCTGACGAGGCCGCAGTAAGTGGTTCTCATTGAATCTCTCCGGAATGCTTGGCGGATCTATCGGGCGCCTTGGCGGCATGCCCGGGGGCAACGGGTGGGGGCGCTGGCGGCGGTGCAGGCCGCATGGGGCTGGGCGCTTGCCAGGCGCTCAGCCCGCCAGATTTCGCTCCACCTCGGGCGCGGGCGGCTCGGCGGTGGCGGGCGGCAGCGCTGCCACCGGGGGGGCGGGCGGCACGGGGGGCATGGCCGACGGCGGCGGCGACACCACCCCCATCGAGATGATGTACTTCAGCGCTTCGTCGACGCTCATGCGCAACGGCACCACCTCGCCGCGCGGCACCATCAAAAAGAAGCCCGACGTGGGGTTGGGCGTGGTGGGCACGTACAGGCTGACATGCTCGCCGGCCAGCCGCGCCGCCACCTCACCGCCCGGGCGGCCGGTGATGAAGGCGATGGTCCAGGAGCCGGCACGCGGGTACTGCACCAGCACGGCTTCGCGGAAAGCGTTGCCATTGCTGGAAAACAGCGTGTCGGACACCTGCTTGACCGAGCTGTAGATCGACTTGACGATGGGGATGCGGTTGAGCACCCGCCCGCCCTGGTGCAGCGCCCACTGCCCGGCGATGTTGGTGGCGAACACGCCGGTGAGCAGCAGCATCAGCCCCACGAAGATGAACCCGAGGAACGGGATCTGGCGCAGCGCCTCGATCGGGCCATGCAGCGCACCCGGCAGCACCACCTGGGTGGTGCTGAGGATCCAGCCGAACACGCCGTCCATCATGCCCAGCACGGCATGCAGCACCCACACGGTCACGGCCATGGGCAGCCAGACCAGCAAGCCGGCGATCAGGTATTTCTTCAAGGGGGGCTTTCGGTCGCCGAGGTCAGGCGGCGCTGCCGCCGCCACTGCCGCCCGACGGCGACGGTGCGGGGGCGGCCGGCGCGGCAGCGGCCGGTTTGGCGGCTTCAGGCGCTGGTGCGGCGGCGGGCGCGGCCGCCTCACCGCCGGCAACGGCCGGCTTGGCGGTACCGCCGGAGCCGTTGCGGAAATCGGTGACGTACCAGCCCGAGCCCTTGAGCTGGAAGCCGGCGGCCGTGACCTGCTTTTCGAAGGCCTCGGCCCCGCAGGCCGGGCAGGTGGTCAGCGGCGGGTCGGACAGCTTGCGCAGCACGTCTTTCGTATGGCCGCATTCGGCACAGCGATAGGCGTAGATCGGCATGACAAACCCTTGGATGAGCGCGTTGACGCGTAGAAACGGAACCCGCGATTCTAGCTGGGCGCGGGCTCCGCGCCCGGGGCAGGTTCAAAGCATCTGCAGCAACTGCATGCCGAGCGCACCCAGGCCGAAGCCCAGCCCCGTCCACACGATGGCCAGCAGCAAGCGGTTGGTGCGGCGCTGCTCGGTCACCAGCTCGCGCAGCGCCCTCGCCTCTTCGGCATGCGAAGAAGCGCGCAGGCTGTGGTGCAGCAGCCGCGGCAACTCGGGCAGCAGCTGGGCGTAGCGCGGCGCCTCGTTCTTCACCCGTTCCACCAGGCCGCGCCAGCCGATCTGTTCGTTCATCCAGCGTTCCAGGAAGGGTTTGGCCGTGGCCCACAGGTCCAGGTCGGGATCGAGCTGGCGGCCCAGGCCTTCGACGTTGAGCAGCGTCTTCTGCAGCAGCACCAGCTGCGGCTGGATCTCGACGTTGAAGCGGCGCGAGGTCTGGAAAAGACGCATCAGCACCTGGCCCAGCGAGATGTCCTTCAGCGGCCGGTCGAAATGCGGCTCGCAGACGGCGCGGATCGCGCTTTCGAGAGCGTCCACCCGCGTTTCGGGCGGCACCCAGCCGCTTTCCACGTGCAGCTCGGCCACGCGCTTGTAGTCGCGGCGGAAGAAGGCGATGAAGTTCTGCGCCAGGTATTCCTTGTCGTTCTCGGTCAGCGTGCCGATGATCCCGAAGTCGAGCGCGATGTAGTTGCCGAAGGTCATCGGCGCCAGGCTCACCTGGATGTTGCCGGGGTGCATGTCGGCGTGGAAGAAGCCGTCGCGGAACACCTGGGTGAAGAAGATGGTGACGCCATCACGCGCCAGCTTCTTGATGTCGACGCCCGCATCGCGCAACCGCTCGACCTGGCTGATGGGCACGCCGTGCATGCGCTGCATCACCATCACCGTGGGCGTGCACAGGTCCCACACCATCTCCGGCACCAGGCACAGGCCCAAATCCTGCATGTTGCGGCGCAGCTGGGCCGCATTGGCCGCCTCGCGGATCAGATCGAGCTCGTCATGCAGGTAGATATCGAACTCCGCCACCACCTCCCGCGGCTTCAGGCGCTTGCCGTCCACGCTCACGCGTTCCACCCAGCGCGCCAGCTTGTGCAGCAGCGCCAGGTCGTCCTCGATCACGTCCAGCATGCCCGGGCGCAGCACCTTGACCGCCACCTCGCGGCCTGAGAGCAGCGTGGCGAAGTGCACCTGCGCAATGGAAGCGCTGGCCACCGGCACGGGGTCGAACTCCAGGAACACGGCCGAGAGCGGCTTGCGCAGCGCGCGCTCCACCAGCGTCACGGCCAGCTCGCCCGGGAACGGGGGTACGTCGTCCTGCAGCTTGGCCAGTTCGTCGGCCACGTCGCGCGGCAGCAGGTCGCGTCGGGTCGACAGCACCTGGCCAAATTTCACGAAGATGGGACCCAGGCGCTCCAGCGCCATGCGCAGCCGGGCGCCGCGCGGCGCGTCGAAGCGCCGACCCCAGGTCACGATGCGGGCCAGCGCCCGAACCCACCCCTGCCGGAAGCCCGACAGGGCGATGTCGTCCACCCCGAAGCGAAGCAGCGTGACGACGATCAGCAGCAGCCTGGCAAGGCGCCTCATCGGGCTGCCGCGCTCACGGCCGGCCCGCGCGCCAGCGCGCGGCCCAGTCGGCGCCAGCGCCGATCGCCAAGCGCAGGCCGCGCACCAGGCCACGGCCCACGTTGGCCACCTCATGCGCCAGGCGCGGGTCGATCACCCGCGCCAGGTCGGCTTCCATGTCCCAGCGCACGTTGTCCACCAGCCAATTGACATCGGCGGCCAGCGCAGCGTCGCCCTGCACCTCCATCGGCACCCGCGCGCCGCGGCTCAGCTGACCCAGCAGAAACAGCGGGCGGCTGGCGTCGATGCGCACGGTCAGGTCGGCCAGTTCGGGCGCGCCGGCATCGGGCACCCATTCCAGCAAACCAGCGGCGGTCACATGAAACAAAAGTACAGGCGGCGCAGGCAGCCGCTGGGGCCAGTCGCGCCACTGCACCCCGATGGAGCGCCCGACATGGTGGCGCAGGCGTTCGGTGGCCACGGGTTCGGCCGCCAGCACGTGGTTGGCCATCAGCACCAGCCGCTCGACGAGGGCGGGTGCCAACAAGGCTTGAAGGCTTTGAAGCATGGGTTGATTGTAGGGAGGCCGCACCGTCAACCCCTGGCCACAGGTGGGGGAAGAACCGTCAACGAATTGAGCGAGAATGTTTTTTGGCCGGCGCAAGGCTGAGTAGCGAGCCATCACCCACTTGTGCCACTTAGAGCGGCAAGCGCGCCATGCGCGTGCCAGGAGCCGCCCGTAGCCCATCCATCTATGTTCGAAGACCGCAGCTATACACGAACGTTCTACAGCGCACCGCAGTCCGTCACCTCGTTCATCGCCGCCTTCATGGAGCCGGTGCTCACGGTGCTGGTGCTGCTGCTCGCCACCGCCGCGTTCGACGTGGAGATCGGGCGCGCTGATCTGGTGCTGTGTCTGCTGGTCTTTGCGCTCACCTTCCCGGGGCGCAACCGCTTCAAGGATGCCGGCATCGCCGCGGCCACCGACATCGTGACGTCCTGGGTCACGCTGCTGTCCATCCTGGCGCTGTGCGGCTATGCCACGAAGAGCTTCAGTTACTTCGAAGACCATGTGCTGATGGCCTGGGCCGTGATCACGCCGGTGGTGCAGTGGCTGGCCGTGGTGGCCGGCCGCAACATCCTGCGCCGGCATGCCGCCCAGCCCGAGGCGCGGCGCAAGGCGGTGGTGGTGGGGGCCGGCCCGCTGGGCGTGAAGGTGGCGCGCGCGCTGATGGAGAACAAGGACCGCGGCAGCGACTTCATCGGCTACTTCGACGACCGCGCCGACGAGCGGGTGGACAGCACCGCCGCCGGCCAGTTGCTGGGCCGGCTGGCCGCGCTGGCGCCGTATGTGCACGAGCACGGCATCAAGGAGGTGTACATCACCTTGCCGCTGGGTTCGCAGCCGCGCATTCTTCAGCTGCTGGAAAGCGTGCAAGGCACCACTGCCTCCATCTTCTTCGTGCCCGACGTGTTCGGCATCAGCATCATCCAGGGCCGGCTGCAGGACATGAACGGCATCCCGGTGGTGGGCATCTGCGAAACGCCGTTCACCGGCACCAACGAGCTGGTCAAGCGCATCAGCGACATCGTGCTGGCCTCGATCATCCTGGTGCTGATCTCGCCCATACTCATCGGGCTGGCCATCGGCGTGAAACTCAGTTCCCCCGGGCCGGTGATCTTCAAGCAGCGCCGCAACGGCCTGGATGGCGAAGAAATCATCGTCTACAAGTTCCGCTCGATGCGGGCGATGGACAACGGCACGGTGGTCAAGCAGGCGCAGCGCGGCGACCCGCGCATCACGCCTTTCGGCGCCTTCATCCGCAAGACCTCGCTGGACGAGCTGCCGCAGTTCATCAACGTGCTGCAGGGCCGCATGAGCATCGTGGGGCCTCGCCCGCACGCGGTGGCGCACAACGAGGAATACCGCAAGCTGATCAAGGCGTACATGGTGCGCCACAAGGTCAAGCCCGGCATCACCGGCTGGGCACAGGTCAACGGCCTGCGCGGCGAGACCGAGACCATCGAAAAAATGCAGCAGCGGGTGGAGTACGACCTGGAGTACCTGCGCAACTGGACGCTGGGCCTGGACCTGCAGATCATCGTGCGCACGGTGCGGGTGATGCTGTTCGACCGCAATGCGTACTGAACCCAAGAACGACACTTACAGGAGAACCGGCATGCAGCTGCGAACCCGACTGCTTCCCATCGCCGCCGCCCTCTGCGCCGCCGGCGGCGCGCATGCGCAGAGCACGCCTTACTACATCGGCGTGTCGCAGTCCTTCACGCATGAGTCCAACATCTACCGGACCCGGAACAACGAGGTGTCGGACACCATCTCCACCACCTCGCTGTTCGGCGGCGTGGATCAGATGGTGGGGCGCCAACGGGTGTACGGCAATGCCACGGTCAGCGCCAACAAGTTTCTGGACAACGGCTCGCTGGACAACACCGGCTATGGGCTGAAAGCGGGTGTGGACTGGGCGACGATCGAGCGCATCAGCGGCACGGTGGAGCTGAACGCCAACCAAAGCCTGGCCCGCTACGAGAACTCAGCCGGCAACAGCGACAAGAACACGCTGCGCGACCTGAGCTTTCGCGCGGTGGCGCGCGTGGGTGTGGTCACGCGGCTGACGGCAGAAACCGGCTACACCTACCGCCGGGTGGATTACTCCCTCAACGCCTACCGGGCCCGCAACTTCGACCAAAACGCGGTGTCGGCCGGGCTGCGCTACCGCTTCAGCGGGGCACTCACTGCAGGCGCGGCGCTGCGCTTCACCAAGGGCGAGTACCCCGACCGCAACCCGCGGGACGAGTACGACCGCCGCGACATCGACTTCACCGCCACCTGGACACCCACCGGCAACAGCAGCGTGAACGGCCGCGTCAGCTTGAGCGATACCAGCCACAGCGTGGCCAGCAACGCTGATTTCAGCGGTGTGACTGGAGACCTGACCTGGGACTGGCGACCCACCGGTAAGCTGCGTTTCGTCACCAGCCTGACGCGCGATACCGGCGAAGAAATCAGCCTGCTGGGTGGCTCTGCCGACCAGGTGCTGACCAACAGCCGCATCAGCACCTCGATCGGCACACGCGCTACCTACGAGGTCACTTCCAAGGTGGTTGCCGACGCCAGCGTGCGTTACGTGCACCGCAAGCTCGATGCTTCGCTGCTGAACCTGTCGGCCGATGGTGGCGACAACACCCGCTTTGTGACGCTAGGCCTGCGCTGGATGGCCATGCGCTCGTTGACGCTGGGCTGCAGCGTGGGCTATGAGTCGCGCACCTCGTCGTCCACGCTCTCGGCGCCGTACGACACGCGCACGGCCAGCTGCTACGGCCAGTTTGCGCTGCAACTCTGAGGTTCTGCTGCGTGAGCACCATCCTGCTGACCGGCGCCACCGGCTACATCGCCTCGCACACCTGGCTGGCGCTGCGCGCCGCAGGCTACCAGGTGGTGGGCCTGGACGACTTTTCCAACAGCTCGCCGGCCGTGCTGCAGCGCCTGCAGCGGCTTCTGGGCGGCGAGGCACCGGTGTTCGAGCAGGGCAGCGTCACCGATGCGGCCTTCGTTGAGTCGGTGTTCCAGCGCCATCGCATCGATGCGGTGGTGCACTTCGCGGCCTTCAAGGCGGTGGGTGAATCCACCGCCAAGCCGCTGAGCTACTACGCCAACAACATCGGCGGGCTGCTGACGGTATGTGAGGCGATGCGCCGGCACGGCTGCCACCGCCTCGTGTTCAGCAGCAGCGCCACTGTGTACGGCAAGCCAGAGGCGCTGCCCATCACCGAGCAGGCCCGTCTGCAGGCCACCAACCCCTACGGCCAGACCAAGCTCATCGGCGAGCAGATCCTGGCCGACCTGGGCGCGGCCGAGCCGCATTGGCAAACCGGCGTGCTGCGCTACTTCAACCCGGTGGGCGCACACGAGAGCGGTCAGATCGGCGAAGACCCGCGCGGCATACCCAACAACCTGATGCCCTACGTGGCCCAGGTGGCGGTGGGCAAGCGGGCCCGGCTGCAGGTCTTCGGCAACGATTACGACACGCCCGACGGCACTGGCGTGCGCGACTACATCCATGTGACCGACCTGGCCGAAGGCCATGTGGCGGCCCTGCGCCGTCTGCTTGAGCAACCCGGCTCCTTCACCGTCAACCTGGGCACGGGCCGCGGCTACAGCGTGCTGGACCTGGTGCGTGCCTACGAGGCCGCCAGTGGCCGCCCCATTCCTTACGACATCGCCCCCCGCCGGCCCGGCGACATCGACGCCTGCTACGCCGACCCCGCCCTGGCGCAAGAACTGCTGGGGTGGACTGCAAAGCACGACCTGGCCCGCATGTGCGAGGACAGCTGGCGTTGGCAGAGCCAGAACCCCCACGGATTTGAGAACTAACACCTCCATGAGCAGCACCCCCTTACGCCTGCCCGTCACCCCCGTCATCATGGCCGGCGGCTCTGGCACCCGCCTGTGGCCCCTCTCGCGCGCCGGCTACCCCAAGCAGTTCCTGGTGCTGTCGGGCAACACCAGCCTGTTCCAACAGGCCGTCACCCGGCTGCAGGGGCTGGCCAGCCCCACCCAGCCGGTGAACCCGCCGCTGGTGGTGGGCAATGAAGAGCATCGCTTTCTGGTGCTGGATCAGTTGCGTGAGCTGAAGGCCGAGCCCAGCGCCGTGATCCTGGAGCCGACGGGCCGCAACACCGCACCGGCGCTGACGCTGGCGGCACTGCAAGCGCTGGAAGGCGGCCAGGACCCGGTGCTGGTGGTCACGCCGGCCGACCAGACCGTGACCGACAGCGAAAGCTTCAACAGCGCGCTCGCCCAAGCGGTGGAAGCGGCGGCCGACGGCACCATCGTGATCCTGGGCATCACGCCCGACCGGCCGGAAACCGGCTACGGCTACATCCTGGCTTCCGCCGCAGAAGGCATTGCCGCGGTAGAGCGCTTCGTTGAAAAGCCCGATGCCTCCACCGCCGCACGCTACCTGGCCGAAGGCAGCTACTACTGGAACAGCGGCATGTTCGTGCTGCGTGCTTCGGCCTGGATCAATGCGCTGGAGCGTTTCCGCCCCGACATTGCCAGCGCCACGCGTGCCGCGTGGGCCGTGCGCAAGACCGACGACAAGTTCGTGCGCCCCGGCAAGGCCGAGTTCGCCGCGGTGCCGTCCGAGTCGGTGGACTACGCGGTGATGGAGAAATGCCCGGGCAGCCCGGCCGCCATCCGCATGGTGCCGCTGAACGCGGGCTGGAACGACCTGGGGGCCTGGGAGGCCGTGTGGCAGGTGGCCCCCAAGGACGAGGCGGGCAACAGCCACGTGGGCGACGCCGTGTTCGCCGACAGCCGCAACACCCTGGTGCATGCCACCAGCCGCCTGGTGAGCGTGGTGGGCCTGGAAGACGTGATCGTGGTGGAAACCGCCGATGCGGTGCTGGTGACCGACCGCGCCCGCAGCCAGGACGTGAAGAAGATCGTCAACCGCCTGGACGCTGAAAAGCGCGGCGAGCACACGCTGCACCGCAAGGTGCACCGCCCCTGGGGCTGGTACGACAGCATCGACAACGGCCCGCGCCACCAGGTCAAGCGCATCATGGTCAAGCCCGGCGCCAGCCTGAGCCTGCAGATGCACCATCACCGCGCCGAGCACTGGATCGTGGTGAGCGGCACCGCCGAAGTGACCAACGGCGACAAGGTGATCATCCTCTCCGAGAACCAGAGCACCTACATCCCCCTGGGCCAGACCCATCGCCTGGCCAACCCCGGCAAGATGCCGCTCGAGATCATCGAAGTGCAAAGCGGCAGCTACCTGGGTGAGGACGACATCGTGCGGTTCGAGGACACCTACGGCCGCGCGCCGAAGTAAATTGCAACATTGCTAAAAATGGCGGCGGGCTGTAGAGCCCACAAACACCGCCGATAGGGCCAGGGCAAGCAGCTGCGCCGGCGCGGCAGCTGCGCACATCACTTCACGTGAGGCCCTTGCCATGCTGCACTTCACCCACCACGGCGCCGTGCGCGGCGTCACCGGCTCCTGCCATCGGTTGACCTTGCCAGACGGCCAGGCCGTGCTGGTGGACTGCGGCCTGTTCCAGGGCGCCGAAACCTCGCCCGACGGCGCCAGCGCCAGTCAGCTGGACATCGACTTCTCGCTCGACAAGGTGCGGGCGCTGGTGGTCACCCATGTGCACATCGACCACGTGGGGCGCATTCCGTACCTGCTGGCGGCTGGCTTTCGCGGCCCCATCTACTGCAGCCAGGCCAGCGCCCAATTGCTGCCGCTGGTGCTGGAAGACGCGCTGGAGGTGGGCTTCACGCGCAACCGCAGCTTGATTGCCAAATTCATGGCGTTGCTGAAAGACCGCACCGTGCCACTGCCCTACAAGCAGTGGCAAACCATCATCGCCGGCAGCCCCGGCCTGCGGGTGCGGCTGCAGCCGGCGGGCCACATCCTGGGCTCGGCCTACGTGGAGTTCGATGCCACCCAGACCGGCCAGCCCAGCCAGCGTGTGGTGTTCTCCGGCGACCTGGGTGCGCCCTACACCCCACTGCTGCCAGCGCCCCAGCCGCCGATGCGCGCCGACGTGCTGGTGCTGGAGAGCACCTACGGCGACCGCGTGCACGACAGCCGCAAAACCCGCCGCCAGCGCCTGCAGGCGCTGTGTGAGCATGCCTTCAGCAACGGCGGCACGGTGCTGGTGCCCGCCTTCAGCATCGGCCGCACGCAGGAGCTGCTGTACGAACTGGAAGAGATCATCCACCGCAACGGCCAGCGACAGGCCGCGCCCGGGCTGGCTTGGGGCGATGTGCAGATCGTCGTCGACTCACCGCTGGCCGCCGACTTCACGGCCGGTTATGCGCGCCTGAAAGAGCACTGGGACGCCGAAGCCCGCCGAAAGCTGGCGGCCGGCCGCCACCCGCTGGCTTTCGACCAGGTGACCACGGTTGCCGACCACGCCGCGCACCTGCAAATGGTGCAGGGCCTGGCCCGCTCAGGCCGACCGGCGATCGTCATCGCCGCCAGCGGCATGTGCAGCGGCGGGCGCATCGTCAACTACCTGAAGGCCATGCTGGGCGACCCCCGGCACGATGTGCTGTTCTGCGGCTATCAGGCCGCCGGCACCGCCGGACGCGCCATCCAGCAGTACGGACCGAAGGGCGGCTGGGTGGAACTGGACGGGCAGCGCATCGACATCCGCGCCAAGGTGCACACCCTCGCCGGCTACTCGGCCCATGCCGACCAGCAGGATCTGCTGCGGTTCATCGGCCGCATGAAAACGCCGCCGCGGCAGGTGAGGCTGGTGCATGGGGATCAAGAGGCCAAGCAGGCTCTGGCGAACTGCATTCGGCAGCGGCAGCCCGGCGTAGAGGTGGTGGTGCCCCACAGCTAGTGCGATCGCCAACGAGCTGTCAACGCCGTGCGCCGCACCGAGAAAAGAAACGACAAGCCTTACGACTCGAACTTATGGATGCGATAGCCGGGGGATCTCACCTGCCGCCGTTATTGCTGCGTCAGCTCACACGGCGAACGTTCAATCTTCCGGGAATCGTGCAAACCTCGCTCTGACGTTATGAGCGGAAAGCACCTTAATCGTCGCAGGGCAGCATGCGCCTTGCCACCTCGACGCTGCTTTGCGTTGTCATTTTTGGCTGCCCGCGCCCAACGCCCTTAATCAATTTAAGCCGTGGACTGGGTTGACTCGAGAATATGCAATTTCTTAATTTCTGCTAAAGCCCGCCAGATGCCAGCTAAATCAAAGTGGACACAGAGGCCCGACTAGCGTGTTTTACAGAAAGTAGTGGGAAGGGCTAACACCAGATCGCTCTCGCCGCGGGAGTCTCTATACCCGCGCTCAGCGCGCGATCACCTCAAAAAAGGCAGTCAGCAGCCACACCATCTCAGATCAAATGGAAGACCAAACCAGGCATCAACGGCAATAACCCCAGCCTAGAGATCCGCGCATTCCGCTTGTAAATACAGTCGAGGCCGATGGACCGCGCCTGAACCACACGCGGACTGAAACAAGCAAAAATATACGACACAACAATTTACAACTCGGCGCTAAAAATAGGTAGGACAGAGCCGAAACCATGTGAGCTGGACCGAAATGCGGCCTCCGATCGAGCGCGCCACCGACCATATCCAAGCGCGCTTCTCAAAACATGGTGACCACGATGAACCTTCCACGACCGGCCTCACTTACGACCAAGGCTAGTTCCTTTGCATTGATCCTCGCGTTCTGCGCCATGTCGACCTGGGCACAGACAAATACGCTGGTGGTAAGAGCCAAGGGAGATCCGGCAGGCGGAGTGGCACCTCAGATGGTCGTCAGGATTGACGGCGCCACTATTGGGGCTCAAGACGTCTCCTCCCGCGAGTACGCAAATTACTCCTTTGCGATCGGAGCCATCGCGAGCAATGCGAAGATTGATATCGTTTTTACGAACGATGCGTCAGTCGGAGCAGAAGATAGAAACCTGTACGTCGCTTATATCCAAAGCGGTACGACAACTGTTCTATCCAATGCCAAAGGGGTGACATACGACAGGGGTTCGGGAACTGCAGCTTTCGACGGCGTAGATGTTGTGCCGGGCCAGCCAAACATGTATTGGGGCGGCGCACTCAGATTCACCTGGCCGATTGACCAAGCTGCTGCCGCGCGGTCACGTCAACGTGAAGTGAGCAGATTTCTCCAGCAGGCGACATTCGGCCCGACGCCGACGGAAATCAACCGTCTCAGCGCGATGACATACGACCAGTGGCTCGCCGAACAGGCGAACTTGCCCCCGTCCACAGGCTATGTTGATTACGTGCAATCCAAATACGACCTTGGCAATAGCTACCGGCCGGGTGGGGCAAACTACTCCCCTGGCCTGATCAATCAGAGATTTTGGCGCCTCGCCGCGACCGCGCCTGATCAACTCCGGCAGCGCATGGCATTCGCGCTTCACAAAATATTAATGGTCTCCCAAGAAGATGCCGCGGTCGCGCCCCATGCTCGCGCGTTTGCTGCTTACATGGATACCATCACCAAGAATTCACTCGGCAACTATCGAACTCTACTTGAAGATGTAGCACTTTCGCCGGCCATGGGGCTTTACCTTTCAAGCATCAGGAACCGAAAGGAAGACCCGTCAACCAATCGGCTACCCGACGAAAACTTCGCACGAGAGTTGATGCAGCTTTTTACCATTGGTCTTTACGAACTAAATACGGACGGATCCAGGAAACTCGACGGCCAAGGAAAGCCCATCGAAACATATACCAATGCGGACGTAATGGCATTGGCGAAAGTTTTCACAGGCTGGAGCTGGGCCTTTCCCGACACCCAACTCAATGAGAGCAACTTTCGGTGGCTGAGCCCAAACTATGCGATGGGGCAGGACACGAGGGTAGATACATTACCAATGCGCGCCTATCCCGGGCTGCATTCTTTGACGGAAAAGCGTCTATTCGTAGGGAAGCCGCACGCGGTGACGATTCCCGCAGGCGGGACAGCAGAGCAGGATCTAAAACTCGCCTTGGACACGCTCTTCAAGCATCCGAACGTGGCGCCATTCATAAGCCGCCAGCTAATTCAAAGTCTCACCACCAGCAACCCTTCACCGGCATACATTGCCCGTGTCGCAGCGATTTTCAACAACAATGGGAAGGGGGTGCGTGGCGACCTGCAAGCAGTGGCAAGGGCGATCCTTACCGATGCGGAAGCACGCAGCACGTCTAGTCCTGACTTTGGCAAGCTCAGCGAACCGGTTCTTCGGGTAACACGCTGGATGCGTGCATTTGGGGCAAAGTCCTCGTCCGGGGAGTATCAGATGGCAGGTGAGTTGGCGACCCTGGGACAACGACCAATGAGCTCTCCAAGCGTCTTCAGTTATTTCCGCCCCGGGTATACGCCCCCCACATCGGTGCTCGCAAAAACTTCCGCAACAGCTCCTGAATTTCAGATTGTCAACGAAGCTACGACGGCCTATTGGATCAATTTGGCAGAGGCACTTACAGTCGTCGGCCTTGGCAGCAATGGTTCAAACCGTGACGTGACTGCCCCGCTCGACACGCTCGTCAAATATCCGGCCGCAGGTGATTACACCGGCCTAATCGAATATCTAGATACAAACTTGCTCGCAGGCCGAGCGACCAGCCGACTCAAGAAGGATATGTTTGACGCGATGCTTAGCGTCGCGGGGACCGACACGCCTAGCAACCTCAATCGAGTACGAATCGCAGTTTATCTTGCCCTTGCGTCGCAAGAGTTTCTCATCGAGCGCTAAGGATTTAAAAAATGAACACCTCTCGCCGCCACTTTCTTAAGGCCGCCGCCTCACTTTCCTCACTCGGCGGCGTCGTAGGCAGCCAATTTAGCGCTCCCTTTGCGATGACCCTTGCAGGGGTAGGAGCACTGGCGGGAGAAAAGGCGGGCGCAGCGACGGTTGACGGTGGTTATAAGGCTCTTGTTTGCCTGTTTCTGCAGGGCGGGAACGACTCACACAACTGGATTGTCCCAACCGACCCAGCCGGCTATGCTGACTACGTCCGTGCACGCCGAGAACTAGCACTATCCTACACCTCGCTACGTGCGGCCAATAGTACGCTACAGGGGGCAGGACGCTCCTTTGGGATGCCCGCGGAGTTGGCTCCCTTGCACAAGTGGTACCAAGCAGGGAAGGCAGCAGTTGTTTCGAACGTCGGAACTCTCGTCGTGCCGACGACGAAAGCCGACTTTGATGCGGGAAACAATCTTCCGCCTAAGCTTTTCTCGCACAACGACCAGCAGTCGCTTTGGCAATCAATGTCTCCGGAAGGTGCCAAGTCTGGCTGGGGCGGGCGCATGGGAGACATTCTCATGTCCGCCAATCAATATCCTGTCTTCACAGCAATCTCTGCCACTGGAAATGTGGCATTTCTGGCCGGCGATCAGATCAGTCAATTCCAAGTCGGGTCTGAAGGCCCGATAAGCATCCGGGGCCTGGGATCAGGCTCGATGTTTGGATCCAGCCAAACAGCAAATATTTTGCGAAGGTCCATTGAAAGCGCAGGAACTAATGCGCTGGAAACCGAGTATTTGAAGACCGTGCAGCGATCAATTGCCCACGACAATACTCTGAAATCCGCCTTGGCTTCGTCGTCCGCGGTACCTCAACCCTCGGGTGAGGTCACACTATCGTCCGGGCGGACCGTGTCCATTGCAACAGACTCGCTGGCCAAACAACTTAGAGTCGTGGCGCAACTGATGGGCTCCGCAAGATCACTCGGGATGCGGCGGCAGGTTTTTATGGTTTCGATCCCGGGATTCGACACGCACTCCAATCAACTTCCACAGGCCGCTATTCTCATGTCTAGAGTAGCGCAATCGATCGACTATTTTCTGACTACAGTGTCTGCAATGGGCATGCTAAACAATGTGACATTATTCACTGCCTCGGATTTTGGTCGCACGTTGACGACAAATGGTGCAGGAAGCGACCATGGATGGGGTTCGCATCATTTTGTTGCAGGCGGAGCAGTGAAAGGTGGGGAAATTTATGGTCGGTTTCCGAGCCTTGCGCTAGGTAGCTCCGATGACGTCGGGTCTGGCAGACTCCTACCGTCCACTTCGGTGGCCGAGTATGCGGCTGTCATGGGCGGTTGGATGGGTCTCAACGCCAACGAGCTGGCGACGGTTCTCCCTGGACTGACCAATTTTAATCGAAGCAATCTTTCGTTTCTTTAATCTGATTGAGAATTCGCTACGGGGTGACCTGCGTGCAGTTGGCGCCCCGACGCAGTGCCGCGCTTGTCGGGCGATACACAGAACATATCCTCTCCCGAGACGAGGCAGTCACATTCAGCACGTTGTGAGCATTTTTTCTTCCCAGCGCTGTGGACGTTGAAGGAAGGTGGACGATGTCCGCGTGGGGCTGGATCGCACAAGCACCGCAGTGCGTGAGTAGCCGTGCGGTGTGGAACAGAAGGCAGTGGGCGTGTCAGGCCGGGCAAGCCTCCCAGCGCCGCATCTAACGCGGTTGGCGTAGTCGCCCCCCGCAAAATCGTCCCTCGCCCGCAAAGCCCGATCGCGTCATACCCTGTCCACCGGGACGAGTCGGCCTTTGATGCGACCCCGCAGTCCGCGGGCTGATCTGTAGCGCCATCGGCATGCCGACCCCTGCGCGAACAGCGCCCACCAAGCGCAAAAAAGCCTGCGCAGCCGGAGCCGGGGAATGATGAACAGCAGCCAGCAAATGTTGTAGCCCGTCGCGTAGCTCAGCGCATGCAGCGCATCCCCGTTGCCCCCCCCTGCACCCAGCACCGGTCCATCCGGCTGTCGGACTTTGTGTGGCCGACCAGCGGCTCAATGGCTGGCGATGCTTGAGCCGCCGCTTGTCGTGCTCGCTCAGATACTCGATCTTGCGCCGGTGGATGATCTGCATTCGCGGGTTGTCGGCATCTACACCCCAGTAGCTCAGATCGACGATAACTTGACTGGGCGTACGGCTGGTGTCCTGCTGCAAATTCGCCGTCTGCTAAAGCTGTGCGCTGAGCACACGGCCGTCGTACGGGTTCCCGGGCAAGTTGCGTGCGCCGACCATCAGGCTTTGCCGGTGCGTCACCGCCAAGCTGACATTCACACCGAACTTGCACGGGTTCCGTCCATTGCTATTGGAGATGCATTCCACCTTGGCGTCGTGCAGCGCGTACAGCTTGTTCTGGCTCTTGGCCTGCTGGGTGCGGATGCGCTCGCCGCGCTCCATCAGCGTGGCCAGATCGACCAGGGCCTTGGCGTTGCCGGACTCGTTCGCCGGGGCGCCGGCAGCAGCCACCGCCGCGTGGTCAGCATCCACCTTGCGCTACACCTTGCACATCACGATGCCCAGGATCGTGCGCAAGCGCTTGATCTGCTTGGCATGAGCGTACCTATCGGCCTTGCGCGGACTTGCCGATCACGGACTGGCTCCTATACGGCGGTCGGTGACACTTACGACGCAGCGTCTCGCCCTCGCGCGCGTAGGTCTGCTTGAGCTTGATGGCCGGCGGCACTGACCACCTTGTGACGGGCGATCTCCAGCCGCCGGCCGTCCACTCGATAGGCGATGGACTTGGACTGCACGGTGGACTCCGAGACACGCGCTCCAGCGCCGCCGGATTGCTGACCCAAAGCCGACCGCGCAGTCGATGGTTGCTGAGCAACCCATCGACGCCCTGCGCGTCGAGCAGGCGCCGAAAGCGCCCGATCTGGGTGGCATCGCACGGCAGGCGCGGCTCGAAGTAGTCCATACCGCTGAAGAACTGCCACTGGACTTTCTCTCCCTACCGCTCGACGACTTCCTCGTCGCACAGGTTGAAGCTGTGCTTCAGGAATGGCAGGCTGACCATCAGCCGCACCGGCGAGCGTGGCCGGCCTGGCTGATGCCACCGCCGAAATCACCGTCGAACGCGCCGGCTAGGACCATGCTTGCTACACGCTTAGTTGGTCTAGGCCGATGGGCCAGGATGTGCGCCAGCGCCGCCTCAATCGACGCCCAAAGCAAGCGCGTGGCCAGCACCGCGAGCGCGCGGCGCAGGTCGATCATCTGGTACAGCCGGCACGAAAAAATGGACACGCCGACATGTGCCAAACCCATCAGAAATCAAGCCTCTGGCCTCCTAAATCAAAGGCATCCAGCCAGCAAAAATCGCACCGGAAAGTGCGAATTCAAGCGGGCAGCAGGCGAATTGCGGGGCCGGCCGGATAGACAACCCAATCCTTCGACGGCGAACCGAAAGAACACATCCACCAGCGCAGTTAGGATTGCATAGGCCCTGACACATAACAAGGCGATGCGCGGAACAGTGACTTTCGAGCCTAGACAGCGTGTACTGGGTTGGGAAAAAGCCGATCCCGAACCCACATCATAGGAAATTCAATCAGCCTGCTCATAAAGACAGCAACCACAATAGAGCAAACATAGTCAAGAGAGATGACGGCAGCAGGGGGCAAACTCAAATTCGTGCTTGATAGCGACTTGGCCAGTACACGAGAAACCGGAACGTGCCAGATATATAGCGCGTAAGAATAAATACCGAGGAAAGCTAGTATACGGGCCGCGCTTGGCAGCACCACCTCAATTCTTGACTTGTGCACAAATAGAATGAAGGCAGCGCCCGCAAGGTACGACACGCTGAAACCCACTACAACGCCAGCCGAACTGTCCTTTGGGACAAACCAAAGGAAACCATATCCTGAAAGAGCAGCGGCAACCCATAACCACTTAAACTCTAACAACCTTCGGAATTTTTCGGGCCTGTAGACCGACAACATGGCGAGCAGCACCCCTGCCGAGAGTCCGTCAAGGCGATAGTGAGTCTGAATCTGTATCGCGCCAGGATCTTCCCCAAGATAAACCGCTACGATTCGCAAAATCGGCGCCGCAGACATTAGAGTGAGCGGCACCCAATACCAGGAAGCAAGAGTTTTGCTCTTTTTCGTTCGCGTCAGCCACCAAACGGCCACGCCAATCAAAAGATAAAAATGCTCTTCAACAGCCAGCGACCAGAGATGGTGCGCCACCGCAGGGACAAAATAATTCTGAACGTGAAGTGCTATTTGCGGCACGAACGAGTTTAGATCTTGGCTCCGCCCGAAGAAGAGCGCCATGCAAATCAGAAAAGCGTAAAGCGTCGGCCAAAGTCGAAACGCTCTGCGCAAAAAAACCTCTTGTAATTAAAAGCGCCGGTAGACTCAACCTCTCGAAGTATTAACCTACCAACAAGGAATCCGCTCAACACAAAAAATAAGTCGACACCTGCCCATCCGATAATGCGGCCAGGGGCCAGGACAACGTCGAACGCACTCCATTGACTAGAGACAGTATTAAAG
This sequence comes from Aquincola tertiaricarbonis, assembly GCF_023573145.1. GTDB lineage: Bacteria > Pseudomonadota > Gammaproteobacteria > Burkholderiales > Burkholderiaceae_C > Aquincola > Aquincola tertiaricarbonis_B. The sequence continues at coordinate 3,074,761 of NZ_CP097636.1, forward strand.
TGCCATCCCATCGCCAAGAGGATCGCTACTCCGCGAACGACGTCGAGGTCCTGCTCGCGGCGGGGCGCTATACCCGTCACGCCGCCAGCCTCTTCATTGAAATTCGGATGCGCAAGCACAAACTCATTGTTGGTAGTCAAAAGGGAAAGAAGGGACGCTCAATCAAATAGCGAAAAACTGCACAATACTACACACCCAACACCGCACATTTATCAACGCGCCTTTCACAAGCTGAGCGCGTATCACCGAGAATCACTAACTGCGATTAAATTTGCCCCAGGCCTCATCAACTAATGCTTCCATCTGTTCTCGAAACCGCTCGGGCGAAAACCTCTCCGCATTTTTCCTACATGCTACAGGGTCAAAATTGTCAAGTGACGCCTCGAAAGCATTCACGGCTTCGCAAATGTCTTCGACCGATTGCCGCCTAAAAAAGACCCCCGTTGGGTGAGTGACGTCCGGGCCAAGTATGGTCTCCAGAGCACCGCCTTTGCCGAACGCAATCACTGGCGTACCGCAGGCCTGGGCCTCAACAGGCGCGATTCCAAAATCCTCCTCTGCTGCGAAGACAAACGCGCGCGCGTTCTGCATCAATCGAACCAACTCGTCCGTCGACCGGTACCCCAGAACCTCAACATTAGGAGCCGCCGCAGCCTTGACCTTATCAGCCTCAGGACCATCGCCGACTACAACGAGGCGCTTGTCTGGCATTCTCGCGAATGCCTCAACGATCAACGGTATCCTCTTGTACGGCACTTGGCGAGAAGCCGTTATATAGTAATCTTGCTTCTCTAAACAGAGAGCGAATCTCCCAATATCCACCGGCGGGTAAATGACGCGAGACGTTCGCCTGTATGCCTTTGCAATACGGCGCGATATAAACTCGGAGTTGGCCAAAAATTCATCGACGCCTGCGCTAGTCCGCGCATCCCAGAGTCTCAAGTAATGAAGCATTGACTTCGCGATCATTCCCTTTACACCAAGAGAAAGACCAGACTCTTTAAGATACTGATGCTGGAGGTCCCATGCATAGCGCATTGGCGAATGCACATAGCTGACATGCAGTTGATCAGGGCCGGTCAGGACGCCCTTCGCCACAGCGTAACTACTAGAAATTACCACGTCGTACGAAGAAAGATCATGTTGCTCTATCGCAAGCGGCATGAGCGGCAAGTAACTCCTATATCTGCGCTTGGCGAATGGGAGCGATTGAACAAATGTGGTTTTTGCACGCTTTCCATTCAAGAAACCACGCTGATCCTCTTCGAGAAAATCTACTGTAGTGAACAAGTCAGCATCGGGCCAGATGAGAAGCAATTGCTCCAGAACCTTCTCCGCACCCGCATATACCGTCAACCAATCGTGGATTAAGGCGACCTTTAACGGTCGTGAAACAAGGCTCTTCTTCACAGTGCAGATCCGCTTGTCTCTGCAATCAGCGCAAGCATCTTATCAGTCCGAATCTCATAAGTTTGCTCTTTGGCTGCAGCAATCCGCCGCTCAATAGGCGGAACTTTCCCATCAACCGCATCCTCAACACCGCGTAAAAATGCCTCGTGACTATCTGCAATAACAGCAATATCAGCGTAGGAGCGAAGAGCGTGAAGGTCGGTTGACACGACAGGTTTGCCGGCGGCGAGATACTCGAAGAACTTCATCGGAAACATGCCACGCGTGTAGTCATTAATCAAACAAGGAAGAACCGCCACATCAAACGTCTTAAGATATGCCGGCAGATCCTTGTAATCCCTGGGCCCGATTAGGAGGATATTCTCGTACTCACTAAGCATCGAAACATTTGTTGAAGGATCGCCCTCACCGACCTGCCCGATTAATATTATCTCCCAGTCTTTGTGCATCGAAGCCATTTTGCACAGCAACTGAAAATCAACCTTGTAGCTGCTTATAGCGCCGATGAAGCCGATTCTAGGCTTGGTGCGAGGACCAATATCCAAAGGCGGAGGCAGTAAATCCGATCGGGCTTTAGCGAAATGCTCGAATTCCGCCACATTTGGAAAGTAGTAAGTATTGGGATTCTCTTGCCGTCTTGCATCAAGAAGCGACTGCGCAGTAACAAAACAGAACTCAACATCCTTCATCAGCCTGCGCTCGGCCTGTTCAATCTCCGCCACCGGCATTCCCGGCTGTGCCCGAACTTCGTCAACACAATGGTATACGGAGTGCCTATAACCACGCACATCCATAAATTGAGTCGTCATGGGATTGTATGTCCAAATCACGTCGGGCCTTAGGCAGAGAATCCTTGACCAGATTCCAATTCCAATACTTATCAATATCCGGTTTAAAGCCCTGATGATGGAATACTTTTGGAACGGAAGTACTAGCGGAGACCATACCCACAAGTTCTCCCTCACTAGTCGCGGAGCCTTTAGACCTCGCTTCAACCTTCGACCGATACGTGAAATATCGCGATTCGACAAAGTCGGCCGCCGCAACCCAAGCGACTCAATATATATAACGCGATGTCCCCGCTTGGCGAGTTCAATGGCCACATACTGCTTATTTGTCCAGAACGGGTTATCCCAGTCAGCCGTCGACAAAAAAACGATATCAGACATCAAAATTCCTTAGTGAGCGACTTTTCTGCCGACGATTAAATAGATGTCGAGCAAGCTCTTTCGTGCTGCCGGGGAAAAAACAAAGAGGCTGGCCCAAACAGACGCTCCAGCAGCGACCTCAGCAAATATCGGTAAATCAAAGTAGCGCCGAGCAACTAGAAGTAAAGCGCAATGCGAAGCTGCAGTTATTAACCACACCTTGAGTCCAGACCCCAACGGCCCACCAATCCCCAGACAGTAAACTGCCCCAGCGCACATGACGCCGGCAGTTACTGCAGTCGCATACCCGATCACACTTGGACCGAGCAATTTCGCACAAGTCAAGTTCAACGCGATCCCCGCCGCAGCACCAAGCAATGTGGTAAGCACTACCGCTTTATTTAGCCCTCGGGCGTTTAGAAACTTCTGCGCCGCGTAAGCTACGAGTGCAAAAGGCAAGCCCGTTGACAGAGCAGAGAGCATCCCAGAAGTGATAGCGGTTGAGACCTCATCGAACGCGCCTCTCTGAAACAGCACTGAGACAATCCATTGCGAGTGAACAAAGATGAACGAGGCGCAGAGAAGTCCAAGCTGAGCGAGGGCTAGGAGGGAACGCTTGGCTTGTTCCTCGAACTCTGACTGCGACATAGTCGGCATGGCAGCTTGGCCCGCCACCGCGAAAGGAACTGCCAATAACAACAACAATGTCTCTGAAATAAAGCGTGCATAGTCGATACCAGCAATCGCCTGCGGATTTATATTCGAAGCCACCCGGCGCTCAACGACTTGGGCAACCTGTATCACGATCGGCGCCCATACGAGAATCTTCATTACCCGGACAACCGGTACTAGCAGTGGAATTGCCGCTAAGGCGCGCCGCGGGTCAAGCCACAAGTCAAGGCCAAGAGACCGACAAGATAGCGCTCCAAAAAAGGCCAAACCAACATATGCAGTAACGAAACCAAGCGCAATGAGCGCCGGTTTCCCGACCGCCCAAGCGAGCAACGTACCAAGCAAAAGCCCGATACTTTGCCAAGACGCACGCATTGAGGTAAGGGAACCCTTCCCGTGCACAAGCTCGACAGCACAGTACAGCGAAACTAGCACATACGCGGGTAGTGCCGCGCACATAATGCGGACAAACACCACCGACTGTTCCAGAGTTGCTTGGTCAATTCCCGGGGCAAGTAGGCGAACGTATGGAGGAGTGGCAATCAGCAGCACGATGGCAACGGCTGCGGAAACGCTGAGAAAAATACTGTGCAGGGCACCGAAGAGTTGCTGGGCAGATTTAGGATCCTCTAAACGTAACCGCGCATAACGGGGCGTAAACCCGCCGCTAGTTACGTCAGAAACGATCCCATGGAGCGGCAACAGAAATGCTGAAAGCGATAGCCGAAACGCTGTCGCTACTAATCCCGTGCCGAAGCACCAAGCCGCCACGACCTCCCGGCAAGCCCCTAGCGCTTTCCCTGCTAACCCACCGAGCAACAACTTTCTAACGAGCGACTGCAAATCAGCCCCTAGCCGGCTTCAGAGCAGCCTCATACGACAGAACACAGGATTCCAAGTCGTACTCTGGAGGCAAAAGCGAAGAACGAACTGCCTGCGGCGCCACTGCCGCCAAGCCTAGACAGATTTTAGCGGCTGACTCAGTATCGGCGGGATCGATAAAATGTATGTCTGGGTGATGTAAAAATAGTCCACGCATGGACTCGGATGTGACGACTGGCAGGCCACTGGCGAGGGCCTCAAGAACATTCATTGGCAAGCCCTCTCTTCTCAGTGTCGGGAATATGAAGATGTCTGCACAAGCTAGCAGACCTGGGATCTCCGAACGTTCTACCGCCCCGCAAAACCGAATTCGAGCCACGTGTCTGGAGCGAGACGCTTGATTCTTTAATGCGCCCTCCGATTCTCCACCGCCCACAATCAGAAGAAAAGTTTCCGAGTCACTGTCGGCTAGTAGCTCAAAAATATTCAAAGCTTCGTGAGCACCCTTCTGTGGGTGCAGCCGCGCTGCGAAAACAAACGTTTTTGCTGAAAGAGGGATCTCAAGCTTCAGCCGATTGCATTCGCGCATCTCCCGAGACCCCGCAAACGAGGATCTGTCAACGCCATTTCTGATAGTTCGAGTCCGCACGCCAGACGCAATCCACTTCATCGGCCACGCGTTGAACTGGACTTCAAGAACGTCCCCGATTAAAACTATCTCATCGAACATCCTGTAGATGAACGCGTCTTTAAAAATCCAATATAAATTCTTTACGGACTTTAGTATCTGTAGGGGCTTCCTCGAGGCCCATTTTGACTGAAACTCGCCCCAGGACGTGCCGTGGGCTTGAAATACAAACTTCACCGACTGATTGACTCGACGAAAGTTTTTTAAACCCGCCGCTGCGCTGCTCACGCTGAGCACAGCATCGATTGGAGTCTCTTGATGAAGGGAAGATGCAAGTTGTTCCGAACCTGTCCACCAAGAATTGGTATATTTTTCAGGCAACGAATTCTCAACGCAGAGTACTGCAACTCCGTCAGCTACGAAGGTGTCAGGCCTACCCGGGATTCGAGTCGTGATCAGAGTGACCCTATGCCCTCGGGACGCTAGAGACTTAAAGACGTCCCACGCAATTGACTGCATCCCGCCAATACTGTGGAAAGGCGTTGTTCTAGCAAATCCAAGTATGTTCACAGGACGGATTGGTAGATTGCTTCAAGCTTTTCTGATTGCAAGTGAACGTTGAAACGTTCCTCCACAAGCCGACGACCCGCGGCACCCATAGCGTGTCTGCGCGACTCGCTCGAAAGAACTAGCTTGAGCGCTTCAGCAAGCGCAGAAGAATCTCTTTCTCCGACAAGATAGCCAGACTCTCCGTCAATGACAGCCTCCGGTATGCCCCCGTGCTTAGTGGCAACGACGGGCACTCCACAAGCGGCGGCCTCAAGAAGAACCATACCGAGGCCCTCGGCATCGCCGTTGGTAGCGGTAACGGACGGAAGGGTAAACACGGTAGCTCGCGCCATCCATTGCCTGACTGCCGAATGTGGCTGCACACCCAAAAACTTGACACTTCCCAAAATACCCGCAGCCTCCGCGATTTGCTCCAGCCGCTGCCGTAACGGGCCGTCGCCAATAATCACCAGCAGGGCGTCGTCAAATTTCTTCTTAACATCGGCAAAGGCCTCCAACAGGTACTGCGTGCCTTTTTTCTCGACGAGGCGCGCGACATGGAGCACTATGGGAGGACCGTCTACGGTCGATAGCTGAAACTTGGTCGGATCTATGCCAATATAATGTACTACCGATTTTGATTCCGGAAAGCCCGCCCGGAGGGCTGCTGTGCGCATGAACTCTGACACGCAGATAAATTTAGCACCTGAGCGATGAAGCCTTTGACCACTCAAGGCATATCGCATTAAGGCCGGACGCCCGGTCCTTAAGAAATCGCGCGGCCTTGTCGTCACGTCAAACCCATGAAGCGTAGTCACGAAAGGCATATCCGCGCGCTCCGCGGTTCTCATTGCAAACAGCGCATCCACAGCAAAATGGGCATGCAAAAGTCTAATCTCACTTTTGCGTATTATCGTTTGAAAAAAGTCTGGCCGCGAACTTACGCTGTAAAGGGGATAAAGGTGCCGAGATATTCCGGATGGAGTCCAGAACTCCAAGCCGGATGGAGCATCACCAAACTGACGCCCTCCTAGCATGATTGGCCGAAATTTTCTCAGTGCCTGAGCCTGGTCTGTAATGAACGGCTCGGATGCCTTAAAAAGCTGCAGCCTGAACACGCCAACCCGTGGCTGGTTAATCTCTATCATTGTTGGTAGTGCTCTGAAGATGCTCGCCGATCGCAATCCCAGATGCAATTGCAAGCAAAGACGCAATGTGCGGCTCACCGATCAGCCCGAAATTTTCTCCAAGAGCTTGAATAAGTACCCATAGAAAACCCCAAGCCAAGCCGAGACAGAATGTTCTCGAGGCTTCCGAACTTAATCGAAAACTATTGGCGAATGCCCACTGCAGGAAGGACGCAGCGAAGCCGATCCCACAAATGCCGGCGAGGAGGCCGCCTTTACTCCACAAAATAATAAAAGCATTATGGGCCGGATAATTCGGGTTAATTCCGAGCGCCAGGGCGTATAGGGGGAACCGTTCTTCCCAACCGCCATGACCTAGCCCCCCAAAAGGGTGTTGTTTAAACATAGACCAAGCGAAGGACCATATAACCTGGCGGACGCTAAGGGTCTCCGTAGAGGCCTGAGTAAAGCCGGTCTTGGTGTACGCCAACCAGACGAACGGTGCAGCCAAAGCACCTGCTGCAACCAGAAAGCACACGAGTGCGGCTGTTGCAATGCCAACCCGCTTAGCTCGAAGAACGGTAAGCCCAACCTGAAAACTCGGGATAAACACAGCGCAAATGGTGCCAGCTTTTGATCCTGTAAAGAAAACAGCACACCAACTTAACGCAGCGCAGGCTGACACAACCCACCAACGTTCAGCCCGCCCTAGATACCACCCCACCATGGCGATGCACCCCATGTAGGCAGCAGCAGCATTTGCGTTGACGAAAAGCCCACCAGCTTTACCCGGGTCGAATATGTTATTTGGCGATCCGCTGAAGAGGCCGGCAATAACATTCGGCGAGATAAAGAACTGCGCCAACCTCGACGTGATAAAGCGAGCTTCTATTGTTGGCGATAGGCGAAAAATTATCACCAGTATCGCTTGGATCGAAGCAAGCACTACTAAACCGCCAAGCACCCGCTTCGCGAAAGCTTTGTCTGAGAGAGAGCACTGCATTGCAGCAGCACAGATAAAAAAGAATGGCAGCGTGTAAACTAAATCTCTAAAACCTGAAATCGGAGAAGGCGACCATGCCATAGAAACGACAAGACAGGCGGTCATTGCAGCCGCCAGCTTTACCCATAAAACGCGCCAAAGCCGGAGATCAAAAACGCTGCGGACTGCGGCCAATCCAGAGAGCAAGTTGACCGATAAATATACGCCCGCGATCGGAAGGGCATAAAACATGAAAGTGGTTGACAGCGCCGACAACCATAACCACCGCTTTATCTGAACAAACCTAAGCGCTACCGCGATACCGAACGCGACTCCGATAACTATAAGTGACGCGATGACCCAAAAGACGACGCTCAATTGTGCTTTTCCTAACGCGTATGCGTAAGCATCGGAATTTCTCGCAGCCTGCCGCTCGGCCCTTCAGCAGACCCGCGCCAAGAAAATGCTTGCTTAGAGTTCGCCCAGCCGGCCTGAATGTCGTCACCCTGACGTATCACTTTAGGTCGACCTTGCTTTAGCAGCGCAGCCAAAGAGGCAAATTTCGAGGCGATAGGCTTTTGCTCATACGAACTGCTCAGTAGTCCGAATCTATGCTCTTTATTTGATGGATCATTGCCTTGGTCACGCAAGCAATACCACCAGCAACCCTTTATCTGCTCCCTCGATGCGGCCAAAAAAATAAAGCGCCACATGAACTCCGCCACTTCGTCTTCAGCGCGTCCAAACCGTCCTTCAAAAGCAGGCCAGCCAACCTCAGTAACAAAAATCGGAGTCGTGGAGCCGCGCTGCTTGTCGAGCTTCATTGTGGATGAAACCTCGTCAAGGATAGATTCTGCGCCTTCTGGAGTCCGATTTCCCTTGTAAAACCAGTTGTAGGGATGGATTGAGACCCCGTGAAAGTAGCGCAATCCACCACCACCTACGAACTCCTTCAGCCAGTCTCGTCCAATACCAAGATCGGAGATACCGCCCGACAGTAGTCGGATTGAAGGATCCACTGCAGCAGCAATCGGCGCAACTACGGACGCAAGCTGGATGTAATCAGCTGCGGACGCCCCTGGCGCACCGCCCGTATGTGTATTCCACTCGTTCCAGAGGTCATAATATGCGACGCGTCCTTTCAGCTGCGTGAATACAAAGCGCGCATACTCGCCAAATGCCCTCCTGGATTCCGGAGTCAAGGGCTTACCAACCCCATACAATGGGTTTCCATAAGCCAATATGAGTAAGACCGAGGCGTTGCGCTCTGCGGCCTTACTCAAACAGTCTTTAAGCCAAGCAGGAATCTGGTACATTCCTCTTGATGTCTCGACTTGAGCCCACGGTACGTCGATCCGTAGTGATTTAGCGCCAAGCGCAGTAGCCAACTCAACAGCTCTAGGCAGTGGCCGGTCATTCACTGAGAGTCCAAGACCGAGAACGAAGTCGCTTGTGGCTGGCGCACTCAGCGCATTGGCTGCGATGGCCGCCAGTGGTGCAATAGTAATCGCCCGACGAACACGATCAATATCTGCGCGGTCGCTCATACCAATCCGGCCTTCATTGCGTACAGTTTCAGCATTCAGCGCGCGATTAGCGACCCAACAGAAGTCGACTGCTGTTTTCGATGCCACTCATCGCCAGTTTTTTCATAAGGTCTTCCTGCAACTGAAATGCTTTTAGGGTCTCTTCTTCATTAAGGTCGCCAGGGATAATCTGGGAAACGCGCACTAGAATTCCGTCAGGGATTCGCCCCATGAGCCCTTCCTTCAAAATATATAGTCGCGTGAATACGGGATTGGTTGAAAAGCCATCGCCAATTCGAATCCAATAACTCACGATCTCTCTGCGCCCACGACTCGAGGTGATGAGCCGATTTACAGGTACTGCTTTATCAGATACTGCTGGCAATGCCAGTGATACAGAACGTAGCCCTTCTACCGAAAAACCCTGCGATGAGTAACAAAGCTCAGGCCGGTGAATCTTTCCCTCTTGTCGCTGGCTTCGACCGTATGCAAGCGCGACCATCACTTGTCTGCCGCTAGGGTCGACAAATGTTGTCAATAAGGATTCATCATAGGTAGCAGCAACAGCCTCGGACCTGTCGCCCTGAGGGGTAAGAGGCATCTGTACCAAGGTGCTCTTCACCTCGCGCCAATCACCGACGGCACTGGGAATTGCATTTCTTACAGACATGAGCGGAACCGCTCCGGCCTCGTCGGGACGCAGCCAGTGCGCACCGACAATGGCAACGATGCACCCGAGCAGCAAGGCAAATACGTAGCGCCACTCCAGTTCAAGAAGCCGCAAAGGTGGCGAGTGCGGCTTGCTGAGCCCTTGAGTCATCTCGCAGTCTCCGATGAGCTGGGGACGAGACGCCTGAGAATTCCGTCTGCCGTAATGACGAGGAAGAGTGCGGACAGAAACAAAACCATTCCGGAGAACCCGTGGAGGAACCCTTGCCCTGCCTCATCTCCCAAGTGATAGGTAATCAAGCAGAGGACGATCACGCGGATAAGGTTTGCGGTTAAGCTTATCGGCACAATGAGTAAAGCCAAAACGGTATTCCGCATTGCCGACTCGTGCCGCGTCACGTTCATGTACAAAAGGCCTAGGGCCTCCAAGGTAAACAGTGAGTTGAGACCTGCACAAGCGTCTGCGACAAGCAATTGGTATGGCCCAATGTTGAGGACTACGCCGGCTCTAGCGATGGGGTAGCCCAACGCCCACAGGATATGTTCAGCCCCCCACGAAACCACTATCTTCATTGGGTGGGTGAGAACGTCTACCACTGCGCCAGGTAGAGGGACAGCAAAAAACAGAAAAAAGAAGGCGAACCAGGTTTTACGTAGGACTTGGGTGCCAAAAAATAGGCAAATCACCCCAGCCAGAAGCGGGATGAGCGATCCAACGGCAAAAAGATAGAACTCTTGCGACTGGCCAACGATGTAGAGCGCAAGGCCCACCGCGATCAGCAGTCCACCAACGAGTCGGCTCGGGCTAAATACGGTCAGCCCTTCTACACGAAGCTGTCTCGCCCTGAACCAAAAATACCATGCGGCCACCGCCAAAACTATTGGGCCGTGAGCATTTTGATCCGTAGTCCAGAGCCCTCGCGCTAATTCCAAGAAGGTGGGAGCGTAAAGCGCCACCAAAGCTAAGAGCAGCAATCCCCACTGCACGAGCGCCGCCCGCGTTGCTTCATGACGCGATGGAGGTACGGAGAGTACGATCACAATGAGGCTCCGATGCAGCTTAGTATTCGTTTAGCATGACGCCTGCTAGATCCCCACAAGCTACTTGAAGGTTCTTGGTCATCTGCTCGAGCGTTGGAAGCCTTGCCCTGTGCTTGCGTGCGACGACCATCGCAGCCCCACACCTGGCGGCGATGACCATTGCGTCGGAACCGCGTTCGTCTGCTGGGGTATCCACGACAACATGATCAAACTTTCCGACGAGCTCTTTGATAAGCAACCCGAATGCAGGCCTCTCCACCAACTCAAGCGGGTTCGGAGGGGTGATTCCAACGGGTAGTACAAATAGGCTGGGCACCCCTTGCACCTGCTGTACAACCTGATTTTCGGCCCGGCCCGACAAAATACCTGACAGCCCGCCGTTGTTTGAAAGCTTGAAGACCTCGTGCTGACGCGGCGACCGCATGTCTGCATCGACCAAGAGAGTGCGCCCACCCAGCTGAGCCAACGCCACGGCGAGGTTGGCGGCCACGAAGGTTTTGCCGTCTCCAGAATTTGGACTTACCACAGCCAGTGCCTTTCGGATCGCTGAGGCGTCGTTAAAGACCCGCATGATCAACTGACTTCTGATTGCTCGGAATGACTCAGCCTGCCGAGAAAACGGGTCGTTGAAGGCTACGAGTTCTGGGCTAACTTGACGTCGCTCTTGCGGAGCGTATGGATAATGGAACTGCTGGGCCAGCGCAAATAAGACGTCATCGACGCTTACATACCCAAGCTCGACTGCTGCCTCACCAAACCGTATTCCCTTTTCCTTTTGCTTGGCAAGAATATTCTCGACTTGCTCGGCTGACAAGTTTCGAGTTTCCCCGATGATGTCACCGATCGAGCGGTCAAGTACCGCTTGGCCATCATTGGGTCCGGGAGCCGAGTTTGATGAGCTGTAGTCGGTCATATTTTTGTTGCCGGTGTGCATATCACGCCGCCTTGCTCGGGCCACCGAGTCGCCCAAGCACTCGGCGCTGCATGTCTAACGCCGATTTCTTCTTCAGGCTTGAATCGGGACCGGGCAGAACCCCTAGAAGCGGAGAGCCGATGGAAAACGCGATGTCCTGGGGTCCCCGGACGCGGCGGTTTGCGAGTTCCAACACCAACGCGCTGCCGATGGCGAGGAAACTACCCACAAACAGCGCAAGCGCCACATTCAGAGGGATCTTGGGGAACGAGGGCTCAATGGGAGGAGTTGCCGCTGTAAGCACATTGACGTTGCTCTGCGTAGCCTGACTTTCGAGGCTAGACTGGTTGAAGCGCGCCGTTACGGCTTGATAAGCCAATTGGGCGCTCTCAACGTCCCGCATCAACACTGCACCTTGATCGCGGATAGTTTTTAATCGCAAAACCTTTGCGCGCTGCTGTTCCAATGCCGCGCGCACCTCGCTCTCCCGCTGTTTTGCGATGGCATTTGACACTCCTAATCCGCCGGTCACTTTCTGAGTCTCAACCTGAATACGATCACGCAACGACTCTATGCTTGATTTCAGTTCTACGACTTGCGGGTTTCTATCGCCCAACCGAGATGACAGCTCCTGAAGACGGGCCTCGGATCGCGACAAGTCGGCCTTTAAACCTGCAATGAGCGGGTTGGTCAGAACCTCTTGGAGCCGATCACCCGCCCCGCGTCCAGCCTGTGCTTGTCGGCTGCTTGCCTCCGAAGCCATGGTCTGAAGAAGCACAGATTGCGAAGTCAACTCGTTAAGGCGCTGAGTCTCATCGTCAAACCGCTCGTCACTAGCAATGATTCCGCTCTCCTTCTGAAAGGCGGACAATTTCGCTTGAGCGGCCTCCAAAACGTCTCTAGCCTCCTTAGCGCGGACGTCGAAGAAATTCGTATATTGCTTTGCAGGGTTCACGCGCAGCTCAAGAGATGTCTCCAGATAAGCCTGCACGAAAGCGTTTGCCACCGCTGCCGCGAAATTTGGGTCAGGCGCCTTATACGTCACGGTGATCACGCTCGATTCCCGAGATGGGCGCACATCCATCTTTTTCTGGAAAAGAGCGACAAGCCAAGTTTCAATATCACCCTCACCTGCCATATCGTCCTGCCACTGCTGGCGAACTTGCGGGTTCTCCGCCAGTTTGAGATTTCTCACCACTCGACGGGCGACTCGTTCACTCTGAATGATGTCGACTTGAGTCGCCATAAACGCAGGTGATGCCATGCCAGGCGCGAGGATGCTGGCGACCGGGTCTGGTTTGAAATCTACGACAACGGACGCCTCGGCCGTGTACTGAGCCGGAAGCAAAAAGCTGATTGCAAGCGCCAAGAGAACCGTTACCCCGAGCACACTCAGCGCCACCCACTTTCGTGCCGCCAAAATAGACAAAAACTGACCGAAACTCATATCACCACCTTAGAAGAGGCTCTCGCGGACGTATACAACATCGCCGTCTGCGATCGTGTCATCCATAGACGGCTGGATGATTTGCATCCGGCCATCGGCGGCCCGACGATGAACACGCAGTCCCTTTTCGGTGCCTCTTTGAGTGAGTCCACCACCCGCGGCGAGAGCCTGCATCACAGTCATGCCGCGCTCGAGGCGAAGTGGGCCAGGTCGCTGCACTTCGCCGTAGATGTAGACCATTGGCGCACGTTCGACGTACAAAACGTCCCCATTCTCGATTCGTACGTCGTCTTCCCTACCTGAACTCCGAAACAGCCCCGGTAGATCTATTTGCTTGCGAAACGGTACGCCGTTTCGCTGGCCTACCAAAGTAACAGTATCTGCGCCGGTTACCGCGACTCCACCCGCATTCGCCAAGAGGTCAGTCATTCGCATGTCCGCGACCTCGATTGGAAAGCGGCCAGGACGATTGACCTGCCCAAGTACGCTAGCTTGATTTCCTCTGACCTGGAGCACCAGCAAACTGACCTGCGGCTGCTTGACGAAATTTCCGTTTCGTAAGCCATCAGCAATCAAGCGCTCAGCTTGGCCAACGCTTTTGCCGCCAATGCGCAAGTTGCCCAGCAGGGGGTAGCTGATTACACCGTTCTCGCTGACACGAACTTCCAAGGTGAGATCTGGATTCTGAAAAACAGAGATCCTTACAACGTCACCAGCCCCGAGTAGATATTCAGAATCGGTCGAGGACGGAGCGCTGGCCGCAGCGCTAGCGCTCGGGGCGGCGACTTGACCAAACGCGCACGAAGGTGACGCCAATCCCATCACGGTGACAGCGACCGCAGCGACGACTGTGTGCTTGAATATATTTCTCATCACTTGAGTCTCATTCCCTTGCTGATCGTGTCCGAATCCAAACCACCGCTTGCAGCAGGAGCCGCTTGGGTAGCAGCAGCCGGCAAGGATGCCGTTGGAGCGGGCGCAGGTGCCGGCGCAGCCGCAGGCGCACTGGCGGCGCCGTCCGCGAACTTGCCGACGTATTCAATCTTCGCCTCACCCCGCATCCGCTTGACATCGTCTTCAACCAACTTCCGCTTCCGGTCATTGGTCAAGAACTGCTCGATCGCCGGCGTAGCCTGTTCCAGCGTCACCGGCTGGCTGCGCGAGTTGACGAGGACGATGACCTGGGCGCCGTTGGGCGACGGCTGCAGCACCGCCTGGCCGTCTTGTAGGCGGGCGAAGTTGTCCAGGCTGGCCAGCGGCAGCTGCTCCGCTGCCCGCACGGCCTGGTTGCCGGCGAACTTGAAGTCGTTGGCCTTGAGGTAATCGACGAATTCGTTCACGTTCTTGGCCTCAGCAAGCTTCGTGCGAAGGCCGTCGACCTGCTCGGGCTTGGCTTCGATGGCCAGCTCTTGCAGGTTGTAGATGCGGCGCTCCTTGAAGAGGGCCGGCTTCTCGTCGTAGTACTTGCGCACTTCGTCGGGCGTGGGCTTGCTGGCGGTTTCGCCGATCTTGTCCACGTACGCGCGCGCGATGATTTCGCGCTTGGCGGCCTCGATCTGCTGCACCACGCGCGGGTCGCGGTCCAGCTTCTGGTCGGTGGCCTTCTGCACGGCCAGCTCCTGGTCGATCAGGCGTTCCAGGATCTGCTTGCTGGCAGCGTCTGCCTGCTCAGGGCGCAGGCCGCGCTGCTGCTGCAGCACGAAGTTGATCTGGTGAACGGTGATTTCTTCCTTGTTCACCTTGGCAGCCGTCTGGCTGGCGCCCTTTTCTTTCTTTTCCCCGCAACCCGCGGCCAGCAACATGGCGGCACAGGCCGCGGCGATGCAGGCCACACGCAAACTTTGGCGCGCCTGGGGATGAGGGTCGGATCGGGTCGTCACGCTGGAATCTCCCACCTTGCCGGGCAAGGTCATGTCTAGGGGTGTGGGCTCGCAGGATGCGGACCAGCATGGCGCCGGCCGTCGATTGCCCAGACGGCGGAGTGTATAGGGCCGCCTATGGCAGATCCGTGTAAGCACTGACAGACAAGGTATCACTCCCCATGTGTGTAGGGGAGACCGTGTCTTCAGGCACAAACGATCAGCACTTGATGCCAACGTGCAGCGCCACCACGCCGCCCGTGAGATTGTGCACATCCACATGGCCGAAGCCAGCGGTCTTCATCATCGCTTTCAGCGTCTGCTGGTCGGGGTGCATGCGGATGGACTCGGCCAGGTACTGGTAGCTGTGCGCATCGCCCGCCACCCACTGGCCCAGGCGCGGCAGCACCTTGAAGGAGTACCAGTCGTAGGCTTTTTGCAACGGCGCCGCCACCTTGGAGAACTCCAGCACCAGCAGCCGGCCGCCGGGGCGCAGCACGCGGTTCATTTCCTTCAGCGCACCGTCCTTGTGCGTCATGTTGCGCAGGCCGAAGGCGACACTGACCAGGTCGAAGCTGGCGTCCTTGAAAGGCAGGTGCTCTGCATCGCACAAGGTGGTGGGCAGCACCAGGCCTTCGTCCAGCAGGCGATCGCGGCCGGTGCGCAGCATGGCCTCGTTGATGTCGGTGTGCACCACCACGCCGCTGGCGCCCACCTTCTTGCTGAAGGCGCGGGCCAGGTCGCCGGTGCCGCCGGCGATGTCGAGCACGCGGCTGCCTTCGCGCAGATCGGCCACGGCCACGGTGTAGGCCTTCCAGGCACGGTGCAGGCCCATCGACATCAGGTCGTTCATGACGTCGTACTTGGTGGCCACCGAGTCGAACACGCCGCGCACGCGCTGCGCTTTCTCTCGCTCGTCGACGGTCTGGAAACCGAAATGGGTCTGGCTCATCGCTGCTTCCGCTGCTAGTGGTTGCCGCAGGCGTGGCCGCCCGCGGTGGGCATGGGCGCGTCTCGGTCGACGCCGGCCTGCTGCAACCGGGTTTCGTATTGGCGCCAGAGGTCTGGCTGCTCACTGCCCAGGAAGTAGAGGTACTCCCAGGTGAAGATGCCGGAATCGTGCCCGTCGCTGAACTTCGGCTGCACCGCGTAGTGGCCCACCTGCACGATGTCTTCGATGACCACGTCGCGCTTGCCATGCTGCAGCACTTCCTGGCCCGGGCCGTGGCCCTGCACTTCGGCCGAGGGCGAGTACACGCGCATCAGCTCGAACGGGATGCGGAAGCTGCGCCCGTCGTCGAAGCTCACTTCCAGCAGGCGCGACTGCTGGTGCACCGTGACGCCGGTGGGTTGCGGTTTGCTCATGCGGCCTCCAGCGCGGCGGCCACGGCCGCGTCCAGTTGATCGAGGGTGCAGGACAGGCGCTGCACCGCGGGCGGCTGCACGCTGCGTTGGGCCGTGCCCCACACCGGCTGCGGAAAGTGGCTGTCCCAGCTGAAGCGGGCGATCACGTGCCAGTGCAGGTGCGGCACCATGTTGCCGAAGGCGGCCAGGTTGATCTTGGTGGGGCGCAACTGCTGGCGCAGCGCCCGTTCCACCGCCACCAGCAGCGCCAGGCAGCGGGCCTGGTCTTCGGGCGACAGGTCGCTCAGCTCGGCCACATGGCGGTCGAGGATCAGGCGGTAGAAGGCGGGAAACAGCTCGTCCGCCGCGCGGATGACGCGCCAGCCCTCGCCCCGCCACACCACGTGGCCGCCGGGCGTGGTGCACAGCTCGCAGGGCGCAGCGCTGGTAGACGCACTCACACCAGCACCCGCTCGATGCCGCCCTGGTTGGCGCGGGCCACGTACTCGGGCATCCAGTTCTCGCCCAGGATCTTGCGGGCCATTTCCACCACGATGTAGTCGGCTTCCAGCAGGCCGTTGTTCAGGTCGTTGCCGTAGCGGCTCAGGCCTTGCAGGCAGCTGGGGCAGCTGGTCAGGATCTTCACGTCCTGGCCGGCGGGCACGGCGCCGCTGTCGCGCAGCGCGGCTTCACCCTTGCGCAGCTCTTCTTCCTTGCGGAAGCGGATCTGCGTGGAGATGTCGGGCCGGGTGACGCCGAGGGTGCCGCTCTCGCCGCAGCAGCGGTCGTTCTTCAGCACGCCCTCGCCCACCAGCGCCTTGACCGTCTTCATCGGCTCCTGCAGCTTCATCGGCGTGTGGCAGGGGTCGTGGTACAGGTAGGCGCCCTGCTGCGCGGCCGGCAGCGTGATGCCACGCTCCAGCAGGTATTCGTGGATGTCGACAATCCGGCAGCCGGGGAAGATCTTGTCGAATTCATAGCCCTGCAGCTGGTCGTAGCAGGTGCCGCAGCTCACCACCACCGTCTTGATGTCCAGGTAGTTCAGCGTGTTGGCCACGCGGTGGAACAGCACCCGGTTGTCGGTGATCATCTGCTCGGCCTTGTCGAACTGACCCGAGCCGCGCTGCGGGTAGCCGCAGCACAGGTAGCCCGGCGGCAGCACGGTTTGCACGCCGGCATGCCACAGCATGGCCTGGGTGGCCAGGCCCACCTGGCTGAAGAGGCGTTCACTGCCGCAACCGGGGAAATAGAACACCGCCTCCGCCTCGGCCGTGGTGGCCTGCGGGTTGCGGATGATGGGCACGTAGGCCTTGTCCTCGATGTCCAGCAGCGCACGGGCGGTGCGCTTGGGCAAGCCGCCGGGCAGCTTCTTGTTGATGAAGTGCACCACCTGCTCTTTGAGGGGCGCGGTGCCCACGGTGGCGGGGGGCGCGCCGGTCTGCTTGCGGGCGGCCAGCTTCAGCACGTCGTGCGCCAGGCGCTGGGCCTTGAAGCCCACGTCCACCATCGCACTGCGCACCACCTTGATGGTTTGCGGGTTGGTGGCGTTGAGCATCAGCATCGCCGCGGCATTGCCGGGGCGGAAGCTCTTCTGGCCCATCTTGCGCAGCAGGTTGCGCATGTTCATCGACACGTCGCCGAAGTCGATCTTCACCGGGCACGGGTTGGCGCACTTGTGGCACACCGTGCAGTGGTCGGCCACGTCCTCGAACTCTTCCCAGTGCTTGATGGACACGCCGCGGCGGGTCTGCTCCTCGTACAGGAAGGCTTCCACCAGCAGCGAGGTGGCCAGGATCTTGTTGCGCGGGCTGTACAGCAGGTTGGCGCGCGGCACGTGGGTGGCGCACACCGGCTTGCACTTGCCGCAGCGCAGGCAGTCCTTGATGCTGTCGCTGATGGCGCCGATGTCGCTGCGCTGCATGATCAGCGACTCATGCCCCATCAGCCCGAAGCTGGGCGTGTAGGCATGGCGCAGGTCGGCGGCGTGCACGTCGGCCCAGTCGGCGGTGGTGCCGGGCCGCAGCAGCTTGCCGCGGTTGAAGCGGCCTTCGGGGTCCACGCGCCGCTTGTAGTCGGCAAAGGGCTGCAGCTCGTCTTCGCTGAGGAATTCGAGCTTGGTGATGCCGATACCGTGCTCGCCCGAGATCACGCCGTCGAGGCTGCGCGCCAGCGTCATGATGCGGGCCACCGCCTCATGCGCGGTTTGCAGCATCTCGTAGTTGTCGCTGTTGACCGGGATGTTGGTGTGCACGTTGCCGTCACCGGCATGCATGTGCAGCGCCACCCACACGCGGCCGCGCAGCACTTCCTTGTGGATGCGATTGCACTCTTCCACGATGGGCGCCAGCGCCGCGCCCGCGAACAAGGCCTGCAGCGGCTTGCGGATCTGCGTTTTCCAGGAGGCGCGCAGCGTGGTGTCCTGGATCAGCTCGAAGAAGCTGCGCGCGTCGTCACCCGCAGCAATCTGGTCCAGGCCCTGCAGCCAGCCGCTCCACAGCACGCGCACTTCGCGCAGCAGCTGCAGCGCCTGCTGCACACGGTCTTCCAGCAGCTCGGCGCTGGGGATGTCGCCGGCATCGTCGCTCTTGCCCAGCGGCAGGTTGCCGCGCAGGAAAAACGCTTCCAGCGCATCGACCAGCTGCAGCTTGTTGCGCAGGCTCAGCTCGATGTTGATGCGCTCGATGCCGTTGGTGTACTCGCCCATGCGCTCAAGCGGAATCACCACGTCTTCGTTGATCTTGAAGGCGTTGGTGTGGCGCGCGATGGCGGCGGTGCGCTTGCGGTCGAGCCAGAACTTCTTGCGCGCATCGGCGCTGACGGCCACGAAGCCTTCGCCCGCACGGCTGTTGGCGATGCGCACCACCTCGCTGGTGGCGCGGGCCACGGCGGCTTCGTCGTCGCCGACGATGTCGCCGATGAGCACCATCTTGGGCAGGCCGTTGGCGCTGGTGCTGCCGCGCTTGCTCTTGGTGGCGTAGCCCACCGCCTTCAGGTAGCGGTCGTCCAGGTGTTCCAGGCCGGCCAGGATGGCGCCGCCGGGTTGGCGTGCCTCGGCGAACATGAAGTCCTTGATCTCGACGATGCTGGGCACGGCATCTTTGGCATTGCCGAAAAACTCCAGGCACACGGTGCGGGTGTGGGCCGGCATGCGGTGCACCACCCAGCGCGCGCTGGTGATCAGGCCGTCGCAGCCTTCTTTCTGGATGCCGGGCAGGCCGGCCAGGAACTTGTCGGTGACGTCCTTGCCCAGCCCTTCCTTGCGGAACACGCGACCGGGGATCTCCAGCATCTCGGTGCGTTCCAGCACCTTGCCCGAGGCATCGAAGTAGCGCAGCTCGAAGCGCGCCGCCTCCACATCGTGGATCTTGCCCAGGTTGTGGTCCAGGCGCACCACCTCCAGCCACTTGGCGTCGGGCGTGACCATGCGCCAGCTGGCCAGGTTGTCGAGCGCGGTGCCCCACAGCACGGCCTTCTTGCCGCCCGCGTTCATCGCGATGTTGCCGCCGATGCAGCTGGCCTCGGCCGAGGTGGGATCGACCGCGAACACATAGCCCGCACGCTCGGCCGCGTCGGCCACCCGCTGGGTGACCACGCCGGCCTCGGTGTACACGGTGGCCACCGGCTTCGCCAGCCCGGGCAGGCTGACCAGCTCCACCTCGGTCATGCGCTCGAGCTTCTCGGTGTTGATCACCGCGCTCTTCCACGTGAGTGGAATGGCGCCGCCGGTGTAACCAGTGCCACCCCCGCGCGGAATGATGGTCAGCCCCAGCTCCACGCAGGCCTGCACCAGGCCGGCCATCTCCGCCTCGGTATCGGGCGTGAGCACCACGAAGGGGTACTCCACGCGCCAGTCTGTGGCGTCGGTGACGTGCGAAACGCGCGACAGGCCGTCGAACTTGATGTTGTCCTTGGCGGTGATGCGGCCCAACGTGCGGCGGGCGCGGCGGCGCAGCTCGTCCAGCTGGTCGAACGAGGTGGCAAAGCCCGCCACCGCGCCCTGGGCCAGCTGCAGCAGCTCACCCACCAGCGCATCGCGCTGCGGATCGGCCTGCGGATCGCGGCGCTTGGCGATCTCGCCCAGGCGGTGACGCAGCGCGTCCACCAGCAGGCCGCGGCGCTTGGGGTTGTCCAGCAGGTCGTCCTGCAGGTACGGGTTGCGCTGCACCACCCAGATGTCGCCCAGCACCTCGTACAGCATGCGGGCGGAGCGGCCGGTGCGGCGTTCGCCGCGCAGCTTGTCCAGCAGCGTCCAGGCGCGCTCGCCCAGGAGCCGCATCACGATCTCGCGGTCGGAGAACGAGGTGTAGTTGTAGGGAATCTCGCGCAGGCGGGGCGCCTGCTCATCAGCAAGGCCGGGCGCGGCCAGGGTATTCACGGCAAGCGGTGCATTCATGTCATTTAACCGCCGCCGCAGCCCGGGCGACGGCACCGGGCGGGGTTGACGCAAGGGGGGCTGGATGTTACCGCACCGCCCCAGAGTGCCCGGCCATGACCCTGCCGCGGCACCGCTTGCGGCGGGTTATCCCCGTTCCGCCGCCACCGGCTTTGTGACAGAAACGCGACTGTCATCAAAACTGAAAATACTGGGGGGTCACGAGCCCCCCTTTTGTTCCTACGGAGCCCTTTGCATGCATTTCAAGTCGTTCGCACTGGCCTCGGCCGTCCTGGCAGCCTCCTTCGGCGCCCAGGCCCAGGTGGAGATCCAGTGGTGGCACTCGATGACCGCCGTCAACAACGAATGGGTCAACGACCTGGCCAAGGATTTCAACGCCAGCCAGAAGGACTACAAGATCGTGCCCACCTACAAGGGCAGCTACGACGAGTCGATGACCGCGGCGATCGCCGCCTTCCGTGCCGGCAACGCGCCGCACATCCTGCAGGTGTTTGAAGTGGGCACCGCCACCATGATGGCCAGCAAGGGCGCCGTGGTGCCGGTGGGCAAGGTGATGAAGGACGCCGGCTTCAAGTTCGACCCGGCGGCCTACATCCCCGCCGTGGCCGGCTACTACACCGCGCCGAACGGCGAGATGCTGAGCTTCCCGTTCAACAGCTCGACCACGATCTTCTACTTCAACAAGGACGCCTTCAAGGCCGCCGGCCTGCCCACCGACAAGGCCCCGGCCACCTGGCCCGAAGTGGTGTCTGCCGCGGCCAAGCTGAAGGCCAGCGGCCACAAGTGCCCCATCACGCTGGCCTGGCAGAACTGGACGCAGCTGGAAAGCTTCTCGGCCTGGCACAACGTGGAGTTCGCAACCAAGCGCAACGGCCTGGCCGGCCTCGACGCGCGTCTGGTGGTCAATTCGCCGCTGCACGTGCGCCACATCGAGAACCTGGCCAACATGGCCAAGCAGGGCCTGTTCGTCTACAAGGGCCGCAGCGCCACGCCGCAAGCCTCGTTCACGTCGGGTGAGTGCGCCATGATCACCACCTCGTCGGGCTTCTACGGCGACGTGGCCAAGAACGCCAAGTTCGCCTACGGCCTGGCCCCGCTGCCCTACTACCCCGACGTGGAAGGTGCGCCGCAGAACACCGTGATCGGTGGCGCCAGCCTGTGGGTGATGTCGGGCAAGAAGGCCGAGGAATACAAGGGCATCGCCACCTTCTTCAACTACCTTTCCAAGCCTGAAGTGCAGTCGGCCAGCCACAAGCGCACCGGCTACCTGCCGATCACCATGGCCTCGTTCAAGCTGACCGAGGAGTCGGGCTTCTACAAGGAAAAGCCGGGCACCGACGTGGCGGTGAACCAGATGATCCGCAAGGTGACCGACAAATCGCGCGGCATCCGCCTGGGCAACTACCTGCAGATCCGCGCCATCGAGGACGAAGAACTCGAACAGGTGTGGGCCGGCAAGAAGACCGCCAAGGAAGCGCTGGACGCCATCGTCAAGCGCGGCAACGAGCAGCTCGAACGCTTCCAGAAGGCCAACAGCCGCTGACGCGCACCGGCCTCGCCTCGCGGTGCGCCGGGACGGCGTGCCGCGAGGCCTGACAATCACAACAACAAGCATCCGCCGGCCCCGCCGCCGCGCCCATGGAAAAACGCGTCGTCTTCCGTTCCCGCTGGCTGCCCTGGGCGCTCATCGCCCCGCAGCTGGCCGTCATCAGCATCTTCTTCTTCTGGCCCGCGGGCCAGGCCCTGGTCCAATCGTTCCAGCAGTCCGATGCCTTCGGCACCTCGGTGGAATGGGTGGGCCTGGAGAACTTCCAGCGGCTGTGGGACGACCCCACCTACCTGGCCTCGTTCAGCACCACGGCGGTGTTCTCGGCCCTGGTGGCGGTGCTGGGCATCAGCATCTCGCTGCTGCTGGCCGTGTTCGCCGACCGGGTGGTGCGTGGCACGCACTTCTACCGCACGCTGCTCATCTGGCCGTATGCCGTGGCGCCGGCGGTGGCGGGCGTGCTGTGGCTCTTCATGTTCGCGCCCAGCATCGGCGTGGTGTCGTACGCGCTGGCCGCGCTGGGCTTCGACTGGAACCACCTGCTCAACAGTAACCACGCGATGACGCTGATCGTGATGGCGGCGGTGTGGAAGCAGCTCTCGTACAACTTCCTGTTCTTCCTGGCCGGGCTGCAGAGCATTCCCAAGTCGCTGATCGAGGCAGCGGCCATTGACGGCGCGCGACCGTGGCGGCGCTTCTGGACCATCCAGTTCCCGCTGCTGTCGCCCACCACCTTCTTCCTGCTGGTGATCAACGTGGTGTACGCCTTCTTCGACACCTTCGCGATCGTCGATGCAGCCACCCAGGGCGGCCCCGGCAAGGACACTGCGATCCTGGTCTACAAGGTGTACTACGACGGCTTCAAGGCGCTGGACCTGGGCGGCTCGGCCGCACAGTCGGTGGTGCTGATGGTCATCGTGATTGCGCTCACGGTGGTGCAGTTCAAGTTCGTCGAGAAGAAAGTGAACTACTGATGGTCGAGCGCCGTCCCACGCTGGGCATCCTGGCCCACGTCATCCTGTTGCTGGGAGTGGCGATCGTCGCCTTCCCGGTGTACCTGACCTTCGTCGCCTCCACCCACACCGCCAGCGAGGTGGTGCAGCAGCCGATGCCGTTGCTGCCGGGGGCGCACTTCATCGAGAACTACCGCACCGCGCTGTTCGGCACCGGCAGCGGTGGCGGCTCCAACGCGGCGGTGGGCCGCATGATGATGGTCAGTTTGATCAGCGCGCTGATCATCGCCCTCGGCAAGATCGCGATCTCGCTGCTGTCGGCCTTTGCGCTGGTGTACTTCAAGTTCCCGTTCCGCAAGTTCTTCTTCTGGGCCATCTTCGTCACGCTGATGCTGCCGGTGGAGGTGCGCATCGGGCCCACCTACAAGGTGGTGAGCGACCTGGGCATGCTCAACAGCTATGCCGGCCTGACGGTGCCGCTGATCGCCTCGGCCACGGCCACCTTCCTGTTCCGGCAGTTCTTCCTGACAGTGCCCGACGAGCTGGTGGAGGCCGCCCGCATCGACGGCGCCGGGCCGCTGCGCTTCTTCAAGGACGTGCTGGTGCCGCTGTCCACCACCAGCATCGCGGCGCTGTTCGTCATCCAGTTCATCTACGGCTGGAACCAGTACCTGTGGCCGCTGCTGGTCACCACCCAGGAAGACATGTACCCCGTGGTCATCGGCATCAAGCGGATGATCGCCGGCGGCGAAGCCGGCAACGAGTGGAACCTGATCATGGCCACCGCGATGCTGGCGATGATCCCGCCCGCGCTGGTGGTGATGCTGATGCAGAAGTGGTTCGTCAAGGGCCTGGTCGATACCGAGAAATAGGAAAACACAGTGGGAGCCATTTCCATCCGCAACGTGGTCAAGCGCTATGGCACCGGTGCCAGCGCGCTGCAGGTCATCCACGGCGTCAATGCGGAGATCACCGACGGCGAATTCGTCGTCATCGTCGGCCCCTCGGGCTGCGGCAAGAGCACGCTGCTGCGCATGGTGGCCGGGCTGGAAGAAATCAGCGGCGGGGAGATCGGCATCGGCGGCCGCGTGGTCAACGACGTGGAACCGTCGGAGCGGGACATCGCGATGGTGTTCCAGAACTACGCGCTGTACCCGCACATGACGGTGTACGCCAACATGGCCTACGGCCTGAAGATCGCCAAGGTGCCACCGGCCGAGATCGAGGCCCGGGTGCAGAAGGCGGCCAAGATCCTGGAGCTGGGCGCGCTGCTGGAACGCAAGCCGCGGCAGCTGTCGGGCGGCCAGCGCCAGCGCGTGGCCATGGGCCGCGCCATCGTGCGGCAGCCGCAGGTGTTCCTGTTCGACGAGCCGCTGTCCAACCTGGACGCCAAGCTGCGCGCGCAGACGCGGCTGGAGATCCAGAAGCTGCACCGCGAGCTGGGCGTCACGTCGCTGTTCGTCACGCACGACCAGGTGGAGGCGATGACGCTGGCCCAGCGCATGATCGTGATGAACGCCGGCCGCATGGAGCAGATCGGCACGCCGGACGAGGTGTACACCCGCCCGGCCACCACCTTCGTCGCGGGCTTCATCGGCTCGCCGCCGATGAACCTGATCCGCGGCCAGGCCGACGGCTCGCGCTTCAGCATCGCCGGCACCGCCTTGTCGCTGCCGGGCACCGCACCGCAGGCCGGCGAGCTGATTCTGGGTGCGCGGCCGGAGCATCTGTCCATCGCCGACGCCAGCAACGGCCACGGCGGCTGGCCCTTCACGGTGGAGATGATCGAGACGCTGGGCGCCGAGCGGCTGATCTACGGCCGGCTGTCGGCGGGCAGCGACCTCGTGACGGTGCGTGTGGACAGCGGCGACCGCCCGCCGGCACTGGGGCAGACGGTGCGCCTGCTGGTCAACGCCGCGCACCTGCACTGGTTCGACGCCGGCACGCAAAAGCGCGTCAGTGGCACCTGAGGCGGGGCACCCGATGCAAGCGTTGAACCCGCAGGCGGCCTGGCCCTACCCGCGCTGGATCGCCCACCGCGGCGCCGGCAAGCTGGCGCCGGAGAACACGCTGGCCGCCTTCCGCCTGGGCGCCGCCCATGGCTACCGCGGCTTCGAGTGCGACGTGAAGCTGAGCGCCGAGGGCGTGCCTTTTCTGCTGCACGACGCCACGCTGGAGCGCACCACCAACGGCCAGGGCACGGCGGGCGACCACCCCTGGGACGCCTTGTCGCGGCTGGACGCCGGCAGCTGGCATTCACGCGGCTACGCAGGTGAACCGCTGCCGCGGCTGGACGCCATCGCCGCCTACGTGCTGCGCAACGGCTTTGCGCTGAACATCGAGATCAAGCCTACGCCGGGCGTGGAGCGCCGCACCGGCGAGGTGGTGGGCGCCGAGGTGCTGCGCCTGTGGGCTGCGCAGCCGCAGGCGCTGCCGCCGCTGTTCAGCTCGTTCCAGCCCGAGTCGCTGGCCGGCGCCCGCGACACCGCACCAGAGGTGCCGCGTGCGCTGCTGCTGGACAGCCTGCGTGAAGGCTGGCTTGAAGAAGCGCAGGGCCTGGGCTGCGTCGCGGTGGTGTGCAACCACAAGCTGCTGGACGCGGGGGTGATCGGCCGCATCCACGCCGCCGGCCTGCGTTCGCTCTGCTACACGGTGAACGAAAGCGCCGATGCGCTACGGCTGGAAGCCGCGGGCATCGACGGTGTGATCACCGATGCGGTGGATCGGTTTTCGCCGGCGGTGGACCGTACCGCAGACTGAGGCTGACTCAGGCTTTCAACGGCATCGCCTCGGCGGCCGGATCTTCCGGGGGCACCGCCTCCGACTTCGGCTGTGAAGGCAGGCTGCGCACCGCGCGGATCACCGGGTGGCGCAGTGCAGCCCCGGCCAACAGCAGGGCCGTGACGCCCGAAAACAGCAGCGTGGCGCGCAGCGCCACATGCTCGCCCAGCCAGCCCCCCAGCAGCGCGCCCGGGCCCGCCGGCAGGATGATCAGCCAGCGCATAATGCTGGTCATGCGGCCCAGCAAGGGCTCCGGCGTCACCGCCTGCCGCAGCGCCAGGAAGTTGATGAAGATCAGCACCGCGCCCACACCGAACAAGACCAGCATGGCCACGAAAGCCGCGATGCCACCGTACTGCGGCGGCACCAGCGCCGCCAGCAGCCAGCCCAGGCCGCAGCAGCCGATGCCCAGCGTCAGGCAGGGGCCGGGCCCGATGCGCTCGCTGATGCGGTGGCCCAAGGTGCTGGCCAGCACCGTGCCGCCGCCCATGGCCACGTAGGCCAGGCCGATGGCACGCTCGGACATGCCCAGCTCGCGCGTGGCGTAGAGGATCTGCACCACCAGCGCGGCGTTGTGGCACATCTGCCAGAGGCCCACGGCCACTGCCAGCGCGATCAGCAGCCGGTGGTGGGCCACGAAGCGCAGGCCCTCCTTCAGCTGCGGCCAGAAGCGCCGGCCGACCTGGAGCTGCCGGTTCTCCCGCGCGTCCACGCCCCGCAGGATGCCCACCGACACCAGCAGCAGCAGGGCATCGATCACCAGCGCCATCGGCGCGCCCACGGCCTTGATCAACGCGCCAGCCAGGCCCGGGCCCACCACCTCGGCACCGGACGTGGCCAGCGCATTCTTGGCATGCGCTTCCACCAGCCGCTCACGCGGCACCACCTGGGTGAGCACGATCTGCGCGGCGCTGCCCGCGGTGGTGTAGACGGTGCCGATGAGAAAGCCCACCACGTACAGCCACGCGATGCTGAGCCAGCCCAGGGCCCAGGCCAGCGGAATGGTGAGCACCGCCACCGCCAGCGAGAACTCGCCGGCCACATACACCGGCAGCTTGCGCACGCGGTCGAGCCACACGCCGGCGGGCAGCGAGAACAGCACGAAGGGCAGCAGCTCCATCGTGGTGAGCCAGCCCATCTGCGTGGGCGTGGCATGCAGCAGCAGCGCGGCGGTGAGCGGCAGCGCCAGCATGGTCACCTGGCCGCCCAGTGAGCTGCAAAGGATGGAGGTGAACAGCCGCCGGTAAGCCGCGTTGCGCAGCAGGTCGTTCGGCGGCAGTTGCAGCCTGCGGCGCCAGGCGGCGGGCAGGCGAAGAAGCGGCTTCATGGGCTCGGGTCTCACGGATCGGCGGCACGCCTCGTGGGCGGCCATGGCCAATCCGGCAGGCTAACAGCGGCGCACAGACCGCAGCAAGCCCTACGAGCCGGCGAATATCAGCTGCGGTAGTCGGCGTTGATGCTGACGTAGTCGTGCGAGAGGTCGCAGGTCCACACCGTGGCGCTGGCGCTGCCGCGGTGCAGGTTCACGCGCACGGTGATCTCGCTTTGCTTCATCACCCGCTGGCCGTCGGCTTCTTGGTACTCGGGGTGGCGGCCACCAGCGCGGGCCACGTGCACGTCGTCCAGGAAGAGGTCGATCTTCGACTGGTCGAGGTCGTCGATGCCCGCATAACCCACCGCCGCCAGGATGCGGCCCAAATTGGGGTCGCTGGCGAAGAAGGCGGTCTTGACCAGCGGCGAATGCGCGATGGCGTAGGCCGCCAGCTTGCACTCGTCAGCCGTGCGGCCGCCGTCGATCTGCACGGTGATGAACTTGGTGGCGCCTTCGCCGTCGCGCACGATGGCCTGGGCCAGCTGCGTGGCCACGGCCACCACCGCATCGCGCAGCGCGCGGCCGTCGGCCGAGTCCAGCGACTCCACCGGCGCGTTGCCGGCCTGGCCGGTGGCCATCAGCACGAACGAGTCGTTGGTGGAGGTGTCGCCGTCGATGGTGATGCGGTTGAAGCTCAGGTCGGCCGCCTCACGCACCAGCGGCTGCAGCAGCGCGGGCGACACTGCCGCGTCGGTGGCCACGTAGCTCAGCATCGTGGCCATGTTGGGCCGGATCATGCCGGCGCCCTTGGAAATGCCGGTGACGGTGACGGTGCGGCCACCCACCTGCACCTGGCGCGAAGCGGCCTTGGGCAGGGTGTCGGTGGTCATGATGCCCTGGGCCGCATCGGCCCAGCCGTCGGCGCGCAGGTCGGCCAGCGCGGCGGGCAGGCCGGCTTCGATGCGGTCCACCGGCAGCGTTTCCATGATCACGCCGGTGGAAAACGGCAGCACCTGCTCGGGCGCCAGGTTCATCAGCCGCGCGGCGGCGGCGCAGGTGGCACGGGCGCGCTGCAGGCCGTCTTCGCCGGTGCCGGCGTTGGCGTTGCCGGTGTTGATGACCAGTGCGCGGATGCCGCGGCCGGCCGCCAGGTGCGCCTGGCCCACCTGCACCGGCGCGGCGCAGAAGCGGTTGCGCGTGAACACGCCCGCCACCTGCGAACCTTCGTCCAGCGCGATCACCACCAGGTCCTTGCGATTGGCCTTGCGGATGCCCCCCATCGCGATGCCCAGCCGCACACCGGCGACGGGATGGAGGTCGGCAGGATTGGGCGCTTGCAGGTTCACGGGCATCGGCGGCCTCCGGTCGGTGCGGTCAGTTCAGCGGTGGATGACAAAGGGGCGGATCAGCTCAGGCGGCCGTGGCACTGCTTGTACTTCTTGCCGCTGCCGCAGGGGCAGGGGTCGTTGCGGCCCACGCGCGGCAGCTGGTCGGCCAGGTTGCCGCCTTCGGTTTCCTGCGATACCGAGCCGTCTTCGTTCGGATGGGTGTAGGTCACCTGGCCCAGCTCGCTGGCGCTTTGTTCAATGGCCTCGGCGGCCTGTGCCACCTGGTCCTGCGACTGGATGCGCACCGTCAGCAGCACGCGGGTGACTTCCAGCTTCACCTGGTCGAGCATCTGCGAGAACAGCTCGAAGGCTTCGCGCTTGTATTCCTGCTTGGGGTTCTTCTGCGCGTAGCCGCGCAGGTGGATGCCCTGGCGCAGGTAGTCCAGCGAAGCCAGGTGCTCACGCCAATGGCTGTCGATGGACTGCAGCAGCACCATGCGCATGAACGGATTGAACTGGTCCTGCCCGACGATGGCCACCTTGGCATCGAACACCTCGTCGGCGGCCTTGACCACGCGCTCCTCGATGTCCTCGTCGGTCACGCTGTCGCTGCCCTCGACCATGGCCTTGAGCGGCACCTCGAGCTGCCATTCGTCGCGCAGCGACTTCTCCAGGCCGTCCAGGTCCCACTGCTCTTCCAGGCTGCCTTCGGGCACGTGGGCGCGCACCACGCCGGCGATGGCGCTGCGGCGCAGGTTGGTGATCTGGTCGGCCACCGAGGCGGATTCCAGGATCTCGTTGCGCTGCTGGTAGATGACCTTGCGCTGGTCGTTGGCGACGTCGTCGTACTCCAGCAGCTGCTTGCGCACGTCGAAGTTGCGGGCTTCCACCTTGCGCTGTGCGCCTTCGATGCTGCGCGAGACGATGCCGGCCTCGATGGCCTCGCCTTCCGGCATCTTCAGCCGGTCCATGATGGCGCGCACGCGGTCGCCCGCGAAGATGCGCATCAGCGGATCTTCCAGCGACAGGTAGAAGCGCGAGGAGCCCGGGTCGCCCTGGCGGCCGGCACGGCCGCGCAGCTGGTTGTCGATGCGGCGCGACTCATGGCGCTCGGTCGCGATGATGCGCAGACCGCCTTCGGCGCGCACCTTGTCGTGCAGGCTCTGCCACTCGGCCTTCAGCTGCTCGATGCGGCGGGCCTTCTCGTCGGCCGGCACCGTCTCGTCGGCCTCGAGGATCTGCACCTGCTTCTCGACGTTGCCGCCCAGCACGATGTCGGTGCCGCGGCCCGCCATGTTGGTGGCGATGGTGATCACGCCCGGCCGGCCGGCCTGGGCCACGATCTCGGCTTCCTTGGCGTGCTGCTTGGCGTTCAGCACCTGGTGCGGCAGCTTGGCGGCCGTCAGCAGGTTGGAGATCAGCTCGGAGTTCTCGATCGAGGTGGTGCCCACCAGCACCGGCTGGCCCCGCGTGTGCGCGTCGCGGATGTCCTCGATCACCGCGTTGAACTTCTCCTTGTTGGTCTTGTAGACCAGGTCGAGTTCGTCCTTGCGGATGGTGGGCCGGTTCGGCGGAATGACCACGGTTTCCAGGCCGTAGATCTCCTGGAACTCATAGGCTTCGGTGTCGGCCGTGCCGGTCATGCCCGACAGCTTGGCGTACATCCGGAAGTAGTTCTGGAAGGTGATCGAGGCGAGGGTCTGGTTCTCGCTCTGGATCTTGACGCCTTCCTTGGCTTCCACGGCCTGGTGCAGGCCGTCGCTCCAGCGGCGGCCGGTCATCAGGCGGCCGGTGAACTCGTCGACGATCACCACCTCACCGCCCTGCACCACGTAGTGCTGGTCGCGGTTGTACAGGTGGCGTGCACGCAGCGCGGCGTACACGTGGTGCATCAGCGTGATGTTGGCAGGGTCGTACAGGCTGGCGCCCTCGGCCAGCAGGCCGGCCTCGGCCAGGATGCGCTCGGCATGCTCGTGGCCGTCTTCCGTCAGGAACACCTGATGGCTCTTCTCGTCCACCGTGAAGTCGCCCGGCTCGATCACGCCCTCGCCGGTGCGGGGGTCGGCCTCGCCGATCTGCTTCTTGAGCTTGGGCACGACGGCGTTGATGCGCACGTACAGCTCGGTGTGGTCCTCGGCCTGGCCGCTGATGATCAGCGGGGTGCGGGCCTCGTCGATCAGGATCGAGTCCACCTCGTCGACGATGGCGTAGTTCAGCTTGCGCTGCACGCGGTCGCCCACCTCGTAGACCATGTTGTCGCGCAGCACGTCGAAGCCGAACTCGTTGTTCGTGCCGTACGTGACGTCGGCGTTGTAGGCGGCCTGCTTTTCCTCGCGGCTCATGCCGGGCACGTTCACGCCCACGGTCAGGCCGAGGAAGTTGTACAGCCGGCCCATCCATTCAGCGTCGCGGCGGGCCAGGTAGTCGTTCACCGTGACCACGTGCACGCCCTTGCCGGGCAGCGCATTCAGGTACACCGGCAGCGTGGCCATCAGGGTCTTGCCCTCGCCGGTGCGCATTTCGGCGATCTTGCCCTGGTGCAGCGTCATGCCGCCGATCAGCTGCACGTCGTAGTGCCGCATCTTCAGGCAGCGCTTGCTGCCTTCACGCACGGTGGCGAACGCCTCGGGCAGCAACGCATCGAGCGTTTCGCCCTTGGCCAGCCGCTGGCGGAACTCGTCGGTCTTGCCGCGCAGGGCCGCGTCGTCGAGTTTCTCGAACTGGGGCTCCAGGGCGTTGATCTGCTGCACCACCGCCCGCAACTGCTTGATCAGCCGATCGTTGCGACTACCGAAAATCGAAGTGAGAAGCTTAGGCAACATGCGCTGAACGAAGCTGGAGAAGAATGAGCCGGCCGGCCCGCAAGAGGCCTGCTGACCGGAGGAGCCTGCAAGGCAGGAGCGAAGCACCTGAGGGCGCAGGCCCGGTTTGCAACGCCCGGCGGGCTGGAAAGCCGGGCGAACAGCGTGCCTTCCTGCTGGGCAGGCACGCATGGCGCTGAGCCGATCGAGTCTATCACCGGGGCTAGACTGCACCGATGGCACGCACTCCCCCTGGCGGCAACCCGCCCACCCGACCGATCCGTGAGGCGCTGGAAGGCAGCGCGCCGCTGGCACGGCTGGTCGAGCGCGTGCAGGCCTCCAACCAACGCTACCGCGTGATCGAGCCGGCGCTGCCGCCGGCCCTTCGCCGGCACGTGCGGCCAGGTCCGGTGGACGAAGAAGGCTGGGCGCTGCTGGTCAGCAACGCCGCCGTGAGCGCCAAGCTGCGGCAGATGCTGCCGCGGCTGGTGGAACTGCTGCAGGAGGCGGACCTGCCCACGCCGGCGATCCGGATACGTGTGATGAGCGGCCCTTGAAGCCGGCCTTGCCCAGCAGGGGAGCGCGAGCGCCGGTCACGGAGATGATGAGCGGTGAAAACTGCGCCGCAAAATGATAGGCATTTCCTATGCACTGGCGGATAGGATGCAAGTACGCTTTCGCGCATAAATCCCGCCCCCGCCAGTAGGCCCGCCAACATCCGGCGGAAACCGAACACCGGGGGCAACCTGTTTGTGGGGCTAACGTGAGGGTGGCGATCCTCGTCGACGCCGCCTTCTTCATCCGGCGCTATGGTGCCTTGGTCCCAAATGGCAGGGACCACGAGGGCAAGATCGTCGCAGAGTGCCTGCACGAATGGGCTTGCCGTCACCTGGGCGACGATGGAGCGGGCCACGCCACTCCTGCAGGCTCTCGCGGGGAGCTGTACCGGATCTTCGTCTACGACTGCCCACCGTTTTCTGGGAAGCTCCACCACCCGCTTTCGGGCGCGTACATCGATTTCGCGAAGACTGGCCTGTATCAGAGACGCACAGCGTTCCATGAGCGACTGAAGCAGTTGCGCAAGGTAGCGCTCCGGCTTGGGCACCTTGGTGATGTCAGGAACTGGGCGATCAAGCCCGCCGTTCAGGCGGATCTTCTAAGAGGGAGGCGCGATCTTCGTGAGCGTCCAGCCGCCCCACCTTGACGTCGAGAAGGCGTTCAGGCTTTCGCTGCAGTCCAGCGATGCGGCAGCAGTTCATCGAGCCGGGTGTTGAGCAGCGTCGGCAGACGCTGCAACACGTCGCGCAGGTAGGCCCACGGTTCGTGCCCATTCATCCGTGCCGACTGCACTAGGCTCATCACGATGGCAGCGCGTTGGCCGGCGAGCTCGCTGCCCACGAACTGCCATGCCTTGCGTCCCATTGCCCAGGGCTTGATCTGACGCTCCAGGTGGTTGTTGTCGATGGCCACAGCACCGTCGTCGAGGTGCCGCGTCAGCGCCGCCCAATGGCTCAGCGTGTAATCGATCGCCTTGGCCGTCGCGCCGCCGTCTGGGACCAGCCGTCGCTCCAGGCCCAGCCACTGCTGGAGCTCGTCCCATAGCGGCTTGGCAAGCCTCTGCCGCAGAGCTCGGCGCTCGTCGTCGCTGAGGCCCTTGAGTTCGCCCTCGACTTCATAGATGCGGGCGAACCGCCGCAGCGCGTCAACCCCGATGGGGCTCGTGCCCTCGTGCGCGAGCTCTTCGAAGTTCCTGCGCGCATGCGCGGCGCATGCGGCGCTGATGCGACCCGGGTAGTGCTGTGGGTCCACCACGGCCTCGTACGCACCGTAGCGGTCAGTGAGCAGCGTCCCGGACCATCGTCGCTCGCCGCGTCGCTCGTCGCCGTTGAGGAAGGCCACCGGGTACTGCGCCCCGCGCCCGCGGCAGAAGTCGTAGACGACGCCGGGCACCGCGTCGTGCCAACTTCGCGCGTAGGCCCACATGTAGGCCCGGCGTGTCCTGCCTGCGCCGGGGTCCAGCAAGGCCACCGGCGTCTCGTCAGCGTGCAGCACGCGGCAATCGAGCACGAAGCGCTTGTGCAGCACGTACAGCGGCTCCAACGCCGCGCCCACCTGACCGGTCCCGACTGCCAACGTCGAGCGCGGGGTGTGCACGCCGGAGCGGGCGTTGATGGTCTCTTGACGGTAGTACGGCAGGTGGTCCACGAAGCGGCTGATCGCCGTGTGCGCCAGCAGCCCGCTGGCGGCGATGCCGCCCTCAACGATCTCCGGCACGCTGGGCGCCTGCTTGAGGACCTGGCAGTGCCGGCAAGCCCACTTGCCATAGATGTGGCGGTGCACGAAGAACTCGGCCGGCACGATGTCGAGCCGCTCGGTGACGTCTTCACCGATGCGCTTCATGGGACGTCCGCAACCCTGCTCCTGGCAGTTGGTGCTGTCGGGCTCATGGCGATGCTCGACGCGACGCAGGTGCGCCGGCAGTGCACTGCGACGGGGCTGACGTGACGGCGCCTTGGGCTGGGTGCCGGCGGCCGCCGCGGCGGCCTCGGCTTCACGGCGTAGACGCTCGAGCTGCGCACGCAGCGCGGCTTCGTCCTCGGCCAGCGTCTCTTCGAACAGGCGACGCTGGTCAGCGTTCATGGCCTCTGACTTGGCCCCGTAGGTCCAGCGCTTGAGCCGCGCGAGCTCGAAGTTGATCTTCTCGATCTTGGCCTCGCGCAGCGCGATCTCGCGGTCCTTGCGCTGCAGCAGCGCATCGCGCTGCGCCAGCTCCGCAGCTCGCTCCGCGAGCGCCTGGTCGCGCTGCATGAGGGCTTGGTCACGCTCGCCGAGTTGCTGCGCCTGGGCCTGCACCTGCTGCTGCAGCTGGGCGATCAGCGCGGCGACCTCGGGCGAGAGGCCCTCGGGATCAGTGGGAAGAAGACCACGCATGCCGAGCATGCGGGGCATCGTGCCATAGCCCGCCACGCGGCCTATCGGCACATGCACTGTCAACCGATCATGGCTGACCGCACGCCAGATTCAGGCCCGCGTGATGGCGCTGAGCTCATGAAGCCGCTGCCACGGCAGGCCCAGCATCAGGGCATCGAACTGCGCCTGCGTCAGCGTCCACGAGGGCGCCACGCCGCCAGCGACGGGCCACACGAATCGCCCGCTGTTCAAGCGCCGCGACGCGCACCACAGCCCGAAGCCGTCATGCATGAGCAGCTTGACGCGGGTGCCACGGGCATTGGCGAACAGATAGCCGTGGTGAGCGTGCGCCACGCCGAACACTTGCACCACGCGCGCCAGCAGCCGCTCGGGTCCAGCCCGCATGTCCACGGGCTCGGCGGACAGCCACATCGCGTCGATGCGGATCATCGAAGCAGCTCGCGCATCCAGGCCGCGCATTCGCTGGCCGCACTGGCCGGCCAGGTTACCGTGACCGCTGTCACGCCGCGCTGCAGCTCGATGCGGATGTCAGTTAGCGCGGCCGGCTCGCTGGGCGCAGGCAGTTGTACCGGAACGAACGAGGACCTGTGCTCAGGCGCCTGAACTTCACCAGGGGTCATCCCGCGAAGGGCGCCGGCCGCGGGCTTCATCTCGGCCTCGCGCACCCACCGACGCAGCAAGTTGGCGTTGACGCCATGGGCCATCGCCACCGCCGCCATCGACATGCCCGGTTGCAGGCAACTGGCCACCGCGCCGGCCTTGAATTCATCGCTGTGCGTACGACGCCGACGGCGAGGGCCACCTTGTAGATCGGGGATAGTGTTCACGTGTCCACCAAAAGTCGAAGTGGACATGAGACTCCTATTCGCCTACCCGGCCTTCAAGATGGTCGGCCTGGACGCTCACCGATCTTCAGTCGCTCACGGAAGAAGACGTCACCCTCGACACCAAGCAAAAAGGCGTCGATATGCGCATAGGCGTTGATGTGGCGTCCCTTGCGTTCAATAAGCAGGTTGACCGCATCATCTTGGTGGCAGGCGACGCTGACTTCGTACCAGCCGCAAAGCTCGCCCGGCGCGAAGGCCTGGACTTCGTGCTGGACTCTATGCACGCAACCATCGCCCCCAGCCTCTACGAGCACATTGACGGTTTGGTCAGCATGTCGCCCAAGCCGGCCAATCACCAGGACGAAAAGCACCCGCCGAAGGACTTTGCGCCTGTCATGAGCTACGAGGTTGAGCTACCACACAAGTCCATCAGCGAGCAGGCGGCGTGGCAGCAGATGAAGCCTAACCTGCAAACGATCTTTTCGGCTTTCACTGCTGCCGCCCATGGCAGCGTGCAGGCAACTGCTTCGGGAGGCAACAGCCCGTCGCAGTCACGAGAGGACGGCGACAACAAAGCCAGCTGAGCCCACCAGCGCGACAACCCGTCGCGACCTCCGCACATAGGTGGTCACTCGCGCCGCAAGGCACGCAGACTGTGGTGCCGGCTTTCGGAATCGAACCGAAGACCTTCCGCTTACAAGGCGGGTGCTCTACCAACTGAGCTAAGCCGGCACGGCGCGATCGATGATTCTAGAGGGCAGCCCGCAGGCTGCCCCGGGCGCTACTTGATGCGCTTGAGCGAGGGACGTGCACCACCGCCGCTGGGCGGCTCGGGCGGCTCTTCGCCGGGGGGCGTGCCGTCACCTTCCGATTCGGCCGCCAGCCGCAGGCCGCGCGGGCCGGCGGGCGCCGCAGCCGGTGCGGGCGCGGCGGCACCGGCCTGCTCGGGGGCGGGCGCGGCGGTCTCGTCGCTCACCGGACCAGCCGTGCTCTCGGTCGGCATCGGGAAGGCCATGCCCTGCCCGTTTTCACGTGCATAGATGGCCACCACGTGGTCGATGGGCACCACGATGTCCCGCGGCTGGCCGCCGAAGCGGGCGCGAAACTCGATGAACTCGTTGCCCAGCTTCAGCCCGCTGGTCGCCTCGAAGCCCACGTTCAGAACGATCTCGTTGTTCTTCACGTACTCCATCGGCACCTGCACGCTGCGGTCGACGAAGACCGCGACGTAAGGCGTGAAGCCGTTGTCGGTGCACCAGTCGTGCAGCGCACGGATGAGGTAAGGGCGAGTGGAAGTGCCCTGCCCTTCCGGAGCGATCGGCGACGTCATGCCAGCTTACTTGCGCATCACTTTTTCGGACGGCGTCAGCGCCTCGATGTAGGCCGGGCGCGAGAAGATGCGTTCGGCGTACTTCAGCAGCGGCAGCGCGTTCTTCGACAGCTCGATGCCGTAGTAGTCCAGGCGCCACAGCAGCGGCGCGATGGCCACGTCCAGCATCGAGAAGTCGTCGCCCAGCATGTACTTGTTCTTCTGGAAGATGGGCGCCAGCTGCGTCAGGCGGTCGCGGATCTGCGCGCGGGCCTTTTCCAGCTGCTTCTCGGTGGCCTTGACGCCACGGCTTTCCAGCAGGTTCACGTTGGCGAACAGCTCCTTCTCGAAGTTGAGCAGGAACAGGCGCACGCGGGCGCGTGCCACGGGGTCGCCGGGCATCAGCTGCGGATGCGGGAAGCGCTCGTCGATGTACTCGTTGATGATGTGCGACTCATACAGGATGAGGTCGCGCTCGACGAGGATGGGCACCTCGTTGTACGGATTCATCAACGCGATGTCCTCGGGCTTCGCGAACAGATCCACGTCGCGGATCTCGAAGTCCATGCCCTTTTCGAACAGCACGAAGCGGCAGCGGTGCGAGTAAGGATCGGTGGTTCCGGAGTAAAGCACCATCATGGCAGCGGGCCCCTTCTTCTAACAATTCGAACAGCGAGCATCAAAGCTCAGAAAACACGAAGCGCAGTGGGCCCGAGAGCACCACTGCGCCGACGACCCTGGCCGATCGCGGCCCCGGGTCACCAGACGACTACTTGATGTCTTTCCAGTAGGCGGCGTTCAGGCGCCAGGCGATGACGGTGAACAGGCCCAGGAAGATCAACACCCACACGCCCAGGCGGACGCGGAAGTTCTGCTGCGGCTCACCCATCCACTGCATGTAGGCCACCAGATCGGCCACCGCGCCGTCGAACTCGGTGGGCGACATGGTGCCGGGGGTGAGCTGCTGGAAGCCCTTGAACACATGCACGGTCTTGCTGTGGTCATGCGGATCCTGGCGCTCCTCGAACTGGGCAGCGCGCTGACCCTGCAGCTCCCACAGCGGGTTGGGCATGCCGACGTTGGGGAAGGCGATGTTGTTCCAGCCGGTGGCCTTGGTCTCGTCGCGGTAGTAGGTGCGCAGGTAGGTGTAGAGGTAGTCTGCACCACTGCCGGCGCCGCTGGCGCGCGAGCGGGCGATCACGGTCAAGTCGGGCGGGGTGGCGCCGAACCACTCCTTGGCCTGCTTCGGATCGATCGACGCCTTCATCATGTCGCCGACGTTCTTGGTCGGG
Source organism: Aquincola tertiaricarbonis (assembly GCF_023573145.1). Classification (GTDB taxonomy): domain Bacteria; phylum Pseudomonadota; class Gammaproteobacteria; order Burkholderiales; family Burkholderiaceae_C; genus Aquincola; species Aquincola tertiaricarbonis_B. The sequence goes on from NZ_CP097636.1 coordinate 3,112,371, forward strand.
AAGGCGAGGTTGCTCTTGATCTGCTCGTCGGTCAGGCCGATGTCGCGCAGCCGGTTGTAGCGCATGAACGAGGCCGAGTGGCAGTTCAGGCAGTAGTTGACGAACAGCTTGGCCCCGTTCTGCAGGGCGGCGACGTCGGTCATGCGCTCGGTCGGGAAGCGGTCAAGGGGCGCACCCTCGCTCGCGGCCTGTGCACCGCCCGACAGCACGGCCAGCGAGGCCAGCAGGGACAGAAGAATCTTTTTCATGGTGTCTCGGTACTCCGGCGGCGTCAGTGGGCGTTGAAGACCACGCGGTCAGGCACCGGCTTGAACGTGCCGATCTGGCTCCACCAGGGCATCAGCAGGAAGAAGCCGAAATAGAACAGCGTACCGATCTGCGACACGATGGTGCCGGCGGTCGACGGCGGCTGGATGCCCAGGTAGCCGAGCACGAAGAAGAACACCACGAACACGCCGTACAGGTACTTGTGCCAGTTCGGGCGGTAGCGGATCGACTTGACCGGGCTGTGGTCCAGCCAGGGCAGGAAGAACAGGATGATCACGGCGCCGCCCATCACCACCACGCCCCAGAACTTGGCGTCGAAGGTCTTGAGCAGCACGATGGCCACTGCCGCGGCGATGACCACGCCCACCTTGGTGACGATACCGGCGCGCAGCTTGATGAACGACAGCAGCGCCGCCACGCCGATGATGACCGACAGCACGTTGACGAGGTCGTCCGTGGTGGCGCGCAGCATCGAGTAGAACGGCGTGAAGTACCACACCGGCGCGATGTGCGGCGGGGTCTTCAGCGGGTCGGCAGGGATGAAGTTGTTGTACTCCAGGAAGTAGCCGCCCAGTTCCGGCGCGAAGAAGATGATCGCGCTGAAGATCATCAGGAACACGCTCACGCCCAGGATGTCGTGCACCGTGTAGTACGGATGGAAGGGGATGCCGTCCAGCGGGCGACCCTGCGCGTCCTTCTTGGCCTTGATCTCGACGCCGTCAGGGTTGTTGGAGCCCACTTCGTGCAGCGCGATGATGTGCGCCACCACCAGGCCCAGCAGCACCAGCGGCACCGCGATGACGTGGAAGCTGAAGAAGCGGTTCAGCGTGGCGTCGCTCACCACGTAGTCGCCACGGATCAGGAGCGCCAGGTCAGGACCGACGAAGGGCACGGCCGCGAACAGGTTCACGATCACCTGCGCGCCCCAGTAGCTCATCTGGCCCCACGGCAGCAGGTAGCCCATGAAGGCCTCGGCCATCAGGCACAGGAAGATCGCGCAGCCGAAGATCCAGACCAGCTCACGCGGCTTGCGGTAGCTGCCGTACAGCAGGCCGCGGAACATGTGCAGGTACACCACCACGAAGAACGCCGAGGCGCCGGTGGAGTGCATGTAGCGCACCAGCCAGCCCCAGGGCACATCGCGCATGATGTACTCGACCGAGGCGAACGCCAGGTTGGCGTCCGGCTTGTAGTGCATCACCAGGAAGATGCCGGTGACGATCTGGATCACGAGCACCAGCAGCGCCAGTGAACCGAAGAAGTACCAGAAGTTGAAGTTCTTGGGCGCGTAGTACTCGGACAGGTGCTCCTTGTACAACTTGCTGGCTGGGAACCGGTTGTCGACCCAGGTCAGCAGTTGCTGCGGGAGGGACGCGCCGGCCGGGGCTTGCTTGAATTCCGCCATGTGTTGTGCCTCGCGATGTTCGGAGTGTCAGGCCTTCTTTTCCTCGCCGATCAGCAGGCGCGTATCGGACAGGTACATGTGCGGCGGCACCTCGAGGTTGTCCGGCGCAGGCTTGTTCTTGAACACCCGGCCCGCCATGTCGAAGGTGGAGCCGTGGCACGGGCAGAGGAAGCCACCTTGCCAGTCGTCGGGCAGCGAAGGCTGGGCGCCGGCCGCGAACTTGTCGGTCGGCGAGCAGCCCAGGTGCGTGCAGATGCCCACGACCACCAGGAACTCCGGCTTGATCGAACGCCACTCGTTGCGGCAGCTCTCCATCGGGGTGATCTCGTCGGGCTTGCGCTCCGACTTGGGGTCGGCCAGCTGCGGGTCGAGCTTCTTCAGAGCCTCGACCTGCTCGGTGGTGCGGCGCACCACCCACACCGGCTTGCCGCGCCACTCGACGGTGACCTTCTCACCAGGCTGCAGACCCCCGATGTCCACTTCGACAGGGGCGCCAGCGGCTTTCGCACGTTCGGACGGGGTGAACGTCGAAACAAACGGCACAGCCACGGCAATGCCGCCCACCGCACCCGCACATCCGGATGCGACGAGCCACGTGCGTTTGGCTTTGTCGACTTGGTGGTCACTCATGAGGTCCTCTGGTGGCAATCGCTGGAAGACGCGACAAGAAACACACACGCGGGGTTTCCGTCAGGGGCAACCAAGGATTCTAACGGACCGCGTCAACATCTAACGACATAACGGTGCGTGTTTGCCGCGCGTCATACTCCGGGCGCACCGGGAAGAGGCCCGGTTACACCAAAACAGGCACAGGAGCGTGCAGGATGAGTTTCGTCAGCGAGTTCAAGGCGTTTGCAGTCAAGGGCAACGTGGTCGATCTGGCCGTGGGGGTGATCATCGGGGCGGCGTTCGGCAAGATCGTCGACTCACTGGTCAAGGACATCATCATGCCGCTGGTCGGCCGGGTGGTCGGCGGGCTCGACTTCTCGAACTACTTCCTGATGCTGTCCAGCCCGCCGGCCGGCTACAGCGGGCCCATGACCTACGAGGCGCTGACCAAGGCCGGCGTGCCGCTGCTGGCCTACGGCAACTTCATCACCGTGGCGCTGAATTTCCTGATCCTGGCCTTCGTCATCTTCGTGATGGTCAAGCAGATCAACCGCCTGCGCCTGGCGGAACCGGCACCGGCCGCGCCGGCGCCCGAGCCCGAGGACGTGAAGCTGCTGCGCGAGATCCGCGACGCGCTCAAGCGTTGAGCTGCCGCACCGCCGAGGTGCTGAATTTGTGCCCATACTTGCCGATAACCGGGCCTTGAGGCAGGCGCCGCCCCGCGGCGGCCCGCGCCTCACTCCACCTCGGCCGCCGTGCGCATCATGAATTCGCCGTTACCGCGCCCCGAAGCCGCGCTCCAGGCAGCGGCGCTTCGCATCAAACACGCTGCACGCGAGGCGGCGCAGCGCTGCGTGGACAGCCTCGGCCTGGCCGCGCTGTCCAGCCTGCGCATTCACGAGCGCGACGACTTTCTGGCGGCGCAGTTCGAGCTGAACCGCAAGCAGGCCGCCTTCGGCCACGCCTTCAACGACACCCTCGACCAGCAGGTGGCGCGCGAGACCGCGCCCCGGCGCGAGGGCCCGCGCACCTCGGCTGCCACGCCCTGGGAAGCGCTGAGTCTGGTCGACGACCACGAAGTGGAGGCCGGCATCGAGGCCGACCGCTTCGGCCTGGCCATCCAGCACGCCTGCGAATGGGAGCTGCGCGAGCTGGACGCCTACGTGGGCTCGCTGCTGCGCATCGGCCGGCCCGACCACGAACGCAACCCGCTGCGCCCCGAACTGGTGGGCAAGGCGCTGCTGGCCGGCGTGGAAGCGGTGTCGGAACGACCCGAGG